>NZ_MCIG01000009.1 GCF_001705035.1 Curtobacterium sp. UCD-KPL2560 | reverse complement strand
GGACCTCGTCCACGCCGAGCACGGGGGAGACCCCGGCGGACCGGACGTCGCGGGGGACGAAGCCGTCGGCGTGGCGACGGAGCACCTGCCACTCGACGTCGCGGGGCGGGACCTCGAGGACGAGCTTCATGAGGAAGCGGTCGAGCTGCGCCTCGGGGAGCGTGTACGTGCCCTCGAACTCGATCGGGTTCATGGTCGCCGACGCGTACATCCGCGCGAAGGCGGGCGGTCGCCTGTAGCGGCCGGGAGGCGCGCCCCGCGCCCGCCCCGTCGGACCGGTGAGCCGTCGGACCGGTCCGCCGTCGGTGCGGTCGGGTCAGCCGGCCGTCAGCGCGGTCGCGCCGCGCTCGAACTCCTCGACGTCGCCGCGCTGTCCGGCACGGTGGGCCCGGCCGCCGAGGACCCACTGGTACCAGAGCACCGCCGCGAGGGCGACCGTGCCGATCCCGATCTTGACGGGCCACGGCCAGTCCTGCCGGGTCACGACGCCCTCGATCAGCCCGGAGAGCAGCAGGGTGAGGACGAGGCCGACGGCGACGGACAGGAGGGCCCGGCCGTCCTCGGCGAGCGCCTGCGCCCGCGTCCGCTCCCCCGGGGCGATCCAGGACCACGCGATGCCCAGGCCCGCCGCGCCGGCGAGGAAGATCGAGTACAGCTCGAGCTGCCCGTGCGGTGCGATCCACGTGAAGAAGTCGCCGAGGCGGCCCTCGGAGTGCATGATCGCCGCCGAGACCCCGAGGTTGATCGCGTTCTGCCCGATCGAGTACGGCACGAACAGCCCGGTGATCCCGAACGCGACCATGCTCGCAGCGATGTAGGCGTTGTTCGTCCACACCTGCGCCGTGAAGGCCCCCAGCCCGTGGTCGGAGTAGTAGGCCTGGAAGTCCTCGGTCGCGTACCGGCGCAGCGACTCCGCTGTGCCGAAGGTGTCGACCGCACCCGGTGTCGTGCTGATCCACACCGCGACGACGGCCGCGACCACCACGGTCGCTGCGGCCACCCAGAGCGTCAGCCAGCGGATCCGGAACAGCGCGGCCGGCAGCTGGAGGACGAAGAACGCGGTCACGGCGGTGAGCGGGTCGACCGGGGTGCCGGTGAAGCGGAGCCGCGCACGGAACACGGTGAGCGACAGCCGGTCGCCGGTCACGGTCCGCGGTGCGGCGCCGCGGATGCGCGCGAGGTCGGACGCGGCCTCCTGGTAGCCGGCGACCAGGTGGTCGACGTCCTGCCCGGTGCGCGGGCGCCGTCGGGCGAGCCGGTCGAGCGCGCCCCAGCGGTCGCGGTGCACCTCGTCGTAGGCGTCCAGGTCCACGTCGTCTCCCCCGTCGTCGTGTCGACCGTCGCGCGGGCGGTCGACGCCGGTCTCCGCCAGAATGATCCCATGTCGACGACGCGCGTGCCCCGTGACCTGGCCGACGCCCGGTTCGTCCGGGCGCTCGACGACACGGCCGACGAGCTCGTGGTCGGTGAGGCCGTCGCCCTCGACGTGCAGCCGGCGGGCATCGCGCTCCGGCTCGCCGCGGGCCTCCTCGACGCGGTGTGCCTGCTCGCCCTGTACGTGATGCTCCTCGTCGGCACCTCGCGGCTGTGGCCGAGCAGCGTCGACCCGGCGTGGGAGGCAGCGCTGTCGATCGCGGTGCTCGTCGTCGTGTTCGTCCTCGTCCCGGCGGCGCTCGAGGCCGTCACGCGCGGCAAGAGCGTCGGGCGGTACGCCACCGGCACGCGGGTCGTCCGGCTCGACGGGGGCGCGGTCGGGTTCCGGCAGACGTTCACCCGCTCGCTCGTGGGGCTGCTCGAGCTGTGGGGGTCGGCCGGGTCGATCGCGCTGCTCGTGGCCCTGTTCGGTTCGCGGCCCCGGCGGCTCGGGGACCTCCTCGCGGGCACGGTCGTCCAGCAGGAGCGAGCCGTGCGGGCCCGGCCCACGCAGGTGGTGCTCCCCGCCGAACTCGTCGGGTGGGCCGCGGTCGCCGACGTCTCGGCGCTGCCGCAGCGGCTCGAGAACCGGCTCGGCGCGTTCTTCCGCGGCGCTGCCGACATGCGTCCGGACGCCCGTGCGGCGACGGCCCAGCGGCTCGCAGCCGAGGTCGTGCCGTCGGTGCACCCCGTGCCGCCGGTCCCCGCCGAGGTGTTCCTCGCCGGGGTCGTCGTGCTCCGCCGGGACCGCGACCGCACGGCGTTGCGTGCGCGGGCAGCGCTGCTGGACCGCGCAGCGGCGACCGCGACGGCGCGGCCCCCGGGCTTCCCGCGCTGACGAGCGGGTGGCGAGCGGACCAGGGGCGGTTCAGTACCGGTAGTGCTCGGGCTTGTACGGCCCCTCGACCGGCACCCCGATGTACGCGGCCTGCTCCGGTCGGAGCTCGGTGAGCCCCACGCCGAGGGCGTCGAGGTGCAGGCGCGCGACCTTCTCGTCGAGGTGCTTCGGCAGCACGTGCACGCCCGTCGAGTAGGCGTCGCGCCGGGTGTGCAGCTCGATCTGCGCGAGCACCTGGTTCGTGAACGAGGTGCTCATCACGAACGACGGGTGCCCGGTCGCGTTGCCGAGGTTCATCAGCCGCCCCTCGCTGAGCACCAGGATCGACCGCCCGGTCGGCAGCCGCCACTCGTGCACCTGCGGCTTGATCTCGACCTTCTCGGCACCGGGCAGCGCCTCGAGCCCGGCGACGTCGATCTCGTTGTCGAAGTGCCCGACGTTCGCCACGACCGCGAGGTGCTTCAGCCCGAGCATGTCGTCGACCCCGACGACCCCGAGGTTGCCGGTGCACGTGACGACGATGTCCACCTGGCCGACGACGTCGGACAGGCGGGCGACCTGGTACCCGTCCATCGCCGCCTGCAGGGCGCAGATCGGGTCGACCTCGCTGACGATCACGCGCGCACCCTGGCCGCGGAGCGCCTCGGCGGCCCCCTTGCCGACGTCGCCGTAGCCCACCACGAAGGCGACCTTGCCGCCGATGAGGACGTCCGTCGCCCGGTTCAGGCCGTCGGGCAGCGAGTGTCGGATGCCGTACTTGTTGTCGAACTTCGACTTCGTGACGGAGTCGTTGACGTTGATCGCCGGGAACCGGAGCACGCCGTCCCGCGCGAGCTCGACGAGGCGGTGCACGCCCGTGGTCGTCTCCTCGGTGACGCCCTGCACGTCGGCCGCGATGCGGGTCCACCGGTCGCCCGACCTGCGGAGCGACGCCGCGACCGTGTCGAGGACGATCCGCCACTCGGCGCTCGCGTCGGGACCGGGCTCGGGAGCGGCCCCGGCGGCCTCGGCGTCGGCCGCGGTGTGCAGGAGCATCGTGGCGTCGCCGCCGTCGTCGAGGATGAGGTTCGGGCCGGTCCAGGTCGCGCCGGCGACGGCCGCCTCGGCGCTCCAGTCGAAGATGCGCTCGGTGCACCACCAGTACTCGTCGAGGGTCTCGCCCTTCCACGCGAACACGGGGACGCCCGCCGGTTCGTCCGGGGTGCCGTGCGGCCCGACGGCCACCGCGGCGGCGGCCTCGTCCTGCGTCGAGAAGATGTTGCAGCTCGCCCAGCGCACCTGCGCGCCGAGCGCCACGAGGGTCTCGATGAGGACCGCGGTCTGCACGGTCATGTGCAGGGAGCCGGCGATCCGGGCACCCGCGAGGGGCTGCGAGGGACCGAACTCCTCGCGGAGGGCCATCAGGCCGGGCATCTCGTTCTCGGCGAGCCGGACCTGGTGCCGGCCGGCGGCGGCGAGGGCCGGGTCGGCGATGCGGAACGGTGCGGCGGTGCGGGCGTCCGTGGTCATGGCGCCAGTCTCGCACGGTGGGTCCGGCGGACCGTCAGACGACGTCACGGACCGGTGTCGCGCCTCCAGGCCGTCGCACCGGGCGTCGGACGGCCCGTCTCGCGGACGGGGTCGGTCGGTTGCGCGCCGGCACACCGTGGCGGACCGTCGCACCGGGCGGCCCCTCGCGGTCGCGTCAGTCGGACTCGCGCCGGACCGGGCCGCGGCGCACGACGTCCCAGCCGAGCGGGACCCGCAGGCGCGCGGCGTGCCGGGCGCACAGGTCGTAGCCGTGCGGTTCCACGCGTGTGGAGAGCGGTCCGACGACGACCATCGAGTCCGCGTAGTCGTACGTCAGGGTCGCCGCAGCGCTGCCGCCACAGGCGACCTTGCTGCAGATCCGCACGTCCATACCGGCACCGACCCTACCGGAGGGCCCGTCGGTCGGTCCCGCGTCGCGGCGGTCGTCGCCGCGTACGATGGCGGGATGTTCCGCAAGCCGCGTCTCGTCACCCCGGTCGACCGCGCCAGGGGACGCTCCCGACACGGGCGCGGCGGACGGTCGAGCGTGACCGGGCCGCACCTCGCACCGGTGATCACCCGCGCCGAGCTGTTCGACCGGATCGTCGGCGACACCGCCCACTACCTGCTCGGGCTCTGGCCGGAGGAACTCGCCGGCGTCGTCTTCCAGGTCGCGGACATGCCGACGGTGGCGCCGGTGCCGGAGCGCATGCCCCGATGGCGCGTGGACCGTGACGAGCGTCGTGTGACGCTGTTCCGGATCCCGGTCGAACGGGTCACCCACAGCCCCGAGAAGGACGACACCGACCGCCGGGTCATCATCGAGACCGCGGTGTTCCGTGCCGTCGGCGAGCTGCTCGACAAGGACCCGTGGGACCTGGCGCCGGACCGCTACCGCCACTGGTGACGCGGCGGCTCCCCCGGTCGGGGATGCCGCACGGCGACGACCGGGCCGGCCGCGCCCGCGGCGGGGACCGCCCGGGCCGACCCTGCAGCGGTGCCCGCTACGGGTAGATCCGCAGCGGTGTCGACGCCTCGGTGGCCGCGCGGACCGGGAAGCCGGCGATGCCCGCACTGCCCGCGTACGACACCCCGGCCACGAGCCCCTCGGTCCCCGTCATCACGAGCTGCTGGGACACCGGCACCGAGACCGTCGCCGTCGAGCCGGAGGCCACCTCGACCCGCTGCTCCGCGTCTCCCGAGCGGATCGTCACCCGGGCGTCGGAACGCGTCGGGTTCACGAAGGACAGTTGCGGCGCGTCACCCGGGGCCACGGCCGCGATCGTGCGGTCGGTCAGCGGCTCGGCGGACGCGAACCAGCCGAGGTCGGTGCGGCCGTCCTCGGTCGGCGTCGTGGTGCGGGCACCGGCGACGACGGGCTCGGTCGCGGTCACCGTGAAGGAGTAGCGCCCGTCCGGGAAGTCGTCGAGCGCGACGTCGGTGACGACACCCGGCTCCGCGGTCGCGTTCACGGTCGACCCGCCGCCGTCCGCGGTGGTGATGCCGAGCGTGACACGGGCGGTGCGGGTCCCGGGCACGAAGATCCGGACGATCGGTCCGGCGTCCGCGGCGTCGTCCCCGCTCTGGGCCTCCTGCGCCTGGTCGAGCACGACCGCGGGGATCACCTGGCGCTGCGCCGGAGCGGCACCGCCGGAGACGATGTCGAACCCGCCCGGGGTGAGCGTCCGCACGATGCTCTCCTGCATGTGCGCGACGATCTGGCCGCCGGAGGACGTGACGTGCACGACCGTGGAGCCCTGGTCGGACACGAAGCCCGACAGCGGCACGACCTTCTGCGTGTTCGGGGCGACGACGATGCCGGTCGTCCCGGGTGCGCTGACCTGCCCGGAGCCGTCGTAGACCGCGAGGTCGACCGTCGCGTTGACGTCGGTCGGGTTCGACAGCGTGATGAGGCTCGTGCGACCGGTCTCCGTCGACCCGCCGACCAGCCACGTCGACTGGCCCGGGTCGTCGCAGGACGCCGCGGCGGTGCCGACGAGGTCACCCGACGAGACGCTCTGGCTGCTGCTGCCGGCGACCTGCGGGGTCGTCCGGCCGGCCGGGGCGGTGAGGAGCTGCGGTGCGCTGCTCCCGGTGGTGGAGCCGCTCAGCTCGCTCCGCTCGACGGTCGAGCCCGTGGTCGCCGTCGCGACCGAGGCGGAGCCGACGGTGCTCGCCTTCGTGGCGTCGTTGCCGGAGTCGTCCGACAGGCGCAGGGCACTGCCGGCACAGACCCGCTCGGCGGCGGCGGGGACCGGGGTCACGGTGCGGCCGGCGGGACGGTCGGGGTCGCTCCCCGTGCCGATCGCGTGGGCCGCCGTGACGGCGCCGGCCGCGACGACCACGGCGACGGCGGTCGCGGTGCCGCGGACGAGCCAGCGGCGGACGGTGGCGGGACCGGTGCTCATTCGTCGCGCTCCTCATCGAAGGTGGTGGCGGGTTCCTCGGCCTCGATGACGTTCGAGGTGGCGCGGCGTCGGCGCGGGGCGGTCGGCACCGCGAGCAGGGCCGCGGCGCCGAAGACCACGCCGAGGACCACGAGGTAGAGCACGTGCGTCGCCTGGGTGGCGGCGGAGCCGGTCGACACGCGGTCGACGTCGCCCTCGTAGTGGAACAGGCGGCCGGTGGCGGTCTCGCCGATGCTCGTGAACCGTGCGTCCTGCCCGATGGCCCCGACGGCACGGTCGTGCACGGCCTGCGCGGAGGCGTCGTCGGGTGCGCCCTCGAGGAGCACGAACGAGATGCCGAGCGAGCGCAGCGCGGGCTCGGGGTCGTAGCCGCTCCGGCTCGCGAGGTTGCCGGCGAGCGTGGTCAGGCGGGCCCCGGCCGGGCTGAGCCGCAGCGCGGTGGCGTCGAGGGTCGACTGGTCGTCGAGCGTCGAACCCTGCCCGCGCTCGAGCGCGACCGCGAGCGACCCGTCGGTCTGCGGCGAGACCACGAGCGTGCCGACCTCCGGGTTCGCCTGCGCCTCGGCGTTCACGTAAGCGCTGAGGACCCGGCCGGTGGTCGGCTGGATGACCGCCGTGCCGAGGAAGAACGCGGCGAAGGACGGCGCGACCGCGACCCCGGCGAGGACGGTGGCGACGAGCCCGGCGACCGGGGCGACCCGGGGCAGGACGTCGACCCCGATGCACGCGGCGAGGGCGAGCGCGAGCCAGTACACCGACAGGCCGCTGCCCGGCCACACGATCGCGGTCGTGGACCCGACGCCGGTCACGGTGACGTGCGTCGCGGCGAAGGCGGTCGCGAACCCGAGGAGCGCGAGGACGAGCGCGGTACCGGCGACGGCCCAGCGGTGCCCGAGCAGCGCACCGACCGCGAGCGCGGCGACCGGCAGCACGAGGACGGCCATGACGACCGGGAGCACGACCGCGACCAGCGCGGCGTCCACCCCGGCGACCGCGGGCAGCCACCCGCTCCAGTCCGGGAGCGGTTGACCGATCGCGAGCTGCAGCGCGGAGGGGACCGGCGTCGCCGAGGGGACACCGGGGTCGGCGGCGATCGCGAGCGGGTTGCCCCGGGCGACCTGCGTGAGCACGAGCGGGAGGAAGAGCACGGCGGCCGGGACCGGGATGAACACCCGACGGTGCGCCCGTCGCCAGCCGACGACGACCGAGACGAACCACCCGATCACGAGCACGGGCAGCAGCGACGGCGCGGACGCCGCGACGACCGCGAAGAGCAGCGCGGCCCCGGACGCCCACGCCCAGGAGCGGTGCGCCTCGAGGACCGCGAGCAGCAGCCACGGGAGCGTCAGGTGGGCGACGACGGCGCCGAGGTGCCCCGTGGTGACGCCGCCGACGAGCGACGGCGCGAGGGCGTACAGGGTCGCACCGATCACCGGGACCCAGGTGCGCGTCGTGACCTTGCGCACGGCGAACCAGGCACCGAGCGCGGACACCGGCATCGCGAGCAGCATCACGAGGACGACCGAGGTCGAGGGCGACCACCAGGTGAGCGTGCCGAGCACCGCGACGACCGCGGCGAACGGGTCGCTCGGACCGGTCCACCCGGTGCCGACGGCGTGCCAGCCGTAGCCGACGTTCTGCCAGAGCCGTCCGACGTCGGTGCTCAGCGGCAGGAGTCCCCCGCCGGTGAGCGCCGGGCTGCCGAGCAGCGGCCACAGCGTGACGGCGCTGACCACGGCCGCGGCGAGCACGACCCACACGCCGCCGTCGCCGAGGAACGAGGCGCGGGCGATCGGGGCGTCCTCGACCCGGGCGAGCTCGACGTCGCGCGAGGTGGTCCGGTGTTCGTGGACGCGGCGCCAGCTGACCCGGAGCGGCTCGACCGCGGCCCACCCGACCCGTCGGGTCCGGGCGATGCTGCGGCGCGCACGACGGACGCCGCCGCCGAAGGCCACCGCGAACGCCGCCGCGAGCTCCCCCGACACCGCGGCGGGGTGCTTCGCGACGAGGTGTCCGACGGCGCGCCCGATCGCGAACGGCACGAGGGTGAGCCAGTGCAGCCAGAGCAGCCCGGCCGGTGCGTAGGTCAGGCGTCGGTGCAGCTGGGCCTGCCGGTGCATGCGCACCCGACGGGCCTCGGACACGCGCTTGCGCCCGAACTCCTCGATCGGGCCGGCGCTCGCCACGCGGGCGTCCGGGACGACGGCGACGCGGTGCCCGGCGAGCCGGGCGCGGATGCAGAGGTCGAGCGCGGCGTCGACGTCGGGCAGCGCCGGGTCGAAGCCACCGAGCTCGCGGAAGACCGAGCGGCGCACGAGCATGCCCGCCGCCGCGACGCCGAGCACGTCGGTGTCCCGGTCGTGCTGGCCCTGGTCGAGCTCGTCCTGGACGAGCGTGATCGACCGGCCGGTGCGGGTCGTGCTCTCGCCGAACGCTCGGATCACCGAGGGGTCGTCGGGCGACACGAGCTTCGGGCCGGCGACGACGACCGAGGGGGCGATCTCGACCGCGGAGAGCATGGCCTCGAGCGCGGTGGGCGCCGGGGCGTTGTCGTGCCCGAGGACCCAGAGCCACTCGTCGGCGGGGGCGACGTCCTCGGCGAGCGGCGCCTCGCGTTCGGCGCGGGCGACGGCCTCGCCGAAGGGACGTCCGGCGGGCAGGCGCACGAGGCCCGCGGAACCGCCGAGGGCGATGTCGGCGGTCGAGCCGTCGGTCGACCCGAGGTCGACGACGACGAGGTTGTCCGGGTGCCGCGTCTGTGCGACGAGGGCGTCGAGGGTGCGGTCGACCTGCTCCCCGCCGTTCGCGGCGACCAGGACCGCGGTGACGCGGGGTCGTCCGGAGCGTGGCTGGTCGAGGTCCGACCGGGACCGGTCGGACTCGGACTGGGGCCGGGACTGCGCGGGACTGGGCTGCATGACGCGCGTCACTCTACGGTCTGGAGGCGCGGCGCCGGTCCGCGACGACGGCGCGCCGTGAACCTGTGCACCTGGTCACCGCTCGGTGCGGGGCGGGCGCGCACCGTGCCTCCCGGCCGGGTGGCGGTGGGGTGGTCCGCCTAGGCGCGACGGCGCAGCTTGCGGCGCTCGCGCTCCGACAGTCCGCCCCAGATGCCGAAGCGTTCGTCGTTCTCGAGCGCGTACTCGAGGCACTGCGTCCGGACCTCGCAGGATCCGCAGATCTTCTTGGCCTCGCGCGTGGAGCCGCCCTTCTCGGGGAAGAACGCCTCCGGGTCGGTCTGCGCGCAGAGCGAGTCGACCTGCCAGGAGAGCGGGTTCTCCTCGTCGGCGTCGGCTCGTCGGACCCCGGGGACCCCGAGGGCCACCGGGTCGACGTGCCAGTCCTCCGGCACTCCGGTGTGGAATTCGGCGCTGTTCACCCTGATCACCCCTGACGTCTCGGCTGCGGACCACGTTCGACACGTGGTCGCTGCTGTAATTACAGCGGTGTGATTCCCGAGAGTCAAGTCGCGGATCATAGGAGGCACTGACCGATCCGGCGTGTCATGTCCCCCGTACGGGCGTGTCGCGGTCGATCTGTCCGCCGATCGGGGGACAACACCGGGCCCGGGCGGACGGTCCGCGGCGGTGTCGTCGACGCGGTCGCGCACGCGGCTCAGCCGATCCGGCGCCGGGCCTCCCACGCACTGCTGACCATCTCGTCGAGCGTGTGGCGCATCGACCACTCGAGGTCGCGGGCCGCCGCCTCACCCGTCGCGACGATGCGGGCCGGGTCGCCCGGACGCCGCGGGGCCACCTCGGGCTCGAACGCGATGCCGGTGCCGGTCGCCATCGCGTCCATGATCTGCCGGACGCTCACGCCGTCGCCACTGCCGAGGTTGTACGCACGCTCCAGGGGCTCCCCCGCCTCGAGCTTGCGTGCGGCCACCGCGTGCGAGTGGGCGAGGTCGGCGACGTGCACGTAGTCGCGCACGCACGTGCCGTCCGGGGTCGCGTAGTCGTCGCCGTTGATCCGCGGGGTGCGACCGGCGAGCAGGGCGTCGAACACGAGCGGGAAGAGGTTGTGCGGGCTCGCGTCGTACAGGTCCGGCTCCCCCGACCCGACGACGTTGAAGTAGCGGAGCGAGGTGGTGGCGAAGCCCGCGGCGACCTCCATGTCGCGCAGCAGCCACTCGCCGATGAGCTTCGACTCGCCGTAGGGCGACTCCGGGGCCTTCGGCGTGGACTCGACGACCGTCTCGACGTCCGGCGTGCCGTACACCGCGGCACTCGACGAGAAGACGGCCTTCGTGACGCCCTGCTCGGCCATCGCTCGGAGCAGCGTCGTCATGCCGGTCACGTTCTGCTCGTAGGTGTGCAGGGGGCGCTCGACCGAGACGCCCGCGTACTTGAAGCCCGCGACGTGCACGACGCCGGTGACGTCGTGCTCGCGGAGCGTCCTGGCGACCAGGTCGCCGTCGAGGATCGTGCCCTCGACGAACGGCACGTCCTCGGGGACGAACGCACGGAAGCCGCTCGACAGGTCGTCGAACGCGACCGTGTCGATGCCGGCGGCGCGCAGCGCGCGGACGACGTGGGACCCGATGTACCCGGCACCGCCGGTGACCAGCCAACTCATGCTCGTCACGCTAGCGGACCGGCTGGTGTCCCCCGGCCGCACCGGCGTGCGTGTCCACGCACGCGTGGTCCCGTGGCTGCGGGATCACGCACCCGTCGCGATGAAGACGGTGGAGGTCAGACCCGAGCCGGCGTCCGCCTCGACCGTGACGTCGCCCTCGTCCGGCGTGACGTAGCACGCCTCGCCCTGGCGGAGCAGGGTCGCCGAGGTCGCGCCGACGAGCGTCACCACACCCGCGGTGCACACCGCGATCGACGGGCCCGAGAGCGGGGCCACCCCGCCCGTGGCGAGCCCGACCGGACGACCCTCGCCCGTGACCCGCAGGAGCGCGAAGCCCACGCCGTCCGGGGCGAACCGGTCGACGCCCGGCGCGAGGTGCTCGGGTTCGAGCAGCGGCGCCGGGTGCGCGGTGAAGTCGAGCACCCGGAGGAGTTCCGGGACGTCGACGTGCTTGGGGGTGAGCCCACCGCGGAGCACGTTGTCCGAGGGGGCCATCAGCTCGATGCCGAGGCCGTCGAGGTACGCGTGGACGTTCCCGGCCGGCAGGTACATCGCCTCGCCCGCGGGGAGCGTCACGCGGTGCATGAGCAGGGACACGACGACGCCCGGGTCCCCCGGCCAGGTCGCCGCGAGGTCCCGGACCGTGCGGGTGTTCGGGGTGTGCGCGTCCTCCGGCAGGGCCGCGGCGAGGTCGCTCGCGGCCTGCACCACGGCGAGCGCCGACGCGTCCGCGGTCTCGAGCCAGCGCACGGTGTCCTCGAGCCCGTGCGCCAGGTGCACCAGGAGCGGACCGAGCCGACCGGTCCCGCCGTCGAGCGCCTCGACGTCGGCGACGGTGTCGGCGACCGGCCGGAACCCGCTGAGCGCCTCGAACCGCTCGCTCAGGGCGACGACGAGCTCGGGCTTCGGGAACGGGTCCTTGTAGTTGCGCGCGGGGTCGTCGAGCGGGATGCCCGCTGCCTCCTCGCGGTCGTAGCCCTCGCGCGCCTGCGCCGGCGTGGGGTGCGCCTGGAGCGACAGCGGTGCCGCGGCGGCGAGGAGCTTGAGCAGGAAGGGCAGGCCGGTGCGGTCCGGTCCGAGGGCGTCCTCGGGCTCCGCGGCGATCCACTCGCGCAGGGTGTCCGCGCCGCCGACCATCGCCGGGTTCACCACCACGCTCGGGCTCCCGGCGTGCGCACCGAGCCAGAGCTCGGCCTGGGGCACTCCGGTGACCGTGCGCCCGAGGAGTTCGGGGATCGCGGTGGTCGATCCCCAGGCGTAGTCGCGCGGGGTGTTGGTGATGCCGAGGAACATGCCCCGAGCGTACCGGGACGCCCCGACCGCCCGACGAGCGGCGGTAGCCTGTCGCCGTGACGAACACCTGGCCGATCGCCCGCGGGACCGTGTCCGAGCGCGAGGCGTTCGCCCTCGCCGTCGCGGTGGTCGGCACCCTCTTCGCCGGCGACGCCGTGCCGAACGTGCTCACCTGGTACGGGGCCGCCGCCGTGTGGGCGCTCGAGGCGGCCTGGGGCGTGTCGGTCGTGGTCCGCGCACGGCCCCCGATCGCCCGTACGCCCCGGTCGCTCTGGTTCTTCCTGGCGTGGTGCCTCGTCACGGTCGCCTGGTCGCACTGGCGCCCCGCGACGCTCGCGAGCATGGTCGCCCAGGTCGTCTGCGTCGTGGTGGCCTTCGCGATCGCCTCGACCCTGAGCTGGCGCCGCCTGCTCGACGCGGTCTCGGTCGCGATGCGCTGGGTGCTCGGCCTGTCGCTCGTGTTCGAGGCGGTCGTGGCCGTCGTGGTGCGGCACCCGATCGCGCCGATCTGGACGGACTACGGCGACCGGAAGATCCCCGACGCCTTCTACTTCTCGCGCGCCGAGCTCCTGACCGGCGGGCGCATCCAGGGGCTGCCGGGCAACGCCAACCTGCTCGCGATGGTCGCCCTGCTCGCCGCCGTCGCGGTCGCGGTGCAGCTCGCCGAGGGGCGGATCGGCCGGTCCCGCGGGCTCGTCTGGCTCGCGCTCGCGGTCGTCGTGCTCGGACTCACCCGTTCGTCGACGGTGCTCGTCGCGGCCGTGGCCGTCGTGCTGGCCGCGCTGGTGGCGGTGTGGCTGCGCCGGGTCCCCACCGAGCGCCGGACGCCGCGGTACCTCCTGCTCGCGGTCGTCGCCGTGGTGGTCGTCGCGGGTGGGGTCGCAGCGCGCAGCGCCCTCACCGGCCTGCTCGGCAAGACCTCGGACCTGACCGGGCGGGGTGAGATCTGGGACGCCGTGCTCGGCCTGGTCGCCCGGCACCCGGTGGTCGGGTCGGGGTGGATCGGCTACTGGTGGCCGAACATCCCCGAGCTCGCCGACATCGCGCACCGCAACGGCGTCACCTACCTGCAGGCACACGACGCCTACCTGGACGTGTGGATGCAGACCGGTGTCGTCGGCCTGGTGCTGTTCGTCGCGTACGTCCTGACCACGCTGCTGCGGTCGTGGTCGAGCGCCACCCGGGTCGCCTTCGGTCCGGACCTGCGCCCGCGGCCGTTCGACCCGGTGTCGCTCTTCCCGCTGCTCGTCGTGGTCGCGCTGCTCGTGCAGTCGGTCGCCGAGTCCCGCCTGCTCTACCAGGGCAACTGGGTGCTGTTCGCGGTGCTCGCGGTCAAGACCCGGAACGTGCTCGTCGGCGAGGAGCCGGCTTCGGTCGGCGACGGGCCGCGCACGCCGCGGGCCGCACGCGCCTTCCGTCAGGCCGGAGCGCGCTGACCGCGAGCGCGGCACGGGCGAGGGCCCGAGCACCGAGCACCGAGCACCGAGCACCGAGGCCAGGACAGGCCTTGCCGGTCCTGGCCTCGCCGGGCCCCGCCGGGCCAGGACCGGCCAGGTCAGGTCGTGCCAGGGAAGGTGCCCGTCAGCGGTCGACGACGACGAGCACGCAGGGCACGCTCGTCTGCCAGACCCGGTCGAGGGCCTTCGGGGCGTTCTGCACGACCGCCGCGCCGGACGGGTCGGCGCGGCAGAGCGCCGTCTGCTGCTCGAGCTGCGGGCGCCACGCGGGTCCGTCGCTGCGGTAGGACAGCCCCGGGGCCGCCGAGCCGACGGCCGCCGCGACCACGACCGCGATCGCACCCCAGCCGACGACCGCGGCGACGATGCGGAGCACACGGTTGCGGTCGACCAGCCGCAGCGCGCCGGACCGCAGGGCCGGTCGCGGGCCGATCAGGACCGCTGCGGCGACGACGAGGGCCGCGGTGAGCAGCATGGCCGCGGGTGCCGCGTACCGCGTCGGGGCGCTCATGGTCGCGGCGAACAGGCCGTTCGGCTGGCTCCACCCGCGGTCGCCCGAGCTGTTGGCCTCGAGGGCCGCGGTCCAGGTGCCGACCGAGCCGACCACGAGCGCGACGATCTGGACGCGTGCGCGCCAGGACCCGGCGACGAGTCCCCCGACGAGCACGACGGCGATCCCGACGATCGGCACGAGGAGGACGACCGGGCCGTGCGCGATGACGGCGCCGGCCACCCGGAACGACTCCTTGAGGAACGTGCCCGCGAGCGGCTCGAACAGGTAGCCCTGCACGACGTCCGCGACGGCGGGGTTCCCGGCCGCCGTCGGACGGTCGGTGGTGAGCGCCGTGACGACCTGCATCGCGAGCCCGACGACGGTCACGACCGTGACCGGCAGCGCGGTGACGACCCGTCGCCGGGCCCCCTCGTCCTCCGCCGTCCGCGGCGTCCGCCACCACGCCACGACCAGGAGCGGCACGAACAGCAGCGTCTGCGGTTCGGTGAGCACGGCGACGGCGGCGAGGACCGCGACAGCGGCGGACGCCCACCAGGTGCGGACCCGGGCGGTGAAGAGCCACGGCACGAGCAGGAGCATGAGCCAGTGCAGGTTCGCGGCGTTCCCGAGCACCTCGATCGGCGCGATCGGCACGATGACCGGCACCACGGCGAGCACGAGCCGCAGCGGCCACGCCGGCACGACGTCCTTCGCGAGCACGAAGACGGCGGCGCACACGATCCCGGCGATCACGCAGCTGGCCCCGGAGACCGTGACGGCGTACTGCTCGATCGGCCGGTGCACGGCCAGGTCGACGACGAGCCGCGGCAGCAGGTGCAGGTAGCCGGCGTACGGGTGCAGCAGGGACCCCACCGAGCCGTACCGCAGGTGCTCGGCGAAGAACACGTCGCCGTCCTCGGCCCACACGGTGGCGCGGGCGACGGGTCCGAGCCGGTACCAGGCGTACGCGGTCGCCAGGACGGCCACGACCACGGCGGCGAGGGTGGTCGTCAGGGTCTGCTGCGTGCGCTTCATCGACGATCGAACATAGTCGCGATATCGCATGCCGCTATATCGACGCTCCGCGATGCTCCGCCGCGTCCGCCGTCCCCGGCCGCCGTCGGAACCTCGCAGAGCAGTGCGAGAGGATGGGACCGTGACGAACATCAGGGTGGGCAGGCGGGCGCTCGCGCGCCGCTACCTGTCCGCCTGGATCGGGTTCTCGGCGGGCGGGCGGTTCAGCCAGGCCCTCGCGACCGTGATCGTCCTGTTCGCGTTCGGGGAGCCGACCGTGCGCGTCCTCGTCGGGAGCGCCGGCACCTGGGCCGTGCTCGTCACGCTCGTCGTGCTCGCCGGCCTGAGCCTGCTCGGACAGCGCTACCGCATCGAGTGGCACGGCGTCCTGCCGCTCTCGCTCCTGGCGCTCGTCGGGTACTGCGCGCTCAGCGTGCTCTGGAGCCCGTACTCCTGGGTGGCGCTCCGCGGCTTCGTGGCGATGGTCGGCTTCGTCGGGCTCGGGCTCTACCTGGCGCTCGGCCGCGACCTCGTGCAGGTGATCCGCGCCGCGGGCGACGCCTTCCGCATCCTGCTCGTCGTCGCACTCGGGCTCGAGGTGCTGTCCGGGCTCGTCCTCGACGTGCCCTTCCCCGCGTTCGACATCCAGGGCGCCATCGCGTACGGCGGTCCCATCCAGGGCATCGGCGGCACCCGCAACTTCATGGGCTTCGTCGCCGCGGTGGCGCTGGTCACCTTCGTCGTGGAGTTCCTCACCCGCTCCGTGACGACGTGGCGTGCCGTCGCGTCCACCGCGCTCGCGGTGATCGCCCTCATGCTCGTGCAGTCGCCGATCACCGGGCTCGCGATGATCGCCCTCGCCGTGACCGCGCTCGCCCTGTGGGCGCTCCGGCACGCCCGGCCCCGCACCCGGCCGGTGGCGAACACCGTGCTCGGCGCGGTCGTGGTCGGCATGGCGGTCGTGGGGGTGATCGCCCGGCACCGGATCCTCGCCGAGATCGGGGCGGCTGGCGGCAGCGCGACGCGGCTCCAGCTCTGGCAGCAGATCCGCGTGCTCGTCGACCAGTACCCGGTCCAGGGATGGGGCTGGGTCGGGACCTGGCCGCACGAGGCCGTCGTGCCCTACTCGACGTTCATCGGGCCGACGGGCGAACGCTTCACCTCCGGGCTCAACGCGTTCGTCGACGCGTGGCTCCAGATCGGGCTCGCCGGCATGCTCGTCCTGCTCGCCACCGCGCTGCTCGCGTTCGCCCGGGCCTGGGTCACCGCGACGACCTTCCCGGGGGTGGCGTACGTCTGGCCGGCCGCGATCCTCGTGCTCCTCGGGGTGACGAGCACCGCCGAGAGCTACCTGCTGCACGGGGCGGGGCTCATGCTCTTCACGACCGTCCTGGTGGTCGCGGCGCGCCGCCGCTCCTGGCGGCGGCACCTGCCGCGTCCCGACCACCCCGCATGACCGCGCGCTCCGGTGGGTGATCGCGACCACCCACCGGCCGGGAGGCGCGACACCGGTCCGGCACCGTGCCTCCCGTCCGGTGGTGGCGACCACCCACCGGACGGGAGGCGCGACACCGGGCCGCCACCGTGCCTCCCGTCCGTCGCGTCCCACGACCGCGACGGTGGCGGGTACCGTGTCCGGGTGCACCCCCGACTTCCTGAACGTCTCGCCATGTGCGTGGTGGCCGCCGTCCTGACCGTGCTGAACCTGCTGCTCAAGCTGCCGTGCACGGACACCGCGCCCTCGGTGCTGCCCCGCGACGCCGTGGTGTCGCGCTTCGGCTGCTTCTCGGACGTCGAGTTCCTGTGGGACGTCCGGCAGCTCGCCTCGCACGTGTTCCCGTACGTCACCGGGTCGGACATCGGCAACGGCACCGTCGAGTACCCGACCCTGACCGGCGTCTGGATCTGGCTGACCGCGCTGCCGGTGGACACGGCGCGGGGCTTCCTCGTCGTCACGGCGGCCGTCGCGGTCGTGATCGTCGTCGTCGTGACGCTCCTGCTCGCCCGCATCGCCGGGCGCCGCGCCTGGATCTGGGCGGCGACGCCCCCGCTCGCGCTCTACGCGGTCTCGAACTGGGACCTGCTTCCGGTGGTCTGCACGGTCGTCGGTCTGGTCGCCGTCGTCCGTCCGCCCGCACGCTGGTCCACGACCACCCGGTACGCCGTGGCGGGCCTGGCCTTCGGCCTCGGCGGCGCGTTCAAGCTCTACCCGCTGATGTTCCTCGCCCCGCTGGCGATCGCGGCGCTGCTCGACCGCGACGTGGCCCTCGCCGCGCGCGTCAAGCGCACCGTCGCCGCGCTCGGCAGCGGGATCGGGGTCGTCCTCGCGGCGAACGTGCCGTTCGCGCTGATCAACCTGGACGGGTGGCTCTCGGTGTTCCGGTTCCAGGCCGGCCGCCCGATCAGCCCGTCGACGATGTCGATCTGGTTCTACGGCCTGATGCCCTGGTCGATGGCCCCGGAAGGCTCCTTCCAGACGCTGATGGGCACCCTGTCCACCGTGACGACCGCGATCGGTATCCTCGCGGTGCTCGTCGTCACGGTCGTGCTCGCGCTCCGCCGGGGCACGACGCCGTGGATCGAGTCGGCGGCCGCACTGCTGGCCGTCTACATGGTGTGCAACAAGGTGGCCTCGCCGCAGTACGTGCTGTGGCTGCTGCCGTTCTTCGTCGTCGTACGGATCGGCGGGTGGTGGATCGCCGCGTACCTGGTGGCGGACATCTGCGCGTTCGTCGGGTTCTTCCGCAACACGTTCTACATCGCCGTCGGCATCGGCACCTCGACGTGGGCGAACCAGGCGATGGCGGTCGGCATCTGGGGTCGAGCGGCGCTGCTCGTCGCGTTCGCGGTGGTGTTCTTCCGGGTCGGCAGCGTCGCGACCGACCGGCCGGGTGCGCGGCCCGTGGCCGACGGGACGCCCGGTGCACCCGAGGCGCGCGGTGGGCACGGTGCGCCCGGTGCTTCCGGTGCTTCCGGTGCTTCCGGTGCTTCCGGTGCTTCCGGTGTGCACGGTGCGTCCGAACGGGTGTCCGACCACGCGGCGGACGGCGTGCCCGTCGGCGTGTCCGGTCGTGCCGCTGGCGACCGCGACGACGACGCCCCGGTGCACCCCGCGTGACGGTCCCCGGCGCGCCCGGCGGCTCGCCCGCGGTTGGTAGCATCGTCGGCATGTCCCTGCTCCAGCAGACGCTCATCGTCATGCCCGCGTTCAACGAGAGCGCGGTGGTCGGCGACGTGGTGCGCGAGGTCCAGGCAGCGCTGCCCGGGGCCACCGTCCTCGTCGTCAACGACGGTTCGGCCGACGACACGGCCGCGGTGGCGCGACGTGCGGGCGCGACGGTCCTCGACCTGCCGTTCAACCTCGGCGTCGGCGGCGCGATGCGCGCGGGCTTCAAGTACGCCGTCGCGAACGGCTTCCGCTACGCCGTCCAGGTCGACTCCGACGGTCAGCACGACCCGTCCGGCGTGCCACAGATCCTCGACGCGCTGCAGCGCAAGGACGTCGTGATCGGCGCGCGCTTCGCCGGAGTCGGCGACTACGAGACCCGCGGGCCGCGCCGGTGGGCGATGGTCGTCCTGGCGTCGGTGGTGTCCCGCATCGCGGGCACGAAGCTGACCGACACCACGTCCGGCTTCCGGGGCGCCGGTCCCCGCGCCCTCGAGCTGTTCGCCGAGCACTACCCCGCCGAGTACCTCGGCGACACGGTCGAGTCCCTCGTGCTCGCCGCCCGCGCCGGCTGCTCGATCGAGCAGATCCCGGTCGCGATGCGCGTCCGGGCCGGCGGAACGCCCTCGCACGCGCCGTTCAAGGCGATGATCTACCTCGGTCGTGCCGCGATGGCCCTCGTCGTCGCCCTGTGGCGCCCCCGACTCTCCCTGCGCACGGTGGAGGTGCCCGGCTCGTGAACGTCACCACCTACGTCTTCGGCATCGTCGTCGCCCTGCTCGTCCTGGTGGCGGTCGTCGAGCTGCTCCGTCGTCGCCGGCTCCGCGAGCGCCACGCGCTCTGGTGGATCGTGGCCGGCGTGGTGGCCCTCGTCGTCGCGGTCTTCCCGGGGCTGCTCGTCGGGACCGCCGCCGCCCTCGGCTTCTCGGTGCCGACGAACCTCGGTTTCTTCGTCTGCCTCGTGCTGCTCTTCATGGTGTCGGTGTCGCAGAGCGCCGAGCTCACCGTGCTCGAGGACAAGACCCGCGTGCTGGCCGAGGAGAGCGCCCTGCTCGAGGAGCGGATCGGTCGGCTCGAGCGCCGTGCCGCCGGAACCGTCCCCACGGACACCTCCGCACCGGTCGTGGCCGGCCCCGCCGCGGCTCCCGTAGCGGGGTCGCCGTCCGTCACCCGTGAGCGCGTCGCGCTGCCCGCCGACGCACCGACCGGGCGCGCGGGCACGGACCACGACGCATGACCGCTCCGGACGTCACCGTCGTCATGCTGGCGTACGGTGACGAACCCGTCCTGCACGCCGCCGTCCGCTCGGTGCTCGACTCCGAGGGCGTGGACGTCTCGATCGTGCTCGTCGACAACGGGTGCACCTCGGACGCCGTGCGGACCCTGCCGGACGACCCCCGTCTGACCGTCCGCACGCCGGACGAGAACCTCGGATTCGCCGGCGGCGTCAACCTGGGTGCCGAGGGCGTCACGACGACGTACCTCGGGCTCGTGAACTCCGACGCCGAGGTCCGGCCCGACGCCCTCGCCGCACTCGTCCGGGTGGCGGCCCGCCCCGACGTCGGCATAGCGAGCGGCAGCATCCGGCTCGCCGACCGTCCCGACACCATGAACTCCGCGGGGAACCCGGTCCACGTGGTCGGCCTCAGCTGGGCCGGCGCGTACGGCGAGCCCGCGAGCGCGCACACCACGGAGCAGGACATCGCGTCCGCGTCGGGTGCGGGCCTGGTGCTCCGACGCGAGCTCTGGGAGCGTGTGGGCGGGTTCGAGGACACCTACTTCGCCTACCACGAGGACGTCGACCTCAGCTGGCGCACCTGGCAGCTCGGGCTCCGCGTGGTGTTCGTCCCCGACGCGGTCGTGCTGCACCACTACGAGTTCAGCCGGAACGCCCGCAAGATGTTCCTGCTCGAGCGCAACCGCCGCATCTTCCTGGCCACGCTCTACGGCCCGCGCCTGCGAGCAGCCACCGCGTTGCCCGCGTGGGCGATCGGGCTCGCGATGGGAGTCGTCGCCCGCGCACAGGGCTGGGGTCCGCAGCACCACGAGGCCCGGCGCTGGATCCGCGACAACCGGCAGTGGCTCGTCGAGCGCCGTGCCCGGGTCGAGGCCGCGGCCGTGGTCGACGACCGCCGCATGGCGCGCCTGCTCACGGCGACGCTCGACCAGCAGGTGTTCCCGCTCCCCCCGGGTGCCGGGGTCCTGCAGGCAGTGATGCGCGCCTACTGGGGCGTCGTCCGCCGGTTCGTCTGAGTCCTCGCCGCGCGGGCTCGGCACCGCGGCACCGGCGCGTCCCCGCTACACCGGCGGGCCGTCACTGCGCACCGGCGGGGAACCGTCGGCGTGCACCGGCGCGGAAGCGTCCCGCCGGTGCCGGATCAGTCCCGCCGGACTGCTCCGGCAGGTCCGGCCCGCAGGCCGACCACGACGAGCGCGACCAGGCTGACGACCGACCCGACGACGAACCCCGTCGTCCCGGCGGTCAGCGGCGACGCCGGGGCCGCGAGCAGGATCACGACGACGCCGACCACGAGCCCGGTGAGCGACGCCACCGCGACCTCGCCCGAGCGCCCCGCGGCGAGCAGGAACGCGGCGGGGACGAGGGCGATCGTGAAGACGTACACGCCGACGAGCAGCCCGCGCAGCACCGGCACCGCGGCGACGCCTTGCTCCGGGTAGAACAGCGGCATGACGATCCCGGCGAGGGCCGCGACCGCGCCGAAGAGCACCAGGCAGCCCGCCGCGAAGGCCAGGAACACCCCGAGCCGGCGCCGGTCGCGCAGGGAGCCGTTGCCCGCCTCGTGCGCGAAGGCCGGGACGATGATCTGGCTGACCGCCTGGCCCACCATGGAGGCCGGGGTCGCGATCGTGAAGGCCGCCGCGTAGACGCCCACCTGTGCCGGCGCGGCGAACACCTCGGCGCTGATCATCGCGAGCTGCAGCAGACCGTTCGTGGCGAGGCCCGCGAGGACGTTCCACGCGGCGAAGGACAGCACGCCCGTCCGGGGCAGCTCCGTCGCGCCGCTGACACCCGTCGGCCAGCAGAGCACCGCGAAGACCGTGTACCCGAGGGAGATCGGCACGAGGACGAACGCGTCCGCACCGAGGGCGAGCACGACCACGAGCCCGGCGACGGACAGCACGCCGGTGCCGACGTCCGCGATCCCGACCCGACGTGCGCGGCCCCGTCCGAGCGTGCCGGTGCGGGCGTACGCGTACGCCCCGTACCCGGCGACGGCCCAGGCGGCCGTGGCGGCGAGCACGCCGTCGTGCGTCCACCCCCACGCGACGGGGACCGCCACGGCGCCGAGCACCACGACCGACACCGCCCAGGTGCGGGTGAGGAGCCGCACGACCGCGCGGTCGTCGTGGCCCCGCGCCACCGCGAACGCGATGAACCGGCTGGCGGCGTTGCCCGCGGCGGTGGGCCACACGAGTGCGGCGAAGATCGACAGGGACAGGATGGCGCTGACGTGCCCGAGGTCGGCGGACCCGAGCGCCCGGCCGATCAGGACGGTGTACGCCAGCCGGGCCACGCCCTGCGCGACGATCCCACCGGTCGACCACGCAGCGGACCGTGCCAGGTTGCCCGTGGTCGCGACGACGGGCGACGCCGGACCGGTCTGGCCGGGAACGCTCACCGACGCCCGCGGAACCAGCGCTGCACGCCCCACTGGGTCACGCGCAGCATCGCCTCGACGATCACCGAGCGGTCCATCTTCGAGGTGCCCAGCACGCGGTCGCGGAACTGGATCGGCACCTCGACGATGCGCCCGCCCAGGTCGTGCACGCGCAGGGTCATGTCGACCTGGAAGCAGTAGCCCTTGGAGTCCACCCCGGTGAGGTCCATCCGGCGGAGGACGTCCGCGCGGTACACCCGGTACCCGGCGGTGACGTCGTGCACACCGACGCGGAGCATGAGCCGGGCGTACAGGTTCGCCGTCCGGCTGAGCAGCTCACGGCGCTTCGGCCAGTCGACGACGGAGCCAC
Source organism: Curtobacterium sp. UCD-KPL2560 (assembly GCF_001705035.1). Classification (GTDB taxonomy): domain Bacteria; phylum Actinomycetota; class Actinomycetes; order Actinomycetales; family Microbacteriaceae; genus Curtobacterium. Next base: position 52,423 of record NZ_MCIG01000009.1, on the reverse strand, counting down.
CGCGCACCCAGCGCGACCCGATCGCGAGCTGGACGTCGTCGGCCGGGGCGTCGGCGACCGCACGGAGCAGCGCCGGCAGCCGGTCGGCCGGGTGCGACCCGTCCGCGTCCATCTCCACGAGCAGGTCGTAGCCGCGCTCGAGACCCCAGCCGAAGCCCGCCACGTAGGCGGTGCCGAGGCCGAGCTTGCCGGTGCGCCGCATCAGGTGCAGCCGGTCGTCCGTCCGCGCGAGCTCGGCCACGCGGTCGCCCGTGCCGTCCGGGCTCGCGTCGTCGACCACGAGCACGTGCGCCTGCGGTGCGTGCTGGTGGATGGTGGCGATCGCCGTCTCGATGTTCTCGACCTCGTCGTAGGTCGGGACCACCACGAGGGCGCTGGGGGCGGACGCGTCGTCCTGGTGTTCGGCCACTGTTCGGTCCGCTCCTTCGTCGATGTACGCCGAGTGATCGTAGCCGACGGGCTCTCGGCGGCCTACCGTGCGTCCGCGGGTCGGCTCGATGCGCCGGGCCCGCACCGCCCGCCGGGACGGGGGTCGAGGACCCGTCGCTGCTAGAGTTCCGCGTGGCCCGCGACCGGTGGGCGGACGGCGGGGACCGCCGGGTGAGGAGACACAGGAACACCGATGACGGGAACCACGCTCGGAGCGACCGACCGGACCCGCGCCACCGGCGCCCGACGCCCCGGGTGGCAGGTGTTCCTGATGGCGTTCCTCGTCATCGCGGCGATGGCCGGCAGCTGGGCGATGACCAGCCCCCTCGAGTCCGCGCCGGACGAGCCCGCGCACACGATCCACGCCGCGGCCGTCGTCCGCGGGGAGTTCGTCGGCGCGAAGTCGTCGGTGCAGCGCGGCGCGAGCGACGTCGAGGTGCCGGCCTGGGCCGCCCAGACGACCGACCTCGCGTGCTTCGCCTTCGACCCGGGCATCGCGGCGAACTGCCAGAAGCCCGTCACCGAGTCGGACGCCGAGCGGACCGCGACGACGAGCGCCGGGACGTACAACCCCGTCTACTACGCGGTCGTCGGCCTGCCCTCCCTCGTGCTGGACGGCAAGGCGGCCCTCTACGCGATGCGCGGCACCAGCCTGCTCTGGTGCTCCGCGCTCCTGGCCCTCGGCGTCGTCGCGCTGGCCGGGCTCCGGGCACGGACGTGGGCCCTCGGCGCCTTCGCCGTCGCCGTGACGCCGATGGTGCTGTTCATCCTCGGCTCGGTGAACCCGAGCGCCCTCGAGATCTCGGCCACCGTCATGCTCTTCTGCTGGCTGACGCGCATCGCCGAACGACGGGCACCGCGGGTCGCGCCGTCCCACGCCGCCGCGGTCGCGGTCTCCGGCGCACTGCTCGCGAACACGCGCAGCATCGCCTTGCTCTGGCTCCTCCTCGTCGCGGTCGCCACGCTCCTCGACCTCCGGCTCCTGGCCCGACTCGTGCGGGACCGTGCCGTGTGGATCGCGGCCGCCGTGCTCGCCGTCGCCGCGATCGCCGGCCTCGCGTGGACCCTCGGCAGCAACAGCCTCGGTCCGGGCATCCCCTACGTCGGTGCCGGGACGAGCCACCTGCGCGGGTTCGTGCACATGTTCGCGCTGACGTTCCAGAACTCCGACGGCTACATCGGCCTGTTCGGCTGGATCGACACCCCCGCTCCCCCGTCCACGGTGTCGCTGTGGGGCGGGCTGATGCTCGCGCTCACGATCGGGGCGCTCGTGTTCGGCCGCGGACGTCGCCGTCGCGGTGTCGCGCTCCTGGCGGTCGCGATGGTCCTCGTGCCGCCGGTCGTGCAGGGGTTCGCGGTCACGGAGTACGGCTACATCTGGCAGGCCCGCTACGTGCTCGCCCTCCTGGCCTGCATGGTCATCGCGGCTGGCGTCACCCTGGACCACGCGTTCCCGACGGCGTTCTCGAACGCCCGGGTGCGCTGGCTGTTCGGCCTCATGCTCGCCACCCTCGCCGTCCTGCACGTGCACAGCTCGATCTGGGCGCTGAAGCGCTACGTCGTCGGCGCGCACCTCGGCTGGCGCGCCATGGTGACCGAGCCGCAGTGGCAGCCGCCGCTCGGCTGGCCGGTGTGGGTCGGGGTGCTCACGCTCGCGGTGATCGTCGGGGGGTTCCTGCTGATGCGGGCCGCGGCCGCCCCCGTGGCACCGCTGCCGATCGACGGCGACGGGGTCGTCGACGACGACCGCCCGCTGGGCACGGGCACGACCACCACGACCGCTGCGTCCGCCGAGGACGACGCCACCGCGGACACCGCTCCCACGCGGATCGTCACCGCTGACGGGACCGCACCGGGCCACGAGGCTCGCTGAGCCTCGGACGACCGGCGCGCGGCGGTCCGCCATTCGCGCCCGTCGTCCTGCCGGCCGACGGCGGACGGCCGTGCCTCCGGCCTGGAGGCGCGGCTCCCGCCCGTCAGCGAGCGGCCGTCCGGACACCCCGGCTCCACCCCTGACCGACCCGTCACGGGACCGGCCGTCGTCCGACGCGCCACCGGCACGGGAGGCACGGATCCGGCCCGCCCGTGAGCCGACGTCCCGGCACCCCGGCTCCACCCCCGACCGCCCGCCACGAGCGCGGCAGACCTCCCGGGTCCGACCGGCCCCGGCAGCGCGGCACGGCGCCGGCTCCGGACGGGCGGGACGTCGACGACCAGGACCAGGACCAGGACCAGGACCAGGACCAGGACCACCCACTCCACACCCCGCGGCGAAGGCCGCGGCCGCGGCTCCACCGACACCGTCACGGGCGGACGGGCCGGCACCGCAACGGGCGACCGGACACCGCCACGCACACGGGGACGGCCCCGGCTCCTCGCGGAACCGGGGCCGTCCCCGTGTGCGTCGAGCGGTCGCCCGGTGGTCAGGGCACCGTGACCGTGAAGCAGCCGAGCGAGACGTTGCCGCCCGCACCGGTGTTCACGGCGGTCACGCAGAGCTGCTGCGTGCCCGAGGCCGCCGGCACCGTCGCCTCGAACCCGTGCTGCGCGCCGGCGGCCGGGTAGGCCTTCCCGACGTCGGTGCGGGTGACGTTCGCCGTCAGCGGGGTGACCGCGGAGCCGACCTGCGCGTTCACGGTGATCGCCGTCGCGGGGGTGTCCGCGTCGAACGACCAGCCGCGGAGGGCGATGCCGCCCGCGACGCCGCTGACCGAGTCGACGACCCCGCGCGGCGGGGTCCCCGGGTCACCGGCGACGGTGACCTGGCGGCACCCGAGGTCGGTGTCACCGCCGGCCCCGTCGTTCACCGCGGTGAGGCAGACGGTCTGGGTGCCGGTCGCCGCCGGGATCGTCGCGTCGAACCCGGTGGTCCCGGTCGCGGCCGGGTACGCCTTCGGCACGTCGGTCCGCGCGCCGGACGCGGTGATCGTCGTCGTGGTCCCACCGACGGTGGCGCGGACGGCGATCGGCTTCGCCGTGTCGGGGTCGAACGCCCACCCGGAGACCCGGACACCGCCGGACACCGCGGTGGCCCCGTCGTACCAGCCGATCGGCTTGCTGCCGGCGTCGGCGACGGTCACCGTCCAGCAGCCCAGGGAGGCGTCGCCGCCCGTCCCGGTGTTGCCGGCGGAGAGGCAGATCTGGTTGACCCCGGTGCGGGCCGGGACGGTCGTCTCGAACCCGTGTGCCGATCCGGCCGCCGGGTAGGCGTTGCCGACGTCCGTGCGGGTGCCGTTCGCCGTGATCTTCGTCACGGTGGAGCCGACCGTCGCCGTGATCGTCAGCGGGGTCTTCGGCGTGTCGGTGTCGAACGCCCAACCCCGCACCGCGATCCCGCCCGGAGCGGCGACGACCGAGTCGACGTTGCCGCGGGGCGGCGTGCCCGGGTCGACGACCGGCTGCGGCACGGTGACCGTCTTGCAGCCGAGGTCGGTGTCCTTGCCCGATCCGACGTTGACCGCCGTGGCACACACGGTCTGCGCTCCCGCCGGGGCGGCGACCTTGCCCGCGAAGCCGCTCGCTGCGCCGGCCTTCGGGTAGACCTTCTGCACGTCGCTGCGGGTCTGGTTCGTGGTCATCGTCGTGACCGTCGAGCCGACCGTGAACCGGATGGTGAGCGGACCGGTGGCGTCCGCGTCGAAGGCCCAGCCACTGACCGAGATGCCGCCGTCGGTGGCCGTCGCGGAGTCGAACACACCGGCGGGCGAGTTGCCGCTCGCCGCCGCGATCGTGACGGTCTTGCAGCCGAGCGTCGTGTTCGCGCTCCCGGCGCCCTGGTTGATGCCGAAGGCGCAGACGTCGTACGTCCCCGGCGACAGGGTCATCGTCGTCTGGAAGCCGTGCGCCGCGCCGTAGGCCGGGTAGGCCGCGGCCACGTCCGGACGGGACTGGTCCGCCGTCGCGTGCTGGCCCTGGGCGCCTGCGTAGACGTCGACCGGGATCGAGGCCGTCGTGTCCGGGTCGATCGCCCAGCCGCGGAGCGTCACGGTGCTGCCGGACGTCGTGACCGAGTCCAGGTTGCCGATCGGGTTGCCCGTCGGGACGTCCACGGTCTGGCAGCCCGCGCCGGTGTTCCCGCCGCCCTGCGTGTCGATGAAGAACAGGCACACCTGGTGCTGCCCGCCCGCGATGCCGAAGGTGCCCGAGAACCCGTGGTTCGCGCCGTTCGCCGGGTACGCCGCGGCGATGTCCGCTCGAGCCAGGTTCGCGGTGAGTGCCCCGGCGGCGTTGCCGTCGATGTACACGTGGACCTGGGTCGGGGTCTTCGGTGCGTCCGGGTCGATCGTCCACCCGGCGACGCTGACCGTCCCGACGCCGGCGGTCACGGACTCGACGTTGCCGAAGGGCTGCGACGCACCGGTCGGCGATCCGAACCAGTTCGAGTAGTAGGTGAAGAAGTTGAGGTTGCCGTACGCGCCGCACGCCTTGTCGGTACGGCCGGCGAGCACGTTCGCGTTCGGCTGGTAGGGCGTGTAGTAGTACAGCGCCGCGGTCGCCTTGTTCTGGACCGTCACCTGGCTGGAGCCGCAGCCCGGGTCCGGGTTGAAGCGCACCGCCGACGGGACACCGATCGGGTACCAGGTGAAGTAGTTGCTCGTTCCGGCCGGGTTGCCGTAGCGCTTGAGCTGCCACGCGGCGAGGTAGATCTGGTTGTACAGGCCCGCGTACGCCGGGTCGCACCACCCGGGCTTCGCGGTGTTGTCCGGGCAGGCGTAGCCCATCGCCCGGTCCAGACGCGCGTCGGACGGAGCGCTCATCGTGACGAGCGACTGCTCCTTCTGCAGGATCACGAGCAGCGCCTTCGCGCTGATGCTGCAGGACTGCTGCACCTTGAAGATGATCGACGAGGTCAGCTCGCCGGCGGCGCCCTGGTAGGCACCGCACATCGCGTCGGCCGAGCGCGACGAGGTGTCGGTCCGCTTCAGCCGCAGGCAGTTGCCGTTCCCGCAGGAGGGCTCGTTCGCCTCGAGGAACGACTGGATCTGCGCCTGCGACATCGCGTTCGCGTTGTAGAAGTTCGCGTCCGAGATGATGTTGCCGGCCTGGAACGTCGCGGCCCCGGCGGAGTTCGACTGCACGGCCACGAGACCGCCGACCACGGTCGCGACGAGCGCGAGCGCGATGGCTCCTCGGAACCAGATGGATCGCAGCAGCGCTGCCATGGTGCTTCCCCTTCGGGCGTCGCCGCGTGTCCACACGGCGCCTGATCACCTGCTGACCGGGACCCAGCAGACATGGACAGTCAGATGCTATGCGATAACACGAGTTCACATCAGTCCCACGTGTATCCCGCGATCGGGGGGTCCGGGGTGACCACACGCTGTCCGAGGGGGAAGGCGTCCGGGGCGACCACCCGCTGCTCGCGTCGGCGACCGCTCCGGTCGATCCGCTCCGGTCAGTCAGTCAGTCCGTGCTGCTGGCCGCGGTGTCGGCCGCGTCGGCGGCCGGTGCCGCCTGCGCTGCCGCTTCGGCCTCGGCCTCGGCTGCCGCGAGCGTGCCGGCCGGCGCCTGGGCCGGCGCCTGCTCGGCGAGGACGCCCTCGGGGTCCACCAGGAACGGGTAGATGTGCTCGAGCGCGTGGTCCCACGAGCTGTGGTGCTCGTCGATCGTGCGCAGTGCGCCCGCCGAGAGCTTGCGGCGGAGCTGCGCATCGCGGATCAGCGTGTCGAGGTTCTCCACCATGTCGTCGAGCGACCGCATGGTGAGCTGCGAGTTCTCGTCGTCACGGAACAGCCAGGTGAACCACTCGCTGTCCGGTGCGACCATCGGCACACCGCTCGCCATGAGCTCGAGCGGCAGGTACGACGGGTGGCGCGAGATCTGCATGGTGAGCCCGATGTCGGTCTCGCGGTAGACGCGACCCGTGGCGCGGTAGTCGAGCAGCCCCATGTCGATGAAGTCGGCGCTCTGCGGCAGGTACCGTGCCCCGGCCGCGACGATGCGCACTCCGTCGCCGTGCCGGCGCTTGATCTCGGTGAGCGCCTGGAAGACGAGCTCCCAGCAGTTGCGGAAGTGGTCGCGGGCGTACGCGAAGATCGTGACGGGCTCGTCCTCGCCCTTCTCGCGGCGGCCGTCCGGGTGGTAGATCGAACGGTCGACGGCCGGCGTGAACGGGATCGACTTCCCGCCGTACTCCCCCGAGTAGATGCGGTGCATGCTCTCGGTGTTGCAGATGCCGTACAGGCCGAGCCGGTAGCTCTCCTCGGCCATCGCGAACATGCTCGACGCCGGGTAGAACGCGGGCTCGTAGTCCTGCATGAGGTAGAACTTGCGCGGTGCGCTGTCCGAGCGCGCGACGTGCATCGCGGTCAGCCAGAGCGTCGCGATCGCGGCGTCCGCCTCGGGCACCGCGGCGATCTGCTCGTCGGACCCGTCGTAGAACATCACCTCGGACTCGGCGAGCGACGGGAAGGCCGCGGCGATGGCGGACTTGATGTACGCCTCGTTCGGCTGCGCGTACGCGATGAAACGGTGGTGCACGCCGTGCTCGCGCGTCAGCTTGTCGGCCAGGCGGAAGGCGGTGTTCAGGCCGCCGAAGAACGGCATGTCGACGTCCGGGATGAACCAGTTGATCGTCCGGACGGCGCGCGGGCCGGTCGTCCGGGCGTGCAGTTCGTGCACGCGTTCGACGGTCCCGTGCGTGATCGAGGCGACGCCGAGCAGCGACTTCGCCTCGTCGGAGATCGACGAGCTCTGCGCGACCTTCGTGTAGGCCCGACCGAGCACCGCGAAGGCGAGCTGGACCGGCTTCGGGTCGCGGGTGCTCGCGAAGCGCGGCACCGCGGACAGCCGGGAGACGTTCGGCGACGAGTACGGGTCGCCGTTCTGGAGCCACGGGTGGTAGCGCCAGTAGCTGGCGTAGAAGTCCTCCATCGGCACCGAGGTGCCGCGGGTGATCGACTCGTAGTGGCGCACCATGTCGAACGGGATGACCACGTTGCGGCGGCCCGCGATGATCTGGTCGAGGCCGAGCACGACGTCGCTACCGGTGAGGATGAAGCGCTCGTCGAGGCCGTTCACCGCCTCGAAGTGCTCGCGGCTGATCGCGACGCACGCGCCCGTGACCGCGAGCGAGTCGCGGTACCACCGGGTCGAGCCGAGCAGCGTCTCGCTCCCGGGACGCATGCCCGTGAACAGGTTGTCGGCGAACCCGTTCGGGCCGACCATCACGCCGCCGTGCTGGATGAGCCCGTCGCCCTGGCGGTGCTGCATGCCCACCGTCGCGACGCCGTCGCGCTCGAGCATGCCGACCATGTCCCGGAGCCACGTCGGGTCGACGATCTCGGTGTCGTCGTTGAGCATCACCACGACGTCGCCGTCGGTCGAGCGCACGCCGACGTTGTTCACGCGCGAGTAGTTGAACGGCGTCTCGGTCCACCAGATGACCTTCGGCACGATGCCGTGCTCGCCGGCCGCGTACCAGGCCGCGCGCTCCTCGGTCTCGCCGCCGTTGTCGACGACGGTGACGTCGAACTCGGGGTAGTCGGTGCGGGCCAGGCTCGGCAGCAGGCGGTCGAGGTTCCCGCGGTTGTGCCGGGTCGGGATGACGATCGACACCTTCGGCCACGCCTGCGGCTCGAAGGAGACCCGGACGACGCCGTCCTGCGGTCGCGTCGAGACGGTGTGGCCCTGCGACTCGAGCACCTCGCGCACCATCGCCGCGTCGGCGGGCAGCGCGCGCCACGCGGTCTCGTCGACGCGCTCGGAGAGCAGCACGCGCGAGACGTTGCCGACGGTGCGCTCCTCGAGGTCGGCGGAGAGCAGGAACCGCCAGACGCCGCGGTCGGACAGGTCCGCCTCCGGCACCTGGGCGACGGTCGCCCGGCTCGCCGCGAACGCGCGCCCGACGTAGTTCGCGCCGAGGAGCATCTCGGGCGACCACATCGGGCGGAACCGCGGCGAGGTCCGACGGCCGCGCTTGCCGATGTGGTCGGAGTCGAGCACGATGAGCCGGAGCGCCGGGTCGATGCGGTGCAGGCGGGCGATGTCCGTGAACGCGTTCGAGCGCAGCACGCTCCCACCGCGCAGGAACATGTAGAAGTCGGCGTCGGTCTGCTCGAGGATGCGCTCGAACGTCGTGCCGCGCGGCACGACGACCACCTGCACGTCCGCGTCACCGCGCTGACCCTGGACGCTCTCGCGGGTCTCCTGGTCGGCCTTCGGGTCCGTGGACTCGACGACCACGGCGAACCGCGTCTCCGACATCCGCTCGAGCGGTGCGTGCGGGATGCGACGCTGCTGCGCGAGGAAGTCGTGGTACGACTCGAACCCGGCGGAGCGCTGCGGGACCTTGGCGAACAGCTGCCGGGTGTCGGCCACCCAGGAGCGCGCGCCCTTGTAGGAGTGGTAGCTCGCGATCGCGATCCCGCGGCCTCGCGAGTTCATCGGGAGCGACTTCCGTGCGCTCTCGACGGCCCAGACCCTGAAGTTGTGCAGCAACGATCCTTCTCCCACTGGTGGCGGTTGACTCCGGCAGTCTAGGGGGTGCTCATCGGGCGCCGACCGACGCGACGGCGTCCAGGTAGGTCGCCCCGTACCGCTCGGTCGGCTCGAGCACGGCGCCCTCGGCCCACTCGTTCCAGGCGTTCAGGAACACCACGGGCGCGTCCGGGGTCACCCGCTCCGCGGACCGGACGGCCTCGGCCAGCCAGCGTCGGAAGGTGAAGGGGTTCGCTCCGTACCAGACGTCGGGAGCGAGCTGCCGGCGGGCCGTGTTGTCGAACCCGACCATCACGCCGGGGGCCACCGCGCCGTACCCCTCCGGGAGGCGCAGGCGCGAGATCGCCCCGTCCGCCGTGCCCCGGTAGCTGAGGATGCGGCCCGCGAAGTCCGGACGGACCCCGAGCTGCCCCTGCTCCTTCCAGTGCCACTCGTGGTTGTGCGGCGGGAAGCCCATCAGGCCGTCGAGCCCGGAGTCCTCGATGCCGTCGGCGTCGAGCCCGTCGAACACCGCGCCGACGTCCACGCCGAGCACGTGCAGCGGTCCGACGCCGGCCGCGTCCGCACGCCGACGCCACTCCGCGATGGTCGCGCGGTGGTCCGGCAGGTGTGCCGGGCGGTACACCGCGATCACGGCGGCGCCGCGGATGCGGAACCAGCGCGGGTCGCCCAGCAGCGGGAGCAGGTGGTCGATGAAGTCCTCTGCGGGGACCTGGTCGTAGTCCTGGGCGATCAGGACGCTGTCGCCCCGGCCGTCCCAGGTGCGGGTCCAGTCCTCGTTCGCCCACATCACGCAGAACCGCTGGTCGGTGTCGCTCGCGGCGAGGCGCTCGAGCGGCATGTCCATCAGGCGCTTGCCCGCGAACCAGTAGTGGTAGTACATGAACGCCCCGATGCCGGCGTCCCGCGCGAGTCGGGTCTGGGCGGCCCGGACCTCGTCGCGGTGCAGGTCGTAGAACCCGAGCGCGCCGGGCAGCATCGGCTGCGCGTGCCCGTGGTAGTCGGGGACGGCGCGCGTGACGTTCGTCCACTCGGTGAAGCCGGCGCCCCACCACGCGTCGTTCTCCGGGAAGGTGTGGAACTGCGGCAGGTAGAAGGGCACGAGCTCGGCGCGCACCGCCGGTTCGGGCCGTCGTGCGGGCAGGTCGTCGACGGCCGACACGGTCAGACCGCTCTCCACGGTGAGCACCCCGAGCAGCCGCTCGACGGCGTGCGCCGTGGTGCCGTCGATCTCGCCGCGCTCGTCCGGGAAGTCGTCGCGGTCCATCCGCAGGGCACGGAGGCCGCGGAGCACGAAGCCCTTCGTCCAGTACACCGAGCCGGCCGGGAACCGCAGGTCGATGACGAGGTCCTCGAGCTCGAGGCGTCGCAGCAGCGACCGGACGCCGTGCTCGTCGGCGCCCCAGTGCTCGGCGCCGACGATGGACGCGCCCGAGGTCACCATGCCCGCGTCGGTGTGCCGGAGCGCCTCGATCACGCGCGCGACCTGGTCGCGGTCGCCGAGCACGGCGTCGAGCAGTTCGTCGCGCCAGTCGGCTCCGCTCCCCTGCAGCGACTCGTGGTCGGCGCGCCAGGCCGATCGCTTCGTGTGCACCTTGAGCACGGCGTCGTAGCCGTCGAGCAGCCCGGCGTTCACGACGGACACGAGCGGCAGGACGTCGCGACCGCGGTTCTCGATCGGCAGGACGACGACGCGGCGCACCAGGTCGAGCGCGCTCGTGTCGACCGCGACGTCCACGCCCTCGGTCACCGTGACCACGAGGTCGAACGGCTCGGGCACGGACCGCAGTCGCTCGACGAGCCCGGGCAGCAGTTCCGGGTAGTGCACGTGCAGCACGACCGCCACGCGCGGGGGCGCGTCGCGCTCCGCCGGGGTGCGCTCGCGGTCGGCCGCGGCGACCAGGTCGCGCCAGTGCTCGGGGAACCCGACGAAGCGGCCGCCGGAGCGTCGCTGCACCCAGGTGCCGAAGTCGTAGGACGGCAGGGCCGCGGTCTCGGCGGCGGCGGCCTCGCGGAGCAGTGCCCGTCCGAGGCTGATGCGGTACCGCCCCAGGCGTCGCTTCGCCCCGGCCCACGTTCGGATCCTGATGATGTCGCCCCTTCCGATCGCGAGGAGCGAGGGTCGGACCGCTGCTCCAGGCGGTCTATCGTAGTATCTCCGCGGCGATCGTCAGGTCGCCGCCGGTCTGCGCGTCCGCGTGACCGAAGCCCCCGTGAGGAGACCGCAGCACATGCCAGACGCGAGCGCAGTGGCCAACGAACGTGCGGAGCGGCTCGCCACCGAGCCCTGGCAGCACGCCGGGGCGAACGGCAGCGGACTCGTCGGGTTCGCCAACACCGTCCGCGACATCTGGGTCCAGCGCGAACTGCTCGGCATGCTCACGAAGCGCGAGCTGAAGGCCCGGTACAAGGACTCGTCGCTCGGCTTCCTCTGGAGCCTCGCCCGGCCGCTCACGCAGCTGTTCATCTACTACGTGGTGCTCGGGACGTTCCTCGGCAACGCCAAGGCGATCGACAACTTCGCGATCTACATCTTCTCCGGCCTGACGATCTTCACCGTCTTCCAGGAGATCGTCGGCGCCGGCACCGCGTCCATCGTGGTGAACGCGGGGCTCGTCAAGAAGGTCTACCTGCCGCGCGAGATCTTCACGCTGTCCTCGGTCGGGTCGTCGCTGTTCAACTTCCTCATCCAGTTCGCCATCCTGCTCGTCGCGGCGCTCGCGCTGCAGACCGTGGCGTTCGGCTGGGACCTGCTCTACGGCGTGGGTGCCCTCGTCCTGACGATCGTGTACGCCGTCGCGCTCGCGCTCCTGCTCGGCGCCCTGAACGTGTACCTCCGCGACGTCCAGTACCTCGTCGAGGTCGTGCTCATGCTCGCCATGTGGGGCTCGCCGATCGTCTACTCGTGGACGCAGGTCGCCGACCGCGTGCCCGGCTGGCTCACCGAGATCTACCTCAACAACCCCGTCACCATCGCCGTGATCGGCTTCCAGCAGGCGATGTGGGGCGAGACGAGCCACGGCACCACGCCGGACCACCTCGCCACCCGCATGCTCGTCGCGCTCGTCGTCGGCCTCGTGCTGCTGTTCGTCTCGCAGCGGGTCTTCTCCCGCCTGCAGGGCAACTTCGCCCAGGAGCTCTGATCGATGTCCCCCGCCACCCCCATCGTCCGCGTCCAGGACGTCTCCAAGCGGTTCGTGCTGCACAAGGAGAAGAGCCTCAAGGAGCGCGTCCTCAGCGCCGGTCGGAACAGCGCGTTCCGTGAGGACTTCTGGGCCCTCCGCAACGTCGACCTCGAGATCGACTCCGGCTCGACGGTCGGGCTCATCGGGCCGAACGGCTCGGGCAAGTCGACGCTGCTGAAGACCATCGGCGGGATCATCCAGCCGACGAGCGGCTCCGTCGTGCGCCGGGGTCGGATGGCCGCGCTGCTCGAGCTCGGCGCGGGCTTCCACGCCGACCTGACCGGCCGCGAGAACGTCTACCTGAACGCGTCGATCCTCGGGCTCTCGCGCACCCAGACCGACCGCTACTTCGACGACATCGTCGACTTCTCGGGCATCGCGGAGTTCATCGACACGCAGGTGAAGTTCTACTCGAGCGGCATGTACGTCCGGCTCGCGTTCGCCGTCGCGGTGCACGTCGACCCCGACCTGCTCCTCGTGGACGAGGTCCTCGCCGTCGGCGACGAGGCGTTCCAGAAGAAGTGCCTCGACAAGATCGCGTCGTTCCAGGCCGAGGGCCGGACGATCGTGCTCGTCACGCACACGCTGAACCAGATCACCGACCTCTGCTCCCGCGCGCTCGTGCTCGCCCGGGGCAACGTCATGTTCGACGGCGACCCGACGGACGCCGTGAGCGTGCTGCGCTCCGGGTTCCAGACCACCATCGACGCGGACGCCGCCAACGCCGAGCGTCCGGCCCAGGCCGCGACCCCCGCGTTCGACATCGCCCGGGTGCGTTCGATCGTGGTCGACGGCGAGCACGACCGGAGCACCGACCAGGTCGTCGTCGCCCCGGACCGTCCGCTCACCATCGACGTCGAGCTCGACGCGAAGACGCAGCTCGACGACTGGGGCATCGGCGTGCACGTCGACAACCCGTTCGGGCAGGTCGTGGTCGGCACGCACACCGACATGCTCAAGGTGCCGACACCGTCGTTCCAGGGCTCCCGGACGGTGCGCTTCACGTTCTCCGACGTCCGTCTCGGCGGCGGCGAGTACCGCGTCACCAGCGCGCTGTTCGGCCGCGGCGGCCAGGAGATCCACCGCCTCACCGAGGGCGCGACCTTCACGGTCCGCCCGAACAGCAGCTCGTACGGTCCGATCGGCGCCGCAGCCGCGATCCAGTTCTGACGCCGGTGGCGCCTGCGGTCGAGGTCGTCGTCGTCAACTGGCGACGCGCGGACCTGACGATCGAGTGCGTCGAGTCGCTCCTCCCCCAGCTCGCGGAGGTCGACGCCGTCGTCACGGTCGTCGACAACGCGTCCGGCGACGGCTCGGTCGAGCGGCTGCGGAGCGCCCTGCCCGGGGTGCGCGTCCTGGAGAGCCCCGTCAACGGCGGCTTCGGCGCGGGTGTCGACCTCGCCGCGGGTGCCTCGACCGCCGACGTGCTCGTGCTGCTCAACAACGACGCGGTCGCGCGGCCCGGCTTCCTCCGGGCCCTGACCGCCCCGGTCCTCGACGGCAGCGTCACCGGCGCCACGACGGCCAGGATCCTCCTGCGCGCCGAGCCCGGCGAACCGGTCCGCACCAACTCGACCGGCAACGTCGTCGACCGGTCCGGCAACGGCGGCGACCGGGACTGGCTCGTCCCGCACCCCGCCGACGCCGACCCGGAGGTGTTCGGCTTCTGCGGCGGCGCCTGTGCGATCGCGATGCCGGCGTTCCGCCAGGCCGGCGGGTTCGACGAGTCGCTCTTCATGTACTACGAGGACACCGACCTCAGCTGGCGACTGCGCCGTCTCGGGCACGGCGTCCGGTTCGTCGGCGACGCGGTCGCGGTGCACCGGCACGCGTCCTCGCTCGGGACCGGGTCGGCGGGGTTCGTCACCGCCAACACGCGGAACCGCGTGGTCGTGGCGGTCAAGAACGCCCCGTGGGGCGTCGTCGCCCGCGCCGTGGCGCGGACGGTCGTCCGCACCGCCCTCGACAGCGCGGCCCGCGACCCGCGCGCACGCGACCGTGGGCGCGCCGAGCGGCACGGAATCGCCCAGGCCGTGACGCGCCTCCCGGCCGCGCTCCGCGCCCGACGCACCATCGACCGGACCGCCACCGCGCCGCGTCCCCGACTCGACGGCTGACCCGGTCGGGAGGCGCGCCCCGCCTCCGCTGGTCGCGTCCGGCCCGTCGTCGTCCCGGACGCGACGCAGTCCGCGCGCAGCGCGGCGCGGTCAGCGCTTGGAGCTGAGCCGCAGCGCCTCGCGGCGCACGCGGTCCCGGACCCGTTCCGCGACCAGGCGCGGCCCGCCCTGCCGCAGCAGCCGTGCGAAGGTCCGCACGTCGTCCAGACGGGTGCGTGCCGGTAGCGGCGGCGGGTCCTCGACCATGTTCCAGATCGGCACCTGGCTGCGCTCGGGCGCGTCCATGAAGTCGAGCAGCGGGCCGAGCACGCGCTCCCAGGTCATCGCGGTCGCGAGGTCGCGGGACGCAGCCGCCCACGCCTCGCGGGCCGGTGCGTCGCGGGCAGCCCGGACGATCGCCGCGGCCAGGGCGTCCACGTCGCCGACCGGCACGGTGATCCCGTTGCCGTGCTGCTCGACGAGGTCGGCGAACACGTCGCCCTCGCTCGTGATGATCGGCAGGCCGGCCCACAGGTAGTCGAGGTTGCGGGTGCGGAAGCTGAAGCGGGTCTCGAGCCCCGCGGGGTGCGTGGTGACCCCCACGTCGGCCTCGGCGAGGTAGCCGGCGCGCTCGTCGTAGGGCACCCACTCCTCGTTGAACACCACGTGCGTCCCGAGGATCCCGAGCTCGCGGGCCAGGCTGACCGCCTGGTCCGGGACCGCGTGTCCGTCGAGCCAGGCGTTCGGGTGCACCTTCGCCATGAAGAACAGCCGCAGCTCGGGGACCTCGTGCCGTGCGACGTCGACCGCGCGGATGAGGGTCAGCGGGTCGAACCAGTCGTAGATGCCGCCGCCCCAGACGAGGACGAAGTCGTCGGTGCCGATCCCGTCGACGACACCGCGCAGGACACCCGTCGTCGGTTCGAAGGGCTGGTCGGTGACCCCGAACGGGGCGATGCGCACGAGGTCGTCGATGCTCCCGCTGCCGTCACCCGCCGCCGCGCCGGCGCGACCGTTCACCGGGCGCACCCGACCGAGCGCGGCCAGCTGGCCGATCCAGAGGTCCCGCTGTCGGTCGTTGGCGCAGAGCACCAGGTCGGCCCGGGAGAGCTGCGCGTTGAGCTCCTTCGTCAGCTCGCTCACGACGCGGGTCTCCTCGTCGCGGTCGAAGCCGTGCTGGCGCCCGAGGAACTCCAGGTGGAACGGGTCGTAGAGGTCCATCACCTGGATCTGCGGGCGCACCGCCAACCAGGGCATCGAGGCGTAGAAGCCGCCCTGGAAGACGACGACGTCGGACTCGTCGACCAGCGCCTCGGCGTTGTCGCCGCGGAACTCGACGACGCGGAAGCCCTCGCCCTCGCGCGAGACGGACCGTGAGGACGCGATGGTCACGTGGTGGTTGCGGGCGGTGAGCGCGCGGGCGATCTCCCACGCGCGGATCGCCGGGCCGGCGAGGCGCTCGGAGATCGGCTCGCCCACGATGAGGAGCACGCGCGCGCGAGCAGGGACACGGGTTGTGGTCACCTGAGCGAGCGTAGCGGCTGGCGGGGTCCGTTATGCTTGACGCTGCCCTGCCAGCCGAGAGGAACCGTACAGCTCCATGACCGTTCCGCTGCTGATCGACGGGACGGCGGTGCCGGAACGTCTCGGGGGCGTGGGGCGCTACCTCGAGGGGCTCGTCGCCGGCCTGCACGAACTCGGTGCGCCGTTCGCGCTCGTCCTGCGCCGCGGACACGTCGAGCACTTCCGGGCGATCGCCCCGTCGGCGCGCATCACCGTGGCCCCGGACTGGATCCGTTCGCGACCGCTGCGCTTCGTCTGGGAGCAGTTCGGACTCCCCCTGCTCCGCCTGCGCGCCGGCGCCCGGGTGCTGCACTCCCCCCACTACACGTTCCCGCTCCTGGCGCACCGCACGGTCGTCACGCTGCACGACGCGACCTTCTTCACCGACCCGGGCGCGCACGTGCCGGTCAAGCGCTGGTTCTTCCGCGCCTGGACCCGCGCCGCACTCGCTCGTCGCCGCGTCTGCCTCGTGCCGAGCGCCGCGACCGCCGACGCCCTCCGCGCCCACGTCCGACCGGTGCGGGCCGAGCTCGCGGTGGCACACCACGGCGTCGACCGCCGGGTCTTCCACGAGCCGAGCGACGCCGACGTCGCGGCCGCGGCAGCCGAGGTCGGCCTCGACCGCGGGCGCGGGTGGATCGCGTTCCTGGGGACGATCGAACCGCGCAAGAACGTCGGCCCGCTCGTCGAGGCCCACCGCCGGCTCCGTCGCGACCACCCGGGCACGCCCGACCTCGTCGTCGCGGGACAGCGCGGGTGGGACCCGGTCGCGGCCGCCGCCCTCGACGCCGTGGGGCCGCAGGACGGCGTGCACGAGGTCGGCTACCTGCCCGTCGAGACCCTGCCCGGTCTGCTCGGCGGCGCCACGGTCGTGGCCTACCCGAGCTCCGCCGAGGGCTTCGGGCTGCCCGTGCTCGAGGCGATGGCGACGGGCGCGTGCGTGCTGACCACCGACCGCACCGCACTGCCCGAGGTCGGCGGCGACGCGGTCGCGTACACCGAACCCGACGCGGCAGCGATCGCCGAGGCGCTCCGCTCGCTCCTCGCCGACCCCGACCGCCGCGACGCACTCGGCACGGCAGCGGTCACCCGCGCCGCCGGGTTCACCTGGGCCGCGACCGCGCGCGCCCACCTCGACGCCTTCCGGAGCGCGCGATGAGCCGCGTCGCCGTCGTCACCGTCGCGTACGACTCGACCGACGCCCTCGACGGCTTCCTCGCGAGCGTGCGCGCGTCCGACGGGTACGCCGACGTCGACGTGGTCGTGGTCGACAACGCCTCGTCGGAGCAGGCCGCCGAGCGGGCCGTCGCCGAGCGCCACGGTGCCCGGTTCGTCGACCTGCCCGACAACCGCGGCTACGGCGGCGGTGTCGCGGCGGGCGTGGCGACGCTCGGCGCCGACGTCGAGTACGTGCTCGTGTCCAACCCGGACGTCGAGGTCACCCCCGGTGCGATCGGAACACTCGTCGAGGCGGCGACCCGGACCCCGGACGGCGCCGTCTTCGGCCCGCGCATCATCGACGCCGACGGCGAGGTGTACCCGTCGGCGCGGAACCTGCCGTCGATCCGGACCGGGATCGGGCACGCCGCGTTCGGACGGATGTGGCCGGGCAACCCGTGGTCGGTGCGGTACAAGGCCGAACGTGACACCGACCGCGAGCGCGACGCCGGGTGGCTCTCCGGGGCGTGCCTGCTCGTCCGGCGGGACCGCTTCGCGGCGCTCGGCGGGTTCGACGAGGGCTACTTCATGTACTTCGAGGACGTCGACCTCGGCGCCCGCGTCACCGAGGCCGGCTGGGCGAACCGGTACGTCCCGAGCGCCGTCGTCACGCACAGCGGCGCGCACTCGACGGCCCGCAACGTGAAGCGGATGGAGCGCGAGCACCACAGGAGCGCCTACCGCTTCCTGTCCCGTCGGTACGACGCGTGGTGGCTCGCGCCCCTGCGGCTCGTGCTCCGCGTCGGGCTCACCGCACGCGCGCGCTGGGTCACCCGCGGGCAGCGCTGACCCCGTCCCGACGCCTCCGGCACGTGCAGGACGCCCCGGCCTCGTCGAGGCCGGGGCGTCCCGTGTCAGGTGTCCTGTCGGACGGTCGCGGTCAGCGGCCGAGGAGTCGACGCAGGTACACGCCGTACCCGCTCTTGACCAGCGGCGCGGCGATCTGCGCGAGCGCGTCGTCGTCGATCCAGCCGTTGCGCCAGGCGATCTCCTCGATGCAGCCGATCTTGCTGCCCTGGCGGTCCTCGATGACCTTGACGTACTCGGACGCCTGCATCATCGACTCGAACGTGCCGGTGTCCAGCCACGCCGTGCCACGGTCCAGGACCTGCACGCTCAGGGAGCCGTCCTCGAGGTAGCGCTCGTTGACCGTCGAGATCTCGAGCTCGCCGCGCGCGCTCGGCTCGATCGTCTTCGCGATCTCGACGACGCGGTTGTCGTAGAAGTACAGACCGGGCACCGCGTAGTCGGACTTCGGCTGCTCCGGCTTCTCCTCGATGGACAGCGCGCGGAACTCGTCGTCGAACTCGACCACGCCGTACGCGGTCGGGTCGGCGACCTGGTACGCGAAGATCGTGGCGCCGGCCACCTCGGTGTTCTTCCGCAGGTTCGTGCCGAGGCCCGTGCCGTGGAAGATGTTGTCGCCGAGGACGAGCGCGACGCTGTCGTCGCCGATGAACTCCTCGCCGATGACGAACGCCTGCGCGAGACCGTCGGGCGAGGGCTGGACGGCGAACTCGATCGTCATGCCGAGGTGCGAGCCGTCGCCGAGCAGGGCGCGGAACTGCTCGTTGTACTCCGGCGTCGTGATGACCAGGACCTCGCGGATGCCCGCCATCATGAGCGTCGACAGGGGGTAGTAGATCATCGGCTTGTCGTAGATCGGCATCAGCTGCTTGCTGATGCCCTTCGTGATCGGCCAGAGACGCGTGCCGGAACCCCCGGCGAGGATGATGCCCTTCACGGGGACCCCTTTACTGCTTCGTCCGGAGGGACTCGGTGTACGCGACGCACTCCTCGTACGTCGGCAGCAGGCCCTGCTCGGCGGCCTGCTCGAGCGTCGGTGCGCTCGTGTCCTTCTCGGACAGGACGGGCTCGCCGATGCCGCTCGGGAGCTCGAGACCGACGGTCGGGTCGAGGATGCTGATCCCCTTCTCGCGCTGCGGGTCGTAGTGGGCGCTGACGAGGTAGTTGACCGTGGACTGGTCCTCGAGGGCGACGATCGCGTGACCGAGGCCCTCGGACAGGTACACCGCCCGGCGGTCGACGTCGTCGATGCGCACGGAGTCCCACTGGCCGAACGTCGGCGAGCCGACCCGGATGTCGACGATGTAGTCGATGAACGCCCCGCGGACGGCCGTGACGTACTTCGCCTGGCTCGGCGCGACGAGCGCGTAGTGGATCCCGCGCGCGACCCCGCGCGCCGAGATCGACATGTTCACCTGGCGGAGGTCGAGCGGGTGTCCCACGGTGTCCTCCAGCACGTCGGCACGGTACGCCTCGAGGAAGGCCCCCCGTGCGTCGCCGTGCTGGACGGGGGTGAACTCCCACGCGCCTTGGATCTTCAGTTCGCGGATCTGCACCCGGACACCCTAGCAACCGGCCGTCGGTGCGGACACGCTCCCGCTAGACTGCCCGCCGACCGTCGAACCGATCACTGTTAGGAACAAGCGCGTGAAGATCCTCGTCACCGGAGGGGCCGGCTTCATCGGCTCGAACTTCGTCCGCAGAACCCTCGAGGACGCCTACGCCGGCCTCGAAGGGGCCGAGGTCGTCGTCTACGACGCCCTGACCTACTCGGGCAACCTCGAGAACCTGGCACCGGTGGCCGACTCGCCGCGCTACTCCTTCGTGCAGGGCGACATCCGCGACGCCGCGAAGCTCGACGAGGTCGTCCCGACCGTCGACGCGATCGTGCACTTCGCCGCCGAGTCGCACGTCGACCGCTCGGTCCGCGACTCCGGCATCTTCGTCGAGACGAACGTCGTCGGCACCCAGCGCCTGCTGGACGCGGCGCTGCGCCACGGCACCGAGCGCTTCGTGCACGTCTCCACCGACGAGGTCTACGGCTCGATCAGCGAGGGCTCGTGGGACGAGGAGCGCCCGCTCGAGCCGAACTCGCCGTACTCGGCGTCGAAGGCCGGCAGCGACCTGCTCGCGCGGAGCTACCACCGCACCCACGGGCTGAACCTCTCGATCACGCGCTGCTCGAACAACTACGGGCCGTACCACTTCCCCGAGAAGGTCATCCCGCTCTTCGTGACGAACCTGATCGACGACCGCCACGTGCCGCTCTACGGCGAGGGCGACAACATCCGCGACTGGCTGCACGTCGACGACCACACGCGTGGCATCGCGATGGTGCTCACCCGCGGTCGCGCCGGCGAGATCTACAACATCGGCGGCGGCACCGAGCTGACGAACAAGGAGCTCACCCAGCTGCTCCTCGACGCCACCGGCAAGGACTGGTCGTACGTCGACCGCGTCCAGGACCGCCTCGGCCACGACCTCCGCTACTCGGTCGACATCTCGAAGATCCAGGCCGAGCTCGGCTACGAGCCGCAGGTGCCCTTCGAGCAGGGCCTCGCGGACGTCGTGCAGTGGTACCGCGACAACCGTTCGTGGTGGGAGCCGCTGAAGGAGCGGGCCGCGCTCGCGTGAGTCGGACCGACACCATGACGCGGTACCTCATCACCGGCGCGAGCGGCATGCTCGGCCAGGACCTGCAGCACGCCCTCGCGGGTGAGTCGGTGACGGCCCTCGGCCGGGCCGACCTGGACGTCACCGACGCGGACGCGGTCGACGCGGCCGTCGCCGGGCACGACGTCGTCATCAACTCGGCCGCGTACACCAAGGTGGACGACGCCGAGACGCACGAGGACGACGCGCACGCGGTCAACGCCACCGGGCCCGAGCTGCTCGCCCGTGCGGCGGTACGACACGGTGCGCGACTGATCACCGTGTCGACCGACTACGTCTTCGACGGCCACGGCACCGCGCCCTACGCCGAGGACGCGCCGACCGACCCGATCAACGCCTACGGCCGTACCAAGGCCGACGGCGAGCGCCTGGTGCGCGAGATCGCACCGGACTCGTCGTACGTCGTGCGGACCGCGTGGATCTACGGCGCGCACGGGCCGAACTTCGCCGCGACGATGCTCCGGCTCGCCGCCTCGCACGAGACCGTCAGCGTCGTGACCGACCAGGTCGGGCAGCCGACGTGGACCGGCGACCTCGCGGCCCGGATCGTCGAGCTCGCCCGCTCGGACGCTCCCGCCGGGATCTACCACGGCACGAACGCGGGCCAGGCGTCCTGGTTCGACTTCACCCGGGCGATCTTCGCCGAGAACGGTCTCGACCCGGAGCGCGTGCTGCCGACCGACAGCGGCGCCTTCGTGCGTCCCGCCGCCCGGCCCGCGTACAGCGTCCTCGGGCACGAGGGCTGGGCGCGCGCGGGCATGGCACCGATGCGCGACTGGCGCGAGGCACTGACCGCGGCCGTCCAGGCCGGCGCGCTCAGCCGTTGACCGACCCGTACCCGGCCCGTCGCCGCGCGACGGGCCGGGTGCGCCCCCGCGACCCGGCCCCGAGCCTCCAGACCGCCCCTGGTAGTGTCGGGGCCCGACGGGCCGCGCCGCCGGTCGGTCCGCCCCGGAAGGAACCACCCGAATGACGACCCTCCGCATGATCGTGGACCAGGTGATCGCCCCGGTCCCCGGCGGGATCGGCCGCTACGCGGAGGAACTCACCCGGCAGCTCATCGCCACCGCACCGTCCGGCTGCGAGGTCGAGGGCATCGTGTCCGCGTGCTCGCCGGCCGACCTCGAGCGCATCACGACGCTGCTCCCCGGGCTGACCGAGCTGCAGCGGCTCGCGCTCCCCCGCCGCGAGCTCTCGCTGGCGTGGCAGGCCGGGATCGTCGGCTCCGCCGCGCAGGGCCTGGTGCACGCGCCGAGCGTGCTCGCTCCCCTCGTCCGGCACGACCGCGTGGCCGAGCCCGGCCGACAGGTCGTCGTCACGGTGCACGACACGGTGCCGTGGACGCACCCCGAGACGCTCACGCCCCGCGGCGTGCACTTCCACAAGGCGATGGTGCACCGTGCGTGGAAGCACGCCGACGCCGTCGTCGTGCCGACCCACGCGGTCGCCGCAGCCCTCAACGAGATCCGGCGCTTCGACGACCGCCTCCGGGTGATCGGCGGCGCCCCGAGCCCGCGACTGCAGGTGCCCGTCGACGCCGACGTGCGCGCCGAGCGCCTCGGGCTGCCGGAGCGCTACGTGCTCGCGGTCGGGACGCTCGAACCGCGCAAGGGCCTCCGGCACCTGATCACCGCCATGGCCCACCCGGACGCACCCTCGGACGTGCCGCTCGTCATCGCCGGGCCGGACGGCTGGGGCGACGTCGACGTGTACGGGCTCGCCGAGGCGGCAGGGCTCCCCCGCGAGCGCCTGCTCGTGCTCGGCCGGCTGTCGGACGCCGACCTCGCCGTCGCCTACGACCGGGCAACGGTGTTCGTGTTCCCGAGCCTCGCCGAGGGGTTCGGCCTGCCGGTCATCGAGGCGATGCACTTCGGCACCCCGGTCGTGCACTCGGACGACCCCGCGGTGCGCGAGGTCGCCGCGGACGCGGGCGTCACCGTCGAGCGGGACCCGCGGGACTCCTACCCGGAGCGGCTCGCGCAGGCGGTCTACCAGGTCGTCAGCGACCGGGTGCTCGCGGACCGGATGGCGATCGCCGGGCCGGACCGGGCGCGCATGTACGACTGGCGGGACAGCGCCGTCGCGACCTGGCAGCTGCACGCGGACCTGTAGGCGCGCCGACCGCTCGGCGCGCGGACGGATCGGCGCGGTCGCTGCGGCGGGTGCTCCGTCTGGTGGCCGCCCCTGCGGCGGACGGTCCGTCTGGTGGTCGCCCCTACGGCGGACGGTCCGTCCGGTGGTCACCGGGTCCCGGCCGGGAGGCGCGGGGCGGCCCCGCCGTGCGGCCTGCGCCCGGTGGGCGGTCACCCGGTGTGCGCTCGTGTCGCTGCCGAGCAGCAACCGGCGCGGGCAGCGATCAGAGCGCGTCGCGCAGGCGAGCGGCCTTCTCCTCGACGAGCTGCTCGAGTTCCGCAGCGTGTTCGGCGAGGCGCTCCGCGACGGCGGGGTCTGACGACCCGATGATGCGCGCCGCCAGCAGCCCGGCGTTCGCAGCCCCGTTGATCGCGACCGTGGCGACCGGGATCCCGGCCGGCATCTGCACGATCGACAGCAGCGAGTCGAGGCCGTCGAGGCGTGCCAGCTGCACCGGCACGCCGATCACGGGCAGGGTCGTCATCGAGGCCACCATGCCGGGCAGGTGTGCGGCACCCCCGGCCCCGGCGATCACGACGCGGATCCCCCGGCCGGCGGCGGCCCGGGCGAACCGGACCATCTTGTCGGGGGTCCGGTGTGCCGAGACGACGTCCGCCTCGAACGGGATGCCGAGCTGGTCGAGGGTGTCCGCGGCGGCCCGCATGGTGGGCCAGTCCGAGTCGGAACCCATGATGATCGAGACGAGGGGGGCGGCTGCGCTTCCGGTCACGGCACGAGCCTAGCCGAGCGCCCCGGCCGGCTCAGTCGTCGAAGTGCGCGGCGGCCGAGCGCGCCCGGTAGACGACATCCTCGAGGTCGTCACCGAGCACCGTCACGTGACCGATCTTGCGGCCGGGCCTCGGCGCCTTGCCGTAGAAGTGGTACTTCGCCTCCGGGAAGGCGGTCAGTGCGGCCGGGTAGCGCGCCGCGAGGTCGCCGTCGCCGGGCCCCCCGAGCACGTTGATCATCACGGCGGCCGGAGCATGGGCTCCCGTCGCGCCGAGCGGCAGGTCGAGCACGGCCCGCAGGTGCTGCTCGAACTGGCTCGTCGTCGCGCCGTCGATCGTCCAGTGCCCGGTGTTGTGCGGACGCATCGCCAGCTCGTTGACCAGCAGACGGTCGTCTGCGGTCTGGAACAGCTCCACGGCGAGGACGCCGGTGACGCCGAGCTCGGTCGCGATCCGCACCGCGGTCTCCTCGGCGACGTCCGCGAGTCGCCCGGCGCTGTCCGGGGCCGGGGCGAGCACCTCGGCACAGACGCCGTCACGCTGCACGGTCTCGACGAGCGGCCAGGCGACGACCTCGCCGGACGGGCGACGGGCGACGGACTGCGCGAGTTCCCGGGTGAAGGGCACGAGCTCCTCGACGAGCAGGGCCTGGTCACCGGCGGCCTCCGCGACCGCGACGAACCAGTCGGCGACGTCGGCGGGGTCCGAGACGACCCGGACGCCCTTGCCGTCGTAGCCCCCGCGCGGGGTCTTCACCACGGCACGACCCCCGTGGTCGGCCAGGAACCGGCCGAGCTCCTCGGCGTCGTGCACCGCTGCCCAGTCCGGCACGGCGATCCCGAGGTCGCTGAGGCGACGGCGCATCACGATCTTGTCCTGTGCGACCGCGAGCGGTGCCGGTCCGGGCCGGACCGCGACGCCCGCTTCCTCGAGCCGACGCAGCACGTCCTGCGGCACGTGCTCGTGGTCGAAGGTCACGACGTCGACGTCCCGCGCGAAGGCGAGCACGGTCTCGGCGTCGTGGTAGTCGCCCTCGGCGGTCGCCGCGATGGCCGCCGACATGCCCGGCCCCTCGGCGAGCACCCGGATGTCGATGCCCAGCTCCACGGCGGCCGGCACCATCATCCGTGCCAGCTGACCTCCACCGATGACCCCGACCCGCAACGCCATGCTGTGTGTTCCTTCCGTCGTCCCACCGTCCGGTGACAGCGGATTGTCTATACTGGGCAGCTGTTGTCCACGCCCGGTCGGGCGCGGACCGACCGGCAGACCCGGACAGGCCGTACCCTGCACGGTCTGCGACAACTCTACGGATCTTGGAGAGACCTTGCGGCGACTCATTGCCCAGCTCGCACGCTTCGGCATCGTCGGCGCTGTCGGCTTCGTCGTCGACTTCGGCATCTTCAACCTGCTGCGTGCCACGGTGCTCAACCCGGACGAGGTGCACTCGGGACCCTTCTGGGCGAAGGTGATCTCGACCGTCGTCGCGATCTTCGTGAACTGGATGGGCAACCGCTACTGGACGTTCCGCGACCAGCGACGGTCGGTCGCGACCCGCGAGGGCGTGGAGTTCGTCGTGGTGTCGCTCGGCGGCATGGCCATCTCCCTCGGCTGCCTCGCGATCTCGCACTACGCCCTCGGGTTCACGTCGGCCCTCGCCGACAACATCTCCGGCAACGTGATCGGCCTCGGTCTCGGCACCGCCTTCCGCTTCTGGCTCTACAAGGTGTGGGTGTACCACCCCGAGCGCGACGTCCAGACCCGCGACGAGGTGGCCGCACCGCGCGACGAGGTCGTGTCCGGCAGCTGAGCCGACGACCCCGCCAGGTCACGATCGTGTTCCGTCCGTCGACCCTCCGGCACCGCGCGTGGTGCGTCCGCGCCGACGCTGCGAGGATCGGGGCATGAGCCGATCCCGCCGTGTCCCGGTCCGCACTGTCCCGATCGTCGCCGCCCTCGGGCTCGGACTCGCACTGAGCCTCGGGCTCGCGGCCTGCACCGAGGGCGGGGACCCGGCCCCGAGCCGGAGCGCCGGTCAGTCACCGGACGGCTCGGCCACCGACGCCACCGGGCCCGACGCGACCGCGACGAGCGGCACCGGGAACGGCAGCGGCGTCGAGCACCCGGACGAGATCGACTTCTCGAAGGTCGCGGCGCAGGGCGTCGCGGCCGCCGGCGGTGGGACGGTCGTCTCGATCGCCGGATCGGGTGACTCCTGGACGGTCGTCGTCGTCGGGCCGGACGGCTCGCAGACGCAGTCGGTCGTCTCGGCGGTCCTCGACCGCGTGACGTCCGGTCCGTTCCCGAAGCAGGTCGACGCCGCGGCGCAGGCCTCGACCGTCGCACTCGCGGCAGCGGTGCAGACCGGTGCCGGGCCCGCGGCGGCAGCTGCCGAGGCCGCCGTGCCGGGCAGCGAGCTGCGCTCCCTGGTGCTCGGCGGGTCGACGGCCGCACCGGTGTGGACCGCGACCGTGGCCGACGGCTCGGCCACCAGCACGGTCAGCGTCGACGGGACGACCGACACCGCGACCGTCGGCTGAGCGGCTCCACGGCGGGCACCGGCGCCGGGCCCGGGGCGGACCCGGGCGGCACGGACGGGACCGAGCACCACGGCGTCCGACCGCGCTCAGCGCCCCATGCCGCGGTAGGTGAAGCCCGCCGCCGTCCAGGCGTCCCGGTCCAGGCAGTTCCGCCCGTCCAGGACGATGCGCCCGGCAGCGAGCCCGGCGACGGCCTGCGGGTCGAGCGACCGGTACGCCGCCCACTCGGTCAGCACCAGCACGGCGTCCGCGCCGGCCAGTGCGTCCTCGGCGCGGTCGGCGTACTCGAGCTCCGGACGCAGGCGGCGCGCGGTGCCGATCGCGGCCGGGTCGTGGGCCGCGACGGTCGCACCGAGCTCGACGAGCCGCGCCGCGATGTCGAGCGCCGGCGAGTCCCGGACGTCGTCGGAGTTCGGCTTGAACGCGAGCCCGAGCACCGCGATCCGACGGCCCGCGACCGAGCCGCCGAGCAGCTCCTCAGCGAGGGTCACGACGTGCGCGCGACGCCGCAGGTTGATCGCGTCGACCTCGCCCAGGAAGGCGAGCGACTGCCCCACGCCGAGCTCGTCGGCACGGGCCTGGAACGCGCGGATGTCCTTCGGCAGGCAGCCCCCGCCGAACCCGAGTCCGGCGTTCAGGAACTTCCGGCCGATCCGGTCGTCGTGGCCGATCGCGTCGGCGAGCGCCGTCACGTCGGCCCCGGCGACCTCGGCGATCTCGGCCATCGCGTTGATGAACGAGATCTTCGTCGCGAGGAAGGCGTTGGCGCTGATCTTCACGAGCTCGCTGGTCGGCAGGTCGACCACGAGCCGCGGGATGCCGGCGGCGAGCGCCCGGGCGTACACCTCGTCGAGCACCGCGACCGCGCGCGGCCCGGCCTCGCCGGCGGGCACGCCGTACACGAAGCGGTCCGGCGTGATCGTGTCCTGGACCGCGAAGCCCTCGCGGAGGAACTCCGGGTTCCAGACGAGCGTCGCCTCGGGCTGCACCGCACGGACGCGCTCGGCGAGCCGCGCGGCGGTCCCGACGGGCACCGTGGACTTGCCGACGACCAGGTCGCCCGGCGCGAGGTGCGGCAGGAGCCCGGTCACGGCAGCGTCGACGTAGGTGAGGTCCGCGGCACCGCTCGGCCCCTGCGGGGTCCCCACCGCCAGGAAGTGCACCCGGGCGCCCGCGACGCGGGACGGGTCGGTCGTGAACTCGATCCGGCCGGAGGCCAGGGCCTCGGCGAGGGTCTCGGGCAGTCCGGGCTCGAAGAACGGGGCGTCACCCGCTGCGAGCCGTCCGATCTTGTCCGGGTCGACGTCGAGCCCGACGACCTCGTGTCCGAGCTTGGCCATGGAGGCGGCGTGCACGGCACCGAGGTACCCGCAGCCGATGACGGAGATGCGCACGGGACGACGGTACCGGACCGCGGGGTCGCGAACCTGGCGGAACGCGCCGAAGTCGAGGCCCGCTCGCCTCAGTACCCGCCGACGATCTCGTCCCAGTCGGGCTCCCGGTGCCGCCGCCGGGCCTCGTACCCCTCGACCAGGTCGTGCAGCACGGCGACCACGAGGTCGGCGTGCGGGACGTCGCCGAGCACCACGGGCGGTTCGTCGCCGGGGAAGACGAGGACGTCCCCGGACCGCCACACCCCCTGCATGCCTCGACGCCGGACGGTCACGTCGTAGCCCCGCGAGTGCAGGAGCTCCCGGCGCGTGCGGGTCCCGAGGCCGTGCACGACGACGAGCCGCCGCGTGGTGACGACGTACCGCTCCGACATCCAGCGGAACAGCGGCACGAGCCCGCCGAGCACGACCAGCAGCAGCGTCACCGCCGCGACCACGACGTTCACCCACGCCAGCTGCGCGCGGAACACCCCGAAGCCGAACCCACCGGCCGCGGCGACGAGCACGACGAACACCGCCGGACGGACGAGCCGCCGCGCGTGCGGCCGGAGCCGGGCGACGACGCGTTCGGGCGGCGGCTCGGCGGTCATGCCGTCATGCATACCGCAGGTGGGTGAGGTCCCCCACCGCGACGCCCCTCTCCGCGCCGTCCCGATCCCGGATCGTGATGCGGCCGTCGTCGTCGACGCCCGTGGCGTCCGCCTCGGTGACGCTGCCGTCGGGCAGCTCCAGACGGACGCGGCGGCCGATCGTGCCGCACGCACCACGGACCCGCGACCGCACCCCGTCGGCGGCCGCACCACCCGCGACCAGGGCGGCCACCGCCTCCAGGACGGCCGTGTGGAAGCCGGACGCGACCGCGTCGGCCAGGTCGGCCGCCCCGCCGGTCGCGCCCGCGACCGTCAGCGATGTCGCGGTCGGCGTCGGCAGCGCGTCCGCGGGGATCGTCAGGTTGACGCCCGCGCCGACGACGACGCTGCCGTCCGCGGCGACCTGGCAGAGGATCCCGCAGACCTTGCGGCCGTCGACGAGCACGTCGTTCGGCCACTTCACGAGCACGCGCGGCTCCGGCGTCCGGCCCGCCGTCTCCTGGTCACCGGTCGGCCGGGAGGCGCGGCGCACGTCGTCCGCGTCCGGCAGGACCGCGGTCACCGCGTCGCGCATCGCGAGCCCGGCGACGAGCGGCAACCAGCCGCGGTCGCGGTCGTCGAGGTCGGCGCGCACGAGCAGGCTGAGCGCGAGGGTCTGGCCGGCCGGAGCGGACCACGTGCGGTCCAGGCGGCCACGGCCCGCGGTCTGGTCGAGGGTCACGACCACGCTGCCGTGCGGCCGGTCGACGGCGACCGCGAGCAGGTCGGCGTTGGTCGAGCCGGTGCGCGCCGGGGCGTCGAAGGTCCCGCCGGCGGCCGCGACCACGCTCCGGGCAAGCGGGAGGGTCGGCTGCTCGGGTGTGGACATGCACGCAAATCTACGGGCAGGAACCGTGGGGGTCCTCCAACCGGCGCCGTCGTGGCCGCCGGTAGGGTGAGCGGGTGACCACAGGAGACACCCCCGACCTCTCGACCACGGCCGGTCGCCTCGCGGACCTGCGCGACCGCTACCACGAGGCCGTCACCGCCGCGGGCGAGGCCGCCATCGCGAAGCAGCACGCGAAGGGCAAGGGCACCGCCCGGGAGCGCATCGAGCAGCTCCTCGACGACAACTCGTTCGTCGAGTTCGACGAGTTCGTCCGCCACCGCACCACGTCGTTCGGCATGGACGCCAAGCGCCCGTACGGCGACGCGGTCGTCACCGGCGTCGGCACGATCCACGGCCGCAACGTCGCGGTCTACGCGCAGGACTTCACGGTGTTCGGCGGCTCCCTCGGCGAGGTCGCCGGCGAGAAGATCGTCAAGGTGATGCAGCACGCACTGAAGACCGGCGTGCCGATCATCGGCATCCTCGACTCCGGCGGCGCCCGTATCCAGGAGGGCGTCGTCGCGCTCGGCAAGTACGGCGAGATCTTCCGCCTGAACACCCAGGCGTCGGGCGTCATCCCGCAGATCTCGATCGTGATGGGCCCGGCCGCCGGTGGCGCCGTGTACTCCCCCGCGCTCACCGACTTCGTGATCATGGTCGACAAGACGAGCCACATGTTCGTCACCGGCCCGGACGTCATCAAGACCGTCACGGGCGAGGACGTGGGCTTCGAGGAGCTCGGCGGCGCGCAGACCCACAACGCGGTCTCGGGCGTCGCGCACTACCTGGCCGAGGACGAGACCGACGCGCTCGACTACGCGCGGTCGCTCATCGGGTTCCTGCCGGACAACAACCTGTCCGACGCCCCGGCGTACGACGTCGTCCCCGAGCTCGAGACCACCGACGCCGACCACGAGCTCGACACGGTCATCCCGGACTCGACGAACCAGCCGTACGACGTCACGGCGATCATCGAGCACCTCGTCGACGACGGCGACTTCCTCGAGGTCCAGCCGCTGTTCGCGCCGAACATCCTGATCGGCTTCGGCCGGGTCGAGGGCCGCACGGTCGGCATCATCGCGAACCAGCCGCAGGCGATGGCCGGCACCCTGAACATCGACGCCGGCGAGAAGGCCGCGCGCTTCGTCCGGTTCTGCGACGCGTTCGGCATCCCGATCCTGACGCTCGTCGACGTGCCGGGCTACCTGCCCGGCACCGACCAGGAGTGGACCGGTGTCATCCGCCGCGGCGCCAAGCTCCTGTACGCCTACGCCGAGGCCACCGTGCCGCTCGTCACGGTCATCACCCGCAAGGCCTACGGCGGCGCGTACATCGTGATGGGCTCGAAGCAGCTCGGCGCCGACATCAACCTGGCGTGGCCGACCGCCGAGATCGCCGTCATGGGCGGCCAGGGCGCGGTGAACATCCTGTACCGGGCCGAGATCAAGCGGGCCGAGGAGGCCGGCGAGGACGTCGCCGCCGTGCGGGCCCGCCTGGCCAACGAGTACACGTACAACGTGGCCTCGCCGTACCTCGCGGCGGAGCGCGGCGAGCTGGACGGCATCATCCAGCCGCACGCGACGCGCGTCGCCGTCATCAAGGCGCTGCGGGCGCTCCGCGGCAAGCGTGCCTCGCTGCCGCCGAAGAAGCACGGGAACATCCCGCTGTGAGCCGGGTCGCACACACCGGGGACGTGCGCTGATGGGCCGCCACGCAGCGGTCGTCCCGCCGGTGCCCGAGGAGCCCGTGTCGGTCGCCGACGTGCGGGTCGTCGCCGGGGAGCCCTCGCCCGAGGAACTCGCCGCGGTCGTCACGGTCCTGCAGCGTCAGGCCGACGAGGCCGCCGCGCTCGGTGCCGCCGAGGTCGCCGTCTCCCCGCGCTCCGGGTGGGAGGTCTCGGCCCGCGGGCTGCGCCGCCCGCTCGACCACGGCCCCGGCGCCTGGCAGCGCGCGACACGCTGACGCGATCCGACCCGTCGCGATCCGCGCCACCGTCGTCGGTCCGGGCCCGCCGACGGTCCGCACCCGGTGCCGGACGTCACCCGACCCACACCCACGAGACCCCCGTCGTCGACCGGCGGGGGTCTCGTGGCGTCCACCGTCACGCGCGGCGATGTACCCCGCTCCGGGCGGCACAGCGACCCGTTCCGGTGCCGTTGCAGGATGCACTCAGGGGTCGGTCTGCCCTCGAACGGGGGGCACGGAGAACGCGGATCGCGCGGAACGCGCGGAACGCCGCAGATTGTCCCCCATAATGACGACTGACACGTGTCGACGGCCACGGCATAGTCGTACGTGTTCGGTGTCCTTCGTTGAAGAACATCGTTGGTCGGTGGCTGACTAGGGTACGACGTCACCGGCCAGCTACGGGCCAGGGCGGTATTCGGGTTGCCGCTCAGGCCCGGGTCGCGAACGGGCCGGTCCCCTCGGGGTCCGGCCCGTTCCCCCTTTCCCCCGGCGCTCAGACCGAGGCGTGACGCGGGATCTCGAGCCACACCACGACCGAGTCGTCCTCGTCGCCGTCCCCGTCGTCGTGCCCGGCACCGAGCGCCGCGGACTCGCTCGCCGCGGTGTCGAGCCGCAGCCCCACCACGGTCACGGCCGCGTCCGCGCCCTCGGGCACCGTGCGGACGATCACGTTGTCGGCCTCGCGGGCCTGCCGGAGCGCGTCGGCCAGTCGGGCGTGCACGCGGCGCAGGTCGTCGATCTCCAGGTCGTCGAGACCGCCGTCGTCGTGCAGCTGCACGGTCGCCCCACGCCGACGGAGGCGCATCACCTCGTCGCGGACGTCGTCGGAGAGCAGGGACCGGCCGCGGATCTCGTCGCGGATCGCCTGCTCCAGGTGCAGGCACTCCGCGCGCTCGTCGTCGGAGAGGTCCCCGCCGGTCGCCATGATCCGCTCGAGCATCGGCAGCGCCATCCGCGTGGTCTGGCTCAGGCGGAACTGCCGTTCGAACACGTGCGCGTCCTGGGCGGCCTGCCAGTCGGCGGTCTCCTGCTCGGCGAGCACGAAGTCCCGGGTGACCCGGACCGCCCGCTCCATCGCGATGGCGAACCCGCTGGCGATCACGACCCAGGCGACGCTGCCCGCCACACCGAGCGACTGGAGCGCCGGGAGGCCCGCCCACCCGACCGAGAACAGCGTGAGGAACCCCACGCCGACCCAGGCGAACGCGCGCCGCCCACGGACGACGAGCACGACCATGAGCGTGCCGACCGCCGCGACCCACCAGGTGGTGTGCTCGTGGTCCCGCGCGAGGTCGATGACCGGTGCCTCGATCACGGGGATCACGAGCGCGGTGGCGAGCGCGAAGCACGCGGCCCACACCGGCAGCACCCGGCCGGGCAGGAACAGCGCGACCCCGGTGGCCGCGGCGTACAGGACCATGCAGGCCACCACCGGACCGGCGTCGGCGACGCGCGGCAGGGAGACCGTGGCGAGCACCAGGTGGTACACGGAGAACAGCGACGCGAGACCGATGGCGATGCCGGCCGGGACCGAGATCCTCACGGTCGACCTCCCGTCGCCGTCCACGACAGGCGGATCCTGGTGCCCGCGCCGGGGGCGCTCTCCACGGTGGCGGTGCCGCCGGCCATCACGACGCGTTCGACGATCGACCGCCGGACCCCGAGCCGGGCAGCCGGGACGGCAGACGGGTCGAAGCCCGCGCCGTCGTCGCCGACCTCGACGTGCACGGCCGATCCCCGCTGCTCGACGCGCACCCAGCGGTCGACCTCGGGACCACCGGCGTGCTGCACGCTGTTGACGGCGGCCTGGACCGCGGCGGAGGCGAGCGCATCGGCCACGGTCGCGGGCATCCGCAGGCCACCGACGGGTGCTGCACGCACCGCGACGGGCGCGGCGAGCCCGGCGACCGCGTCGACGATGCGCGCGCGGAGCTCGGTCGACGAGACCGGCGGTGCGTCGCCCGGCACGTCGGCGGCCGCGGCGTCGAGGTGGTCGACGGCGTTCCGGGCCATCCGGGCGGCGAGCGCCTGCGCCTCGGGCGTCTCGGCCCGGGCGGCGGACAGCAGCGTCGTGAGGACGCTGTCGTGCACGATCGCGTCGACCTGGACGCGTTCGACCTCGGTCGCGTGCGCCCGGATGGCGAGCGAGTAGCGGCGCACCGCGGTGGCCTGCGCGACGTCGACCGCGGTGGCCGCACGGCGGAGCAGGACCGCGATGACGAGCACGCCACCGCTGAGGATGACCGTGTACAGGCCGTCCAGCACTGCGCCGGCGCCGGCCTCGCCACCGACCGGGGTGAGCCGGATCGCGACGTAGACGGCCGGGACCAGCGCGACGTAGACGGTCGCACGCCACGGTGCGAAGCCCATCGCCGCGGCGGTCGACGCGACGGTGCAGAACCACCACGGCCACGGCGGCTGGGAGGCCGGCAGCGCGGTGTGCACCGTGAGCGGCCACGTCACGAGGACGACCAGGAAGAGCAGCGCGCAGACGATCTGCGCGACCTGGGCGTACCGCTGCACGAACGCGGTCACCCCGACGAACAGGAACGACGCCGCCATCACGCCCGCCGCGACCGGACCCCACACGGGGTCGAGGTACTGCAGCTGGCGGACGACGTTCGGCACGTTCACGGCACCGAAGCCGATCGCGGCGCCGGCGATCACCACGGCGAACACCCGCTCGACCGACGCCTGCGTGACGGCGGGCCGCACGCTCCGCGACGGGTCGACGCCGAACGGGGCCGGCTCGGCGACGGCGGGGGCCAGGCCTGCCGGTCCCCCGCCCGTCGCGTCGCCGTCGGTCGGCACCGGTGCCGCCGTGGTGTCCATCCGGGTCAGCGACCGTCGGTGTCGGGGTCGATGCCCGAGTCGAGCCCGGGCAGGATGCCGTCCTCGACGGCCCGGCGGAGCAGGTCGACCTTGGTCGGCGCGGGACGCCCGACCTCGACGTACTTCACGCGGATGCGGTCGAGGTACTCGCGGGCGGTGGAGTACCCGATCCCGAGCTGCTGGGCCGCGAGCTTGAGCGGCAGCCCCGAGGCGTACAGGTGCAGGATCTCGCGCTCCCGCCGGCCGAGCTGGGCCTTCGCGAAGTCCCGGTCGGCGTCGATGGCGCTCGCCCACTCGAGGTTGTTGAGCACGTCGCCGCGGGCGACGGTCGCGACCGCCGCCATGACCGTCTTCGTCGCCGACGACTTCGGGATCACGCCGGCCGCCCCTGCGGCCAGTGCCTCCCGCACGCTCGCGACCCGGTCGGCGATGGAGTGCACCAGGACGGCCGATCCGGTGCCCTGCACACCCTTCACGTTCGCCGTCACGGTCGAGCCGTCACCGAGGGAGAGGTCGAGCACGACGACGTCGACCTCGCGGTCCCCCAACTGCTGGATGTACTCCGGGACGCTCGCGGCGGTGAGCACCACCTCGAAGCCCTCGTTCTGGCACGCTGCCTGGATGCCGAGCCGCACGGACTCGTGGTCGTCGACGATCGCGACGCGCACGGGCCCTGTCGCCACGCTCGTCGCTCCGGTGCTGGTGTTCGTTCCTGTTGCCACGGTGGCCTCTCGTTCCGATGCGCTCCCGATCCCTGATACCGGGAGCGATCACAGGGAGAGGATACCGGCGACGGGTGTCGTCGGCGTTTCCGCACCACCCCGTGACGCAACTGCCGCCCGTGAGCCCGCTCCGGCGCTGCGGACGCGACCGCCCACCCGCCGTCAGGCGACCGGCACCAGGCGCGCCACGGCCTCCAGGTGGTGGGTGTGCGGGAAGAGGTCGAACGCACGCAGCGCCTCCAGGCGGTACCCGAGGTCCGCGAAGGTCGCGACGTCGCGCGCGAGCGCCACCGGGTCGCAGGCGACGTAGACGACCTGCGCCGGATGGAGCGCCGCGATCTGGACGACCGTCTCGCGTCCGGCACCCGAGCGCGGCGGGTCGAGCACGACCGTGCCGGCGCGGAACCGCTCCTGCTCCGGCCGCGACGCGGCAGCGGCGGTCCGGGTGAGCCACCGCTCGACGCGCCCGGTCTCGGCGCGGGCGCCGATCCACTCGGCCAGGTTCTCCTGCGCGTGCTCGGTGGCGCGCGGTGCGCTCTCGACGCTCGTGATGCGCGCCTTCGGTCCGACGAGGTCGCCGAGGGCGGCGGCGAGCAGGCCGACCCCACCGTACAGGTCGAGGTGCTGCCCCTCGGGGTCGAGGCGGTCGCGGTCGACGAGGTCCTGCACGGCCGCGGTCAGCACGGCCGGAGCCTGCCGGTGCACCTGCCAGAACCCGGTGTCGTCGACCGCGAACGACCGCTCGCCGACGCGCTCGCGCACCACCGACGGGGCCTGGTCGTCGATCACCAGGCGGGCGCCCTCGGCACCGCTCGGGGCGATGACGTCGACGACTTCCGCGCCGGGCATCGCGCCGCGGGCGAGCGGCGCGGCGTCCTGCACGACCTGCGCGGCGAGCGGCAGCGACGTGACGGGGACGACGGAGTGGGAGCGTGCGGCGAAGGGGCCGGCGGTGCCGTCCTCGGCGACGTGCAGGCGCACGCGGGTCCGCCACCCGAGCCCACCCGCCGCGTCGTCGCCGGGCGCGGCCTCGACCACCACGTCGTGGCCGAGCACCTCGGTCAGGTCGGTACGGGCGAACCGGGCGAAGGCGTCCACGAGGACGTCGTGCTTGAGGGTGCGCTGGTGCGGCAGCGCGATGTGCCCGAACTCGGCACCCCCGGCGCGCTCGGCGGGGTCGCGGTCGAGGGCGGCCTCGGCCCACACGTGCTCGACGCGGTGCTCGCTCGGGGTCACGACCGAGACGGTGTCGGCGCGCCAGAAGGACTTCTTGCGGTCCTCGGTGACGCGGGCGACGACCCGCTCACCCGGGACGGCGTCGGAGACGAACACCACGCGCCCCTCGTGCCGTGCCACCGAGATGCCGCCGTGGGCGATCCCGGTGACGTCGAGTTCGAGCAGCGTTCCGACGGATTCACCCATGGTTCGATGTTCCCATGCGTCTGTACCTCGCGAGTACCTCCCCCGCCCGTCGTGCGCTCCTGGCCCAGACCGGGATCGAGCCGGTGCTCGTCGCCCCGGGCGTCGACGAGGACGCCGCGGTCGCCGCCGCCGAGGACGCGCTCGGCCGACCGCTGACCGGCCCGGAGCTCGTCGCGATGCTCGCGGTCGCCAAGGCCGGTGCGGTCGCCGACGGCACGGTGGCCGGCGCGCCCGTGGACGGGTTCGTGTTCGGTGGCGACTCCGCGTTCGAGGTGGACGGGGTCCTGTACGGCAAGCCCCACGAGCCCGCGGTCGCCCGTGAGCGCTGGCGGCAGATGCTCGCCGCCGGCGGCGGCACCCTGTGGAGCGGGCACTGCGTCGTGGACCGTCGGGCGGACCGGGTCGCCGACCCGGCCAGCGGACGGACGGGAGGCGCGGGGCGGGCCGGCACCGTGCCTCCCGTCCGACAGGTGGACGCGTCGGGCGGCGGGCCGCTCGGCACGGCCGGCCACCTGGGCGACGTCGCGCCCGGCGGGTCGACGCTGGTGGCCGCCGGCGACCACGTGGTGGCGGTGGACAGCGCGGTGCTGACCTTCGCCGACGACGTGTCGCTCGACGAGGTCGACGCGTACGTCGCGACGGGCGAACCCCTCGAGGTCGCGGGTGCCTTCACGATCGACGGGCGGGCGGCCGCCTACATCTCGCGGATCGACGGTGCCCCGTCCGCCGTGGTCGGGCTCTCGCTGCCGGTCCTGCGCGCGATGCTGCTCCGGGGCTTCGGCGTCGCCTGGCACGAGCTGTGGTCGGCGTAGCCGTCGGTCCTTCGTAGACATCCGCACTTGTTCGGCGTCGTTCTTTGTGGATGCCGGTCAATTCTCGCTTCGTCGGCGCGAATAGGCTGACGAACCATGCCCCGTATCAGCAAGGTCCTCATCGCGAACCGCGGCGAGATCGCCGTCCGCATCATCCGCGCGGCCCGCGACGCGGGCAAGGCGTCGGTCGCGGTCTACGCCGACCAGGACCGTGACGCCCTCCACGCCCGCCTCGCCGACGAGGCCTACGCGCTGAACGGCACCACGAGCGCTGACACCTACCTCGTCATCGACAAGATCATCTCGGTGGCCCGTCGCTCCGGCGCCGACGCCGTGCACCCGGGCTACGGGTTCCTCGCCGAGAACGCCGACTTCGCCCGCGCCGTCATCGACGCCGGGCTCGTCTGGATCGGCCCGTCGCCGGAGTCGATCGAGCGCCTCGGCGACAAGGTCTCCGCGCGGCACGTGGCCGAGAAGGTCGGCGCACCCCTCGCCCCGGGCACGATCGAGCCCGTGCAGGACGTGTCCGAGGTCGTCGCGTTCGCCGACGAGGTCGGCCTCCCCGTCGCGATCAAGGCAGCCTTCGGTGGCGGCGGTCGCGGACTGAAGGTCGCCCGCACGCGCGAGTCGATCCCGGAGCTCTTCGACTCGGCGACGCGCGAGGCGATCGCCGCGTTCGGCCGGGGCGAGTGCTTCGTCGAGAAGTACCTCGACAAGCCGCGTCACGTCGAGACCCAGTGCCTCGCCGACGAGCACGGCAACGTCCTCGTCGTGTCGACGCGCGACTGCTCGCTGCAGCGCCGGCACCAGAAGCTCGTCGAGGAGGCCCCGGCCCCCTACCTGACGGACGCACAGACCGAGCGGCTGTACGAGTCGTCGAAGGCGATCCTCCGCGAGGTCGGCTACGTCGGGGCCGGCACGTGCGAGTTCCTCATCGGCGCCGACGGCACCGTGTCCTTCCTCGAGGTGAACACCCGCCTGCAGGTCGAGCACTGCGTCTCGGAAGAGGTCACCGGCATCGACCTCGTGCGCGAGCAGTTCCGCATCGCCGAGGGCGGCACGCTCGACTACGCCGACCCCGAGCCGCGCGGCCACTCGTTCGAGTTCCGCATCAACGGCGAGGACGCGGGGCGCAACTTCTTCCCCGCTCCCGGCCCCGTGCACACCTTCCACGCCCCGTCCGGCCCCGGCGTGCGCGTCGACTCGGGTGTCGTGTCCGGCGACGTCGTCTCCGGCTCGTTCGACTCGATGCTCGCGAAGCTCATCGTCACCGGTGCGACGCGCGAGGAGGCGCTCGAGCGCTCCCGTCGCGCCCTCGCCGAGTTCGAGGTCACCGGGCTGCCGACCGTGCTCCCCTTCCACCGCGCGGTCGTCTCCGACCCGGCGTTCGCCACGTCGGACGACGAGCCGTTCAGCATCTACACGCAGTGGATCGAGACCGACTTCCAGAACGACATCCCCGCGTGGAGCGGCGCGACCGAGGAGCTGCCCGAACCGGCCGCCCGCGAGAGCGTGGTCGTCGAGGTGCAGGGCAAGCGCATCGAGGTCACGATGCCGTCGATCGTCGGCGGCGGGTCCGTGGCCGGTCGTCGTCCGGCGGGGCCCTCGGCTCCCCCGAAGCGCCGGTCGTCGGCCGTGAAGGGCGGGCTCGCCTCGTCCGGTTCGGTGACCTCGCCGATGCAGGCCACCGTGGTCAAGGTCGCGGTCGCCGAGGGTGACACCGTGGTGAAGGGCGACCTGCTCGTCGTCCTCGAGGCCATGAAGATGGAACAGCCCGTGCAGGCCACGCGCGACGGCGTCGTGACCGGGCTGAACGCCCCCGTCGGCCAGACGGTGTCGTCCGGGCACGTGCTGCTCGAGCTGGCGTAGCGCGGCGCTGCCGCGCGCTCGCGCGCGTCGCGCGCGTCGCGCGGCGCTGGCTCGCGCGGCGCTGGTGGCCCTCGCACAACCCGGAGCACGTCGCACCACGGCTTCCCGTGGCGCGACGTGCTCCTGCTTGTTCGGGGGCACGTCGCACCATGTCGTGTCACCGCACGGTCGTGAAGCGTCGCCGGGTCGTGGGCACCCCGAGCACGCGCAGGACGTCGCGGAGGCGCTCGGTGTCGTCGGTCTCCGCGAAGCCGATGCGACCGAAGCCGTGCACCTCGGGACGCCGACGGATCCGGTCCTCCCGGTGCTTCTCGGCGACCACCACGTCGGCCGCGGTCTGCCCGGCTCGGCGCAACGACGGGTCGGTGTACTTCACGCGCCCGTCGAACTCCAGGACGACGCCCTGCTCCGGGAACCAGAAGTCGACGACGCCGATGAGCCCGTCGACGTCGTCGAACCGGTGCTGCAGTTCCGGCTCCGGCGCACCGACCTCGTCGAGCGCGACCCGCGCCACCGACTCCCCCGGCGACCCCGACCGCCCGTCCGCCAGCGCGATCGCACGCTCCGCGCGGGCACGGAACTGCACCGACCCGGCGGCGTCGAGCGCGGCGAGGACGTCCGCCCGGTCGGTCCCGGCGGCCAGGGCGACGTCGAGCGCCGGCACACTCGTCCGGATCGGGTAGGCGACGGCGAGGTCGGCGACCGTGCTCGCCCGGTCGGTGAGCGAGCGCCCGTTCGCGATCATCGAGTCCGTGCGGAACCGCCGTCCGGCTCCGGCACGCTTGTGGACCGTGCGGAGCGTCTGCCCGGTGGTGCGCAGGGGGTCGAGCACCTCGACCGCGACCGGGAACTCCCCCGGCCACGGCAGGCCGTGGAGTGCTGCCGCTGATGCGTGCGACACGACGAGCCGCGGGGCGAGCAGATCGTGGACGGCCTTGATGCGGGCGATGTGCCGTTCGCCGGGGTTCGCTCGTCGCCACTCGTCGGCGTCGACGAACCGGCCCGGTGCGAGCCGGACGAGCTCACCCCGGAGCGCGCGGTCGCGGAGGTCACGGCCGCGCCTCCCACTCGGGTCCGCACCACCGCCGACGACGATCTCCAACCTGGCCATGACCGCAACGGTGACCGACGTCCGACGTTCTCGACCGCGCGGCGGCCGAGCTGTGGAGAGCTGCTCAGTCCTCCCGCTCTGTGGAGGAACGTGCGACGCGGGCGCGCGGCGCGCGTCAGCGGCGCGCGCCGGCGCCGCCGCGCGCCTCCGCACCGTGGTGCGACGTGCTCGCGCACAACGGAAAGCACGTCGCACCACGCGATCGCGTGGTGCGACGTGCTTTCCGTTGTGCGGATGGCGCGAGCGTCCGAAGGCGCCGCGACCGACGCACGGACACGCCGCGCCGACGCAGGCAGCGGCGCGGCAGCGGCGCGGCAGCTGCGCCCGGGCGCGGCGCCGCCGCGACCCTACGACACCAGCGGGCGCACGTCCGCGGCGATGGCGTCGACGAGGGCCTGCGCCTCGGCCGAGGACTCCGCGACGGTGTCGATGTACACCTTGACCTTCGGCTCCGTCCCGCTCGGACGCACGATGACGCGTGCGCCCCCGTCGAGGTCGTACCGCAGGATGTCGGACGGCGGGAAGCCCTCGACCCCCGCGTCGTAGTCCGTGACCCGCTGCACGGCGCGGCCCCCGAGCGACGTCGGCGCGCTCGAACGCAGGGCCGCCATGACCTCGCCGATGCGGGAGAGGTCGTCGACCCGCGTCGCGACCTGCCCGGAGGCGAAGGCACCGAACTCGGCGGCGAAGGCATCGAGCTGGTCGGCGATCGTCCGGCCCTGCTCGGCGAGCGACGTGGCGAGCGACAGGAGTTCGAGCGCCGCCGAGATGCCGTCCTTGTCGCGCACCACATGCGGGTCGACGAGGTAGCCGAGCGCCTCCTCGTACCCGAACACCAGTCCGGGCACGCGCGACACCCACTTGAAGCCGGTGAGGGTGTCGCGGTACTCCAGACCGTGCGCCGCCGCGACGCGGGCGAGTGCCGGCGAGGACACGATCGACGCCGCGAGCGTCCCGCCCGTCCCGGCCTCGGCGGCGCGCTGGGCAGCACGCCAGCCGAGCAGCCACCCGACCTCGTTCCCGGAGAGACGCCGGAACCCGTCGCCGGTCGGGATCGCGAGCGCCAGGCGGTCGGCGTCGGGGTCGTTCGCGATGACGAGGTCCGCACCGACCGCGGCGCCCCGCGCCTCGGCCAGGTCCATCGCCCCCGGCTCCTCCGGGTTCGGGAACGCGACCGTCGGGAACGCACCGTCCGGTTCGATCTGCTCCGGCACGGTCGCCGGCTCCGCGAAGCCGGCGGCGGCGAAGACCGCGCGCGCGGTCTCCCACCCGACCCCGTGCATGGCCGTGTACACGACCTTCGGCTGGGCATCGACCGGGAGGCGCGGGGCCGGTACGATCGCGGCCGTCGCGGCCACGTACGCCGCGGCCAGGTCCGGGCCCGCCGTCACGTAGTCCGTCGCGCGTCGCAGGTCGCCGAGCGGCGTCGCCGCCACGGCGGCGATCGCGTCCGCGATCTCGCCGTCCACCGGCGGCACGATCTGCGAGCCGTCGTCGTCCCCGCCGAGGTACACCTTGTAGCCGTTGTCCCGCGGCGGGTTGTGGCTCGCCGTGACCATGACACCCGCCCCGACGCCGAGGTGCCGGACCGCGAACGCCAGCACCGGGGTCGGGAGCGCCGACGGCAGCAGGGTGACCGCGAGCCCGAGGCCGCGCATGACCTCGGCGGAGTCCCGGGCGAACACGTCGGAGTTCACACGGCCGTCGTAGCCGATGACCACGCTGCGGTCCCGGCCGGTGTCGACGAGGAAGCGCGCGAGGCCAGCGGCGGCCTGCGAGACGACCACGCGGTTCATGCGGAGTGGACCGAACCCGAGCTCGGCGCGCAGCCCGGCGGTCCCGAACGCCAGGCGTCCGGCGAACCGGGCACGCAGCTCGGCCTCGGCGTCGGCGTCACCCGAGGTGGCGCGGTCGAGCACCGCGAGCAGCTCGCCACGGGTCTCGTCGTCGGGGTCCTGGTCGGCCCAGGCCCGCGCGACCGCGAGGACGTCGGAGGAGCCGGTCCCTGCCCCGTCCGTACCGGCCTCGGTGCCGGTCAGGTCGCCGTCGGCGATGGACCCGTCCGATGCTCCGTCGTGCCGGCTCACAGGGCGGTCACCACCCGGGCGAGCAGGTCGGCGATGACCGGCTCGGCCTCCTTGCCGGCCTCGAGCACCTCGGTGTGGGACAGCGGCGTCTTCTGGATGCCGGCGGCCAGGTTCGTGATGAGCGAGAAGCCGAGGACCTCCATGCCCGCCTGGCGCGCGGCGATGGCCTCGAGCGCGGTGGACATGCCGACGATGTGCCCGCCGATCGCCTTGGCCATCTGCACCTCGGCCGGGGTCTCGTAGTGCGGGCCGCGGAACTGCGTGTACACGCCCTCGTCGAGCGACGGGTCGACCGACTTCGCGACCGCGCGGAGCCGCGCCGAGTACAGGTCGGTCAGGTCGATGAACGTGGCGCCCTCGAGCGGGCTGTCCGCGGTCAGGTTGATGTGGTCGCTGATGAGCACCGGGGTGCCCGGCTTCCAGTGCTCCTTGATGCCGCCGGCACCGTTGGTGAGCACCATCACCGAGGCACCCGTGGCCGCCGCGGTGCGGACGCTGTGCACCACGCGGCGCACCCCGTGGTTCTCGTAGTAGTGCGTGCGCGCCCCGATCACGAGCGCGTGCCGCCCGTCGGCGAGGCGGATCGAGCGGACGGTGCCGGAGTGCCCGGGGACCGCCGACGCGCTGAAGCCGGGGACGTCGGCAGCGTCGATGGTCGACACGGTCTCGCCGATGAGGTCGGCCGCCTTGCCCCAGCCGGAGCCGAGCGTCAGGGCGATGTCGTGCCGCTCGATGCCGGACCGGTCAGCGATGACGGCGGCGGCGTCGCGGGCGACCTCGAACGGGTCGGTGGTGGGGTCGTTCAGCGGGTTCTCCGTGCTCATGCCCCAACTCTAGAGGGCGGGCAGGAGACCGCTCAGTGCTCCCCGAGCGCCCGGTCGACGGCCGCCGTGATCTCCCCCTGGTCGAAGTGGTTCCGGATCACGATGACCTCGGCGTAGGTGTCCCCGATGGCCTCGACGAACTCGGCGCTCGTCAGGATGACGTTCGCGTCGTCGGCCGCGGCCCGGACGGAGGCGACGTCCGCCGCGACCACGGCGGCGGAGAGGCCGAGCGACTCGAGCGCCTTCTCGGCGTTCACCTTGAGGATGCCGCTCGAGCCGATGCCCGCGCCGCAGATGGTGACGATCTTCACGCCGGTACCCCCAGGATCGCCCGGACCTCGTCGGGTGTCGAGGCCGCTGCCAGCCGCCCGGTCACCGTGGGGTCGTTGAACGTGTTGGCGATCTCGCCGATCGACTCGAGGTGCGCGCCGACCTCGGCCACCGCGAGCCCGAGGACGACGGACACCGGGTCGTTGTGCGGGTGCCCGAACACCACCGGCTCGCGCAGCGTCACCACCGCGAGGCCGTCCCGGCGCACCGTCGGGCCCGGTCGGGCGTGCGCGAACGCCAGTCCGGGTGAGATCACGATGTACGGACCGTGCTCGTCGACGAGGTCGATCATCGCCTGGGTGTACGCCTCGGTGGCCGCACCCGAGGTGACGAGGGCCTCCCCCGTGCGCTCCAGTGCCTCGCGCCAGGTCGACACGACGGCGCCGAGCACGACGGCGGTGTCCGGCAGTGGTGGCAGCGGCATGTGCCTCAGGCCTCCTGGTACCCGGCCGTGATGGTCGCGATGATCTCCTCGCGGTCCTCGAGCGGCAGGAACGACCCGAGCGCGGCGTTGATCTGGAACGCCGCGAGGTCGTCGAGGTCGTAGCCGAACGTGCCGGCCAGCAGCGCGAGCTCGCGGGACAGCGAGGTGCGGCTCATGAGGCGGTTGTCGGTGTTCACCGTGACCCGGAAGCCGAGCTGGTAGAGCACGTCGAACGGGTGGTCGGCGAGGTCGTCGCCCCAGGCCGCGACGGCACCGGTCTGGAGGTTCGACGACGGCGACACCTCGAGCGGGATCTCGCGGTCGCGGACCCACGACGCGACCTCGCCGAGGGACGCGAGGGTCGACCCGTCACCCGCGTCGGACAGCGTGACGTCCTCGAAGATCCGCACGCCGTGACCGAGGCGGAGCGCGCGTCCGTCGACCAGGGCTGAGCGGATCGAGGCGAGCCCGTCGGCCTCGCCCGCGTGCACGGTGACGGGGAACAGCTCGGACGCGAGGTACTCGAACGCCGCGCGGTGTCCGGAGGCGGGGAACCCGGCCTCGGCGCCGGCGATGTCGAACCCGACGACGCCGCGGTCGCGGTGGCGCACGGCGAGCTCGGCGATCTCGAGCGAGCGGTCGGCGTGGCGCATGGCGGTGACGAGCTGCCCGACGCGGATGGCGCCGTCGGCGGCCTGGACGGCCTCGGCGATGCCGGCCT
Organism: Curtobacterium sp. UCD-KPL2560; assembly: GCF_001705035.1. Lineage (GTDB taxonomy): Bacteria > Actinomycetota > Actinomycetes > Actinomycetales > Microbacteriaceae > Curtobacterium. The sequence continues at coordinate 8,641 of NZ_MCIG01000009.1, read as the reverse complement.
GGACCGCCTCGACCGTCTCGTCGAGGGTCAGCCCGCCACGGAGGTGCTGCTCGGGTGCCCAGCGGACCTCGCCGTACACGACGCCGTCGGCGACGAGGTCCTCGACGAACTCCTTGCCGACGCGGTGCAGCTGCTCGGCGGTCTGCATCACCGAGGTGGTGACGTCGAAGGTCTTCAGGTACTCGACGAGCGAGCCGGAGTCGGACTGGTCGGCGAACCACTGCCCGAGCGCCTCGGGGTCGGTCGTCGGGAGCGTGACGCCGGCCTCGTCCGCCAGCTCGACGATCGTCGCGGGACGGAGCCCGCCGTCGAGGTGGTCGTGCAGCGACACCTTGGGCAGGTCGTCGATGACCGCTCCGGCGTCGGGGAGGCGGTAGGTGGGGGCGTCGGCGCTCATGCGTCCCAGGCTACCGGTGCGCACCGACCGCGCGCGGGCCACGCACACCCACCGCCGACGGGGCCCGGCCGTACCGACCGCACACGCCGCGCGCCCGGACGCCCCGACCGCGCGCGGTCGGCCGCCCCGCCCACTCAGGAGGTGATGCGCTCCCGCACGATCGGCCCGCGCGGCTCCGCCGCGGCCCCGATCGCCCACGCGCCCTCGAGCGACCCGAGCGCCCGCTCGAACCGCTCCGGCTCGTCGGTGTGCAGCGTCCACAGCGGCTGCCCCGCCGTGACGGTGTCGCCGGGCTTCACGTGCAGCTCGATGCCCGCGCCCGCCTGCACGGGGTCCTGCGCCCGGGCCCGACCGGCGCCGAGACGCCAGGCGGCGATGCCGAACGGCAGCGCGTCCTGCTGGACGAGCACACCGGACTCGGGCGCGGTGACGACGTGCTGCTCGCGGGCGACCGGCAGGTCCGCCGCGGGGTCGCCGCCCTGCGCCGCGATCATCCGCCGCCAGGTGTCCATCGCCCGGCCGTCGGCCAGCGCGGCCGCCGGGTCGGCGTCCGGCAGACCGGCGAGCCGCAGCATCTCCGACGCCAGCTCGACGGTCAGCTCGACCACGTCGGCCGGGCCACCGCCCGCGAGCACCTCCACCGACTCGCGCACCTCGAGGGCGTTGCCGATGGTCAGGCCGAGCGGCACGCCCATGTCGGTGAGGAGCGCCGAGGTCGCCACCCCGGCGTCGTTCCCGAGGTCGACCATCGTCTGCGCGAGCTCCTTGGAGGCCTCGTAGGTCGGCATGAACGCGCCGGAACCGAACTTCACGTCGAGCACGAGCGCCCCGGTGCCCTCGGCGATCTTCTTCGACATGATGCTCGACGCGATGAGCGGGATGCACTCGACCGTCCCGGTGATGTCCCGGAGCGCGTAGAGCTTCTTGTCCGCCGGTGCCAGTCCGGAGCCCGCGGCGCAGATGACCGCCCCGACCTCGGCGAGGACCTGCATCATGCGGTCGTTCGAGATCGACGCCTGCCAGCCGGGCACCGACTCGAGCTTGTCGAGCGTCCCGCCGGTGTGCCCGAGTCCGCGGCCGGACAGCTGCGGGACCGCGACGCCGAACGACGCCACGAGCGGTGCGAGCGGCAGGGTGATCTTGTCCCCGACGCCACCGGTGGAGTGCTTGTCGACGGTCGTCTTGCCGAGCGAGCCGAACGACATCCGCTCCCCCGACGCGATCATCGCGAGCGTCAGGTCCTTGATCTCGCGGCGCTCCATCCCGTTCAGGAAGATCGCCATCGCGAGGGCCGCCATCTGCGGGTCCTCGACGTAGCCGCGCGTGTAGGCGTCGACCAGCCAGTCGATCTCGGGCGTGCTGAGGGCGTCGCCGGAGCGCTTGGTGCGGATCAGGTCGACGGTGTCGAACGGCTCGACGGCCATGTCAGTGCTCTTCCTGGTAGGTGGCGAGGGTCCGCGGCCCGAAGGCGTCCGGCAGGATCTCGTCGATGGTGCGGATGCCGGAGACGGTCTCGAGGAGCATGCCCTCGGCCGAGTGCTCGAACAGCAGCTGCCGGCACCGCCCGCAGGGCATCAGGGTCGCGCCGTCGCCGTCCACGCAGGTGAACGCGACGAGCTTGCCGCCACCGGTCATGTGCAGCTGGGACACGAGCGAGCACTCGGCGCACAGGGTGACCCCGTACGACGCGTTCTCGATGTTGCAGCCGGACACGACGCGCCCGTCGTCGGTGAGGGCCGCGGCCCCCACCGGGAACGACGAGTACGGCGCGTAGGCGCGCCCCATGGCGGTGGTCGCCGCCTCCCGCAGGACGGCCCAGTCGACGTCGACGGTCACGTCGACGTCGGTGCCGGGACCGGCCTGGAGGCTCGTGGCCGGGTCCGTCCAGGTCGGCTCGCCCGTCTCGGGGTCGGTGGCGACCCCGTCGCCACCCGCAGCGTGCGTGTCGGTCATGTGCCGCGCCTCCAGTCCGTCAGCTCTTGGTGTACGGCTTGCCGGCGGCCGCCGGTCCGCGCGACTGCCCGACCAGGCCGGCGACCGCGAAGATCGTGACGACGTAGGGCAGCATGAGCAGGAACTCGCTCGGGACGGGCGAGCCGACCGCGGCGAGCGTGTTCTGCAGGTTCGAGGCGAAGCCGAACAGCAGCGCCGCGAGCGTCGCGCGGATCGGGTCCCACCGGCCGAAGATCACCGCGGCGAGGGCGATGTAGCCCGCGCCCGCGGTCATGTCCTTCGTGAAGCCGCCCGCGGCGTCGAGCGTGAAGTACGCACCGCCGAGACCGGCGACCGCACCCGCGAGCGAGACGTTCCAGAACCGGGTGCGCGCGACGTTGATGCCGACCGTGTCGGCGGCCTGCGGGTGCTCGCCGACCGCGCGGAGGCGCAGGCCCCAGCGCGTCTTGAACAGACCGAAGGTGACCACCGCGACGGCGACGTACGCCAGGTAGACGACGACGGTCTGCTCGAAGAAGATCGGTCCGATCACCGGGATCTGGTGCAGGACCGGGATCTCGATGCGGGGGAACCGGATGCCGACGTTGAGCGTCTGCTGGTTCGGCGAGAGCACCTGCGAGTACAGGAAGCCGGTCAGACCCGAGATGAAGGCGTTGATGACGACACCGACGATGACCTGGTCGACGAGGTACTTGATGCTGAACGCCGCGAGGACGAACGACACGAGCACACCCGCGACGAGGGCGCCGACGAGCCCGACCCACGCGGAGCCGGTCAGCGAGGCGATCATCGCCGAGGTGAACGCGCCGGCGAGGAACTGGCCCTCGATGGCGATGTTCACGACGCCGACGCGCTCGGAGATCACGCCGCCGAGCGCGCCGAACACGAGCGGGACGCTGAGGCTCAGCGCGCCGACGAGCATGCCGGGGATCGTGATCGAGTCGCCCGCGACGGCCCAGCTGAGGAAGCCGACGACGAAGACGAGCGCGAACAGCGCGGTGACCCAGAGCGGGACGCGGCGCGACCCGCGGGTCTCGACGACGGCGTAGACCGTCGCGATCGCGAGCAGGACGATGACGACCACGCCGGTCGCGGCCGCCGGGAGCGGCACGTTCGGCAGCGCGAAGAAGTCACCGGACGTCGAGAGCCGGAAGGTGGCGGTGCCGGGACGGCGGGCGAAGCCGAAGAGCACGAGTGCGAGCAGCGTGAAGACGCCGTACGCGATCGGGGTCTTCCAGCTCCGGGTCGTCTCGACGGGACGGTCCGCGGGCAGGGCCGGGACGGCGGTGGGGCTCAGGGTGCTCATGCGGCGACCGCCTTCTTGCTGGTCTTCGTGCGGACGCGGCGACGCGCACCCGGCTGCGGGATCCGGAAGATCGCGCGGACGAGCGGCGGGGCGGCGATGAAGAGGACGATGAGGGCCTGGATGACGCCCACGATGTCGATCGGGATGCCGTTCGCGGCCTGCATGGCGTAGCCGCCGTTCTTCAGGACGCCGAACAGGATGGCGGCCCAGAACACGCCCCACGGCTTCGAGCGTCCGAGCAGCGCGACCGTGATCGCGTCGAACCCGATGCCCGCGTCGATGCCGGACGTGAAGCCCGAGGTCACGGCGCCCTGCACCTGGTACGCACCCGCGATGCCGACGAGCGCGCCGGAGATCACGAGCACCCAGATCGTCAGCGCGGGGACGCTCATGCCGGCCACGCGTGCGGCACGGGGGTTCTCACCGATCGTGCGGAAGCGGAAGCCGAGCGAGGACTTGTTGACGAGCCACCACACCACGACGACCGCGATGATCGCCACGATGAACCCGACGTTCACGCCGTAGCGCGGGCCGAACAGCGCCGGGAAGACCGCGCTCTCCTTCGTCGCGGGCGAGATCGGGTTCGCGCTGCCCGGGGCCTGCAGCAGGCCCGGGGTGCGCAGCATGAAGCTGACGAGGTAGAGCGCGACGTAGTTGAGCATGATCGTCACGACCACCTCGTTCGCGCCCGTCCGTGCCTTGAGCACGCCGACGATGCCACCCCAGACCGCACCGCCGACGATGCCGGCGAGGACGGTGAGCGGGATGTGCACGGCGGCGGGGCCGTCGAACGAGAAGCCGACCCAGCCGGCCGCCGCGGCGCCCATCAGGATCTGGCCCTGGCCGCCGATGTTGAACAGGCCCGCGCGGAAGGACAGCGCGATGCCGAGACCGGCCGCGACGAGCGGGACGGCGTAGTCGATCGACCGCGTGATCGGGACGACCGCCTGGGCGAACGACGGCGCACCGAAGTTGATGACGGACCCCTGGAAGAGCGAGGCGTACGCACCGCCGACCGAGGTGCCGATCGCCTGCAGCGTGTCGGTCGGTCGGGCGAAGAAGTACCCGGCCGCGGCGCGGACGTTCTCGTCGGTCAGCGCGATGAGGACACCGCACGCGACGAGGGCGAGGACGACGGCCAGGACCGTGACGAGCACGGAGCCGTTCACGATCTGCTGCGCGGCCGCACGCCAGCGGTCGCCACCGGCGCGTCGCTCGGTGTCGTCCGCGGAGTCCGTCATCAGGTGCGGGGTGGCCTCGACGTCCTGCAGGCGGTCGTCGGTGGGGGTCTCGACCGGGGTCGCCGGCTGCTGCGTGTGGTCTGGCGTGTTGCTCACGCTGCCAGCTCCGTTCCTGCTGCGTTGGTGCTGTGGAGTTCTCCGGCCATCATGCGACCTGCTTCGTTCCTTCGGGGAGTTCCCCGGCCATCATGAGGCCGAGGACGTCGCGGGGGGTGTCCGCGGGGACGATGCCGACGATGCCGCCGCGGTACATGACCGCGATCCGGTCGGCGAGGGCCACGACCTCGTCGAGCTCCGTGGAGACGACGATGACGGGGACGCCGGTGTCGCGCGTGGCGACGATGCGCTTGTGCACGAACTCGATCGAGCCGACGTCGATGCCGCGGGTCGGCTGGGCGGCGACGAACAGGCGCAGCTCGCGGCTCAGTTCGCGTGCGAGGACGATCTTCTGCTGGTTGCCGCCGGAGAGCCGGCCGGCCGCGGTGGCGCGGGACGGCGTCCGGATGTCGAACTCGGCGATCTTCTCGTCGGCGAACGCGTCACGCTCGGCGGCTCGGATGGTGCCCGCGCGGACGAACTCGTCGTGGTCGGCACGGTCGAGCATGAGGTTCTCGGCGATGGTGAACTCGCCGACAAGCCCGTCCTCCTTGCGGTCCTCGGGGACGAAGCCCACCCCGGCGTCGAGCACCTGCTTGACGGTGCGGCCGGTGAGCTCCTTGCCGTCGAGCACGATCCGCCCGGCGTGCACGGGCTCGAGGCCGATGATCGCCTCGGTGAGCTCGGTCTGCCCGTTGCCCTGCACGCCCGCGATGGCGAGCACCTCGCCGCGGCGGACCGTGAAGGAGACGTCGTCGACGAGCACGACGCCGGACGGGTCGGTGACGGTGACGTGGTCGACGACGAGGGCGTCCTCGCCGCCGGAGGCCGGTGCCTTGTCGACCACGAGCGAGACCGCACGGCCGACCATGAGTGCTGCGAGCTCGTTGTTCGTCGCGGTCGGCGAGGCCTCGCCCACGACGGCGCCGAGGCGGATGACCGTGATCCGGTCGGCGACCTCGCGCACCTCGCGCAGCTTGTGCGTGATGAAGACGATGGCGGTGCCGGCTGCGCGGAGCTGGCGCATGATGCCCATCAGCTCGTCGGTCTCCTGCGGCGTGAGCACTGCGGTGGGCTCGTCGAACACGAGCACCTTCGCGTCGCGGGACAGCGCCTTGATGATCTCGACGCGCTGCTGCACGCCGACCGGCAGGTCCTCGACGCGGGCGTCCGGGTCGACGTCGAAGCCGAAGCGGTCGCTGATCTCCCGGACGCGGGCGCGCGCACCGGCGAGGTCGAGGCGTCCGCCGAAGGAGGTCTGCTCCTGACCGAGCATGACGTTCTCGGCGACGGTGAAGACCGGCACGAGCATGAAGTGCTGGTGCACCATGCCGATGCCGGCGCGCATGGCGTCACCCGGTCCGTCGAAGTCCTGGACGACGTCGTCCAGGAGGATCTCGCCCTCGTCGGCCTGGTACAGGCCGTACAGGACGTTCATCAGGGTCGACTTGCCGGCACCGTTCTCGCCGAGGAGGCAGTGCACCTCACCCGGCTCGACGGTGAGCGAGATGTGGTCGTTGGCGACGAGGGGACCGAACCGCTTCGTGATGCCGCGGAGTTCGAGCTTCATGTTCGCTTGAGTCTGTTTCTGTCGGTGCTTGTGCGGGGACACGTCGATGCGGGCGGAGGACTGGTCCCCCGCCCGCATCGGTCGTGTTACTTGACGGTCGCCTTGGTCTCGACCGTGATCGAGCCGTCGATGATGCCCGACTTGATCTTGTCCAGCTCACCCTGCAGACCCGAGTCGACCTTCGACGCGTAGTCGTGGAACGGGGCGATGCCGACGCCGTCGTTCTTCAGCGTGCCCACGTAGGGGGTGTTCGAGTACTTGCCGCCGGCGGCCTGCTCGACGACGTCCTTGACGGCGGGGCGCATGCCCTTCTCGACGGACGTGAACGCGATGTCCTTGTAGCGGGGGTCGGCCTCGTACAGGTCGCTGTCGGCACCGATCAGCACCGAACCGTTGTTCGCGTCCTTGATCGCCTCGGCAGCCGACTGGTAGATCGGACCACCGACGGGCAGGATCACGTCGGCGTCCTGGTCGAGGAGCGTCTGCGCCACGGCCTTCGCCTGCGTGCCGGCGTCGAAGCCGCCCGTGAAGGAGCCCTTCTGGCTGTCGACGTCCCAGCCGACGACCTTGACGTCCTTCTTCTTCTGCTCGTTGAAGTACTTGACGCCGTCCGCGAAGCCGTCCATGAAGATGGTGACGGTCGGGATCTGCATGCCGCCGAAGGTGCCGACGACGCCGGACTTCGAGTACGACGCCGCCGCGTAGCCGGCGAGGAAGGCGGCCTGCGAGGTGTCGAACGTGATCGGCTTGACGTTCTTCGCGTCGATCGAGTTGTCGTCGATGATCGCGAAGTCGGTGTCGGGGTTCGCCGCGGCCTGCTTCTTCGTCGCGTCGGCCAGGTTGAAGCCGACGGTGACGATGAGGTTGCAGTTCTGGCCGACGAGCTGCTGGATGTTCGAGTCGTAGACGGTCGCGTCCTTCGACTCGGCCGACTTGTAGGTCGCGCCGAGGTCGGACGCAGCGTCCTTCATGCCCTCGAACCCGAGCTGGTTGAACGACTTGTCGTCGAAGCCACCGGCGTCGGAGACCATGCAGGGTCGGAAGTCGCTCTTCTTCGAGGACGCGGATTCGGACGGGGCGGCCGAGCAGCCAGCGAGGACTGCCATGGTGCCGGCGAGCGCGATGCCGCTGAGCACGACCTGACGGGTACGAGATGTCACGGGTTGGTTCCTCCGGGGAGCGGTGCCCGGACCACGTGCGTTCCGGGCGATCGTGGCGACAGTACACGACCGTCGGGCCGGTACAGAACGCCCCTGAGCGGGTGCCGGGATCAGTTACGGGATCGCGACCCCGCCGAAACGCGCCCGTAACGGGAGGGCACGGGCGGTCCCCACTCCGCGGGACACGAGGGCGATTTCGTGGTGGAGCGCTACACCCGTCCGTGCGGGTCGGCGATCGTGCACGAAAGGGTCACACGGCTGCCGTGTTCGTGGCGGCGAGGTTCACGGCTGCGGCGCATCGTCCGCGTCCCGTTCGGCCATGCGGTCGGCGTCGCCGGGGAAGCACAGCGAGAGGGCCTGGACGGTGGTGTTGCCGGAGGGGGTGTACACGCTGATCGAGGAGATCTCCCCACCGCCACTGGCGAAGACCGCCGGTTCGTCGGCCGAGCCGCGCACGACGACGTCCATGCCCTGTCCGCGCCAGTACTCCGCTACACGCGCGCCGTCGGCGGCGGGGTCCCCGGTGCGGGTGCTCCCCGTCAGGTACCGCCACTGCGCGCCCTGCTCGCCGCTCGGGAGGGTGCAGTCCTCGGCGTAGTCCGGGCCGGTCCGGGCCTGCCAGTCGCCGCCGAGGAGCCCCGTGGCGTCGTCCACGGCGGCCACCATCTGCTGCTTCGCGGTGTCCGCGTCCACCGTGGGCGCCGTTGCTCGTGTCGTCCTCGCATCCGGGTGCAGAAGCGCGCACCCGCCGAGGAGGCCGACGACCGCCACGGCTGCGAGACACCCACCGGTCGCGCGGCGCGTCCGACCCCGTACCGTGCCGACTTCCGCCGTGATCTCCCCCGCCAGCACTCCCCCGGTTCGTTCCGGCCCCCAGGGCCGGGACGACCGTACCCGTCCCCGCCCCCGTCCCCGTCC
>NZ_MCIG01000080.1 GCF_001705035.1 Curtobacterium sp. UCD-KPL2560 | reverse complement strand
GGGACGCTTCGACGCGCAGAGCGCCGCGGGCAAGGTGCCGTCGGGCGTGTCACGGGTGGTGCGGCCCGGTCGCTCCGGGGGGTGGGGCCCGGTCGCGCCGGTACGGCGTGTGCCCGGCGTGGTCCGCGAGGTCCGCGTTGCGCCCGCGTTGCGCCCACCGAAGCGACAGATTCCGGGTGGCCGCGCCGGTCCTCCTCGCCGAAGCGACAGATCCCGGCGGATGGTTCGACGGGAACTGTCGCTTTCGCGAGCCGCCGCGCCCGCCGCGCCCGCCGCGCCCGCCGGAACCGCCCCGGCCGCGCCCGCTCAGCTGACCAGCCGCGCCAGCCGCTGCCCCGCGATCGTCGCGAAGCGCAACGGATCCCGCAGCGCGTCGTCCGGCTCCCCGGTCGTCTGCGTCGCGAGCACCACGAGCGAGGCCGCCGCGTCGAAGGCGTCGAGCGGGGCGTCGACCTCGCCGGCCACGAGCAGCGCCCGGGCCTCCGGAGCCCGCTCGGCCCGGAGCGCCAGCACGACCGACGGCACCTTGCCCGCGGCGCTCTGCGCGTCGAAGCGTCCCTCGCCGGTGACCACCACGTCGGCCCCGTCGAGCAGCCCAGGCAACCCGAGTAGCTCCGCGACCGCACGCGCCCCGGGCACGAGCGTCGCGCCCCACACGAGCAGCCCGAACCCGACGCCGCCCGCCGCCCCGGCTCCGGGGGTCGCCGGGTCGACCGACGGGAACCGGCCGGCCCACTCGGTCAACCGGGCCTCGGCGTCGGCGACGCGGTCGGCCGCCAGGCCCTTCTGCGGACCGAACACGGCCGCGGCACCCGTCGGCCCGAGCAGCGGCGACACCACGTCGGTGAGCACGACGACGCCACCGGCCGGGAGCGGACGGAGCCCGGCAGTGTCGGATCCGGCGACGTCCAGACCCAGCGCCTCGAGCACCGGTCGTCCCCCGTCGGTCGAGGCGCTCCCGCCGATCCCGAGCACGAGTCCGGTCGCCCCGGCGTCGAGCGCCGCGGCGATCGCCTCGCCGAACCCGCGGCTCGTCGCCGTCTCCGGCCGCAGGTCCCCGGCGAGGAGCGGCAGCCCGCTCGTCGCCGCGAGCTCGACGACCGCGCGGCCGTCCGGCAGGCGCAGCCAGTGGGCGTCCACGGGGTCGCCGGCGGGGCCGGTCACCCGGACCGGCACCCGCTCGGCGTCGGGGAACGCCGCGGCGAACGCGTCGATCGTGCCCTCGCCACCGTCGGCCGTCGGTGCGGCGAGGACGTCGTCGTCCGGACGCTCGGTCAGCCAGCCGGCACGGACAGCCGTGGCGACCTCGGCCGCGGTCGCGGTGCCCTTGAAGGAGTCGGGAGCGATGACGATGCGCACCGCGCCACGCTACCGGGACCGGAGCGCGAACCGGGGGTGCGGTGCCCCGCCGGTGGCCAGGTCGGCGACGAGTTCGCCGAGCAGCGGCGCGAACTTGAACCCGTGACCGGAGAACCCGGTCGCGACCGTGACCGGCCCGCGGCGATCGAGCACGAAGTCCTCGTCGGGCGTGGTGTCGTACAGGCAGCTGATGAAGGTCGGACGGCTCGCGTCGACGCCGGGGACGTACCGGGCGACGTACTCCTGCAGCCGTGCGGCCTCGTCCGCCCGAGGCGTGTGGTCCCGGTCGTCGGGGTCGACGACCGGTCCGGTGCCGTGGAACCCGACCTTCACGCCCTCGCCGGGGGTGAGCAACCCGTACACGTCGTCGCCGTCCGCCCAGTGCACGAACGACGGCCACGCCGCGTCCGGCAGGTGGCTGGGGAAGTGGGCGGGCTGCTCCTGGGTGACGCGGACGGCCGGGAGGCGCGCCCCGCGTGCCGCGAGCACGTCGCCCACCAGCGTGGGCGCCCACGACCCCACGGCGGCGACCACGGACCGGGTCCGGACCGTCTCGCGCTCGCCGGCTGCGCCGACGAGCGACACCTCGACGGTGTCGCCGCAGTCGACGAGTCGCTCGACCCGCGTCCCGTAGCGCAGTTCGGCGAGGCCCGTCGCGGACGCCCGGTCGAGGAACGTCTCGATCGCCACCGCCGACCGGATGCGCCCGGCGGTCGCGTGGGCGAGCACGTGCCCCTCGAAGGCGATGCCCGGCCAGCGCGTGGCGGCCTCGGCGGGGGAGAGGCGCTCGTTCGGGATGCCGGCGTCGTCGAGCGCCCGCGCGATCGCGTCGACGACCTCGGGACGACCGTGGTCGACGGCGCCGGTGCGGTCGAGCAGCGTCGTACCCGTCTCGTGCTCGAGCGCCTCCCACAGCGCGAGCGCGCGGGTCGTCAGCGCGACGTACTCCGGGTCCGTGTAGCCCTGCCGGAAGATCCGGGTCGCACCGTGCGACGAGCCCTCGTGGTGGCCGCGCGGGTGCTGGTCGACGAGCAGGACGCGTTCGCCGCGGCGGATCAGGGCATCGGCGGTCGCCGCGCCGACCACCCCGCCGCCGACGACGACGTGGACGGTGGCGGGGTCGGTCGTGGGCATGGCGCGATCGTAGTGTGGGCCCCCGGCACGGACGACCTGGCCCTCCCGGGTCCGTCCGTGCCGTGCCCGAGCGCCGACGTGCCCGGCTCGACGGGCTCAGCTCGTCGGGACCATCTCGGCGTAGAAGTCCTTCGCGGTGACCTGCGTGCCGTCGTTCCCCGAGGCGGCGACCCGCACGTACTCCAGGTCGAGGGTCGGCGTGGGGTCGGTCACCGAGAACGCGCACCAGCCCGATCCCGACTGGCCCTGGTCGACCTTCTCGAGCGGCGGGTACCCGGCGTCGCGCATGGCGTCCTCGATCACGGTCGTCGTGCCCTGCGAGGCGTACGACTCGGTGCGCCCGTGGGCCTTCACGCGGAGCGTGCCGCAGTCGACCGTCGAGTAGTACTTCGTCCCGGCGGTCACGGTGACGTGCACGAGCACCTGTTCGTCGTCGTCCCGGTCCGCAAGGCCCGACTGCGCCGAGGTCCACGGGAACTTCCGCACGACCTGGTCGGCCTGCACCTCGTGGCCCATCTGGTCGTCGACGATCTTGTCCGAGGTCACGGTGACGGCGCCGGAGGCGACCGCGTCCCCCGTGGCCGAGGCCGTCGGGGAGGGCGTCGACGCGGCAGCGCTCCGCGTCGTGGTCGGGCGGTCGTCGTCGGCGCGGTCGGCGGCGCCGGTCGAGCAGCCGGTCAGGGCGAAGGCGACGACGGCGATGCCGGCGACGGCCAGGGATGCGTGGTGACGCATGGTGTCCTCTCGGTCGTGGACGCCGAGGGACACGGTCCGCCCCCCAGCGGTGCCACGGCCTCTGATCGGGCAGCCGTGGCGGAGTGGTCGCGCGGCCGCACGCCCCCGCGTGCGCCCCGGCGCCGCCCCGCAGGCCGGCCGCGCTCGTGGTGACCGAGGCTCGTCGACGCTACCCCATCTCGGGGGTGCCGGTACCGCACGCCCGGTTCGACGGAGTACCGGTCGGGCAACCCTGGACGTGGAGCCGGTCAGTTCGAGGACGAGCGGACGAACAGGTAGTCGGGACGCGGCGCGTCCAGCGTCCCGACGAAGAAGCCGAGTCCGTCGCCCGTCGAGTAGCCCTGGCGCACGAACCGATCGGAGTAGTAGAACCGAACACCGGCCGAGTCTCCCTCGGCCACCGTCCACCGTCCGGAGAAGCTCGTCGGGCCGCGACCGTCCGCACAACCAGGAGGGCTCGTCGCCTCGTCCCGGGTCCGGCATGCGAGATCGATCGGGATGTTGCTCGCTGTGTACGTCCGGTCCGCCGACACGACGAACTCGGCAGTGTGGTCACCGTCCTCACCTTGGAGGACCCACGTGCCGGTGTAGTCCTGCTGCGCGGGCTGTGCCGGCACGGCGCACCCGGTCAACGCGAGGGACACGACCGCGATCGTCGTCGCGACTGCCGTCCGGCGCCTCGTCACCACTTGACCTTCTCCGTCCACGTGAACTCTTCTGTGACGCGCGAGAACGGGCCGTGGTCACCAGCGGCTCGGTTCAACGCACCGTAGTCGAGCCCGGGAATCCGCAACGCCGAACCGAGGGTGGTCTCGTTCGTCGCGGTGTACTCGACGACGGCGGTCCCGTCATCGCCCTTCGACACGACCTTCGCGTCGACGTCGTACGTGCCGAGGGCCAAGAGCGTGCGATCCCGCTCGGACGCCACCGGCCAGGTCACGACGGTGCGGAGGTCCCGGAGGAGGTTCTGGTTCGTCAACGACGCAGGTCCCGCCTCGTAGCCGTACCCAGTTGCCACACCGTCCTGCTTCAGGTCGTCGAGGATGTCCCGGCGCTGGTCGTCCGGCAGCTCGTTCTTCACGACTTGCGTCATCTTGCTGTCCGATCCGTAGAGCAAGGTCCGGGGCGATGTGCCCGTCGCCCACCCGAAGAGCATCTCACCTTGCCCGCTCGTGAGGACGGTCCCGGCGTAGAAGTCCGCTGCCATGCCGACGGGGATGCCCACGAACGGGAGGGGACTCAGCGCACCGAGGATGACGCCCGGGCCCGGCCTGCGGGGGTCGAGGAGCGACATGCCGAGGAGCCACGACAGGGCGTGCGACGCGTGCAGGTCCCCGTCCATCGAGAAGGCGCTGTTGTTCGAGAGGTGGTAGGAGATCCCGAGCAGACCCTGTCGCCCGGCTCCGTAGGCCGCGAGCTCCGCGTCCGTGATCGGTCGGAGCCCGGTCGGGTCGGTCTGGTTCACCGGGTCGTTGCCGGCGAACGCGTACGGGTTGTCCGCCCATGCCGCACCCGTGACCGGCGGTAGGGGATCGGTCGACAGGAACGACCGTACCGACGGGTCGTACACGCGGGCTCCGGTCAGCTCGAGCCCAGCGACCATGACGCTCCCGGTCGCGCTGACCCCGATGCCTTCAGGGATGCGCGGTGACGTGACGGCCTCGGTCGAGGACCACGGGTCGTGCAGCTCGGCGGACCGTGCCGGACGCCACCCTGAGCTCGTCCAGGTCCCGTCGACGCCGAGCAGTCCGGGAGCCGTGATGATCGGGACGTCGCCGATCGACAGCAGGGTGGGCACTGGTGCGGTGGGGTCCCAGCAGAGCGTCGTGCCGTCGACCTCGGCCAGCTCACCGAGTGCGTTCACCCACAGGTCCGAGCGCTCTGTGGCCGTGCCATCGTGGCGCACGACGGAGCGGAGGTGACCGCGCTCGTCCCACTCGTACGACGTCGTGTCGTCGTCCGACGTGGCTCGGATCCGTCGCCCGCAACCGTCGTACTCGAACCGGACGACATCCGACTCGTCGCCTCGGCGGTCGACCTGCAGGAGCGCTCCGGACGCGTCGTGCGCGTAGGAGGTCAGTCCGGATGCGCCACGTTCGTCGACCAGACGCCCGGCGTCGTCGTAGGTCCACGTCGTCACGCTCGTCCCGGAGGCGCCGATCAGCTGCGAGGCCTCGTCGTACTGGTAGGTGACGACTTCACCGTCCGGGGTGTGCAGAGCCGTGATGCGCCCACGCCTGTCGCGCTCGAGCGTGGTCGCGCGCCCGTCCGCCGAGTGTCCGACGACGAATCCGTCGACGTGCCGCCAGGACTGGGCAACCGGCCCCGCGACGACCTCGGTCAGTCGACCGTCGCCGTCGTGTCGGAGCGAGACGTCCGGGAAGTCGGGACGACGGATCCCGGTCACCAGGCCCGCACGACCGCGGTCGTACTCGGTCCGCACGCCGTCCGGGGTGGTCACCGCACGCTGGTTGCCCGCAGCGTCGTACTCCCAACTGGTCGTTCTGCTCGCGCCAGCGCGTGTCGTGGTGCGCCGCAGCAACTCGTTCCCGGGGCCGTACTCGAGCCGGTGGACGGTCTGCTCGCCGTCGGGATGGGTCATGTCGGTGACCGTGACCGACCGGTCCGACTCGTCCCGCGTGACCGCCGCAACGAGTCGGCCGTCGCAGCGGACCGCGGACAGGCGCCCGGCGGTGTCGTGGGCCCACGTGGTGATGTGTCCGTCAGGGTCCGAGCGGCTCGTCAGACGACCGGCCGGATCCCAGGACGACTCGACGGTACGGCCCATCGGGTCGACCCTGGACGCCACGTCACCGAGCTGAGTCCGGGTGGTCAGGGTGCAGCCGCCGGAGGGGCCGACCGTCCGGACGACCTCGCCGCAGGCGTCCCGGGCGAACGTGGTCGAGTGTCCGAGCGCGTCGTCGACCGCGACCACCTGACCGGCCAGGTCCCTGGTGATCGTCCGTCTTCCGTTCCGCGGGTCGTCGACCGAGGTGAGGCGTCCCACCGCGTCGTACCCGTACCTCGTCGTCCCGAGACCGGGGACCCGTTCCTCCACCAGCCGGGAGCAGGCGTCGTACTCGAACGCTGTGACGGTTCCCATGGGTTCGATGCGTTCCACGACCCGCGAGTCGGCGTCGTACCGGAGCGCCGTTCGACCGCCGTCCGCATCGGTCCACGCTGCGACACGACCGCAGGCGTCGTACTCGATGGTGGTCCGGTCGCCGATCGGCGAGGTCGCCCCCGCGACCCGCCCCGCGAGATCGAGTTCGAACGACGGCTCAGCAGCCGGAGCGCCGACCCGCTCGACGATCGATCGGACACCGGTCGGGTCGGTGCGGACCGTCGGACGGCCGACGGCGTCGTACTCCCGCAGCCAACGCTCACCGGCCGCGTCGACGACCTCGCGGAGTCGCGAGAGTGCGTCGTGCAACAGCTCCCAGCGCGTGCCGTCCGGGAGGACGACTTCGTCCAGGTTGCCGAGGCGGTCGTACCGGACCGTCGTCGTCCGTCCCAGCGGATCCGCGGTACGTGCCAGGAATCCGTTCGATCCGTACTCGCGGACCGTCCGTCCGCCGACGGGGTCCTCGACGACGACGACGCGACCGCCGGCGTCGTGCTCGAACCGCCAGACGGAGCCGTCCGGGTCCTCACGAGACGTGACGCGGCCTTCGTCGTCGCGCTCGTAGCGGGTGCGGTGGCCCATGGGCGTGGTGGTCGAGACGATGCGGCCGGCAGCATCCCGCGTGTGACGGGTCGTCCCGCCGAAGGCGTCCTGCACCGCGACGAGATCACCGGAGTGGTCGTGCTGGAAGGTCAGGACGACGCCCTCGGGGTCCTCGACGCGGACGAGCAGGTCGTCGACCCAGGTCATCGAGAATCGACCACCCCGTTCGCCGACCACGGCCGACGGTGAGACCGCGGACGGCTCGGCGTACTCGAACGAGACGGTGCGACCGTCGCGCTCGATGCGCCGTACCCGGTCGTGGTCGTCGTGGTGCACGGTCGTGTCCGTACCGTCCGGCGTGACTGTCCGGACGAGGCGGCCACGGTCGTCGTACACGTGCACCGTGACGGACCCGTCACGAGCGGTCGAAGCCACGAGGTTCCCGTGCTCGTCGTGGCTCAGCGACTGACGCCGACCGTCCGAGTCGGTGATGGCGACCACGCGTCCGTTGCGATCGGACAACCAGGTGTTCGCGTTCGCCCCGTCCTCGTCGGCAACTGAGGTGACCCGTCCCGGGAGGTACGCGAAGCGGACCGTGCGGCCGTGCGGGGTCGTCTGCAGGAGTACCCGTCCGTGCTCGTCGTACGTGTTCGCACACTCGACGATCCCGTCAGCTGCCGTCACCCGTTCGATCCGACCGTCGTCGTCCCACGTGTACGTCCGCGTCCCGCCGGGACCGGTCACCGACGTGAGCGCTCGGTGGCCGCCGTACTCGTACGTCACGACGCGGCCGTCGGAGGAGCGGGCCGAACGAACCAAGCCGTCCACGTGACGGAGGTCGACGAACCGCCCGCGACGGTGACGGAGCCGCACGAGCGCACCATCACGGTCCCGCTCGGCTGTGACCGTCGCCACGGCGCCCGTCCCGGCGGCGAGCCACACGCCGTCGGGTGAGAACGACCGCCAGGACCCTGCATTGTCACGGACGACGAGGATCGCAGTGCCGTCGGTGCTCGGGTCCGCCGGGTGCCCACCGGGTGTCAGCCACAGGTTCTCGCCGACCGCACGGGCAGCGGTGTCGCCTCGGATGGGAAAGGTGCTCCGTCGACCGTCGGCGTGCACCAACTCGACGTGGTCGGCGTGGATCTCGAGGCGCTGGTCGAGCACCGACGACCAACCCGGGCCGAACACCCCACCGACGACGTCGAACGAGTTGTACGTCCGCGCGAGTCCGAAGCCCTCGGCAGCTCCAGCGAAGGCGAGATCATGTTCATGTTCCACGAAGTTGCCGGTGGCGGTGTTCACGGGGTCGGCGGCGAATCCGCTCGTCGGGACGGCGCCGAGCAGGGACGGGGCGCCGAAGTCGAGATCGGACCGCGCCCGCGTCACACCCGCTGCGGACAGGGCGGCTGCCAGCGAGCTGTCGTCGAGCGAGACGACGTCGCCGCGGGCACCGGCTGCCTCGAAGGCGGCGGCGATGGTGTTCGCCCAGCTCACGTCCCCGTCGTTCGCGGTCGTCCAGGCGCGGAAACCCGTGAGGAGCTGAGACAGATCCACGTGACCGAAGTCGCAGCGCTGGGTGAAGGCCGCCAGGGCACGCTCGATGCGGCCGGGCACATCTCGGAGTGCACCGTTCAGGCCGGCGGACCCGGAGGCGAACGAACGGAGGTCCTCCGGTCGTGCGGACGAGACGCCGCCACCGGACCCCGGAGCGGACCCGGGCGCCGGTGTACTCCTGGCGCGAGCCTTGTAGGCCGTGATCGGGAACGCCGGGACGTCGACCTTGCCGCTGCTGGGTGGGGGCTCCTCACCGAAGATGGCATCCCAGGTGCTGTCGACGAGGTCCGCACGGCGTGCGAGGACGCGGTCACGCCACGCGCGGGCCGTTCGCCGCCGCGTGTTCTCCTCGCGAGCTGCGTCGCTGAGGGCACGGATGCCGCTCGCGGTCTCGCCGAGCTTGGTGGCGAGCTCACGCGCGTCCTCCTGCGCGATCGCCGCATTCGCGCGGAACGTCTCCGCGAACCCGCCCGCGAAGTCGGCACTGGCCTGGGTGACGAGCGCTGCTCGCGACGGCGCCTGGAGTTGCACCGTCGTCTTCGCCAGGTCGCACTCGTGAGCGAGGTCCTCGGCGGCAGAGAAGTCGTACGTCAAGTCCGGCAGCGCGTACGCGGTCAGGTCGGTCGATCCAGTCACCGTTGTGTTCCCCCCATGGAAAGCGGTGTTGCCCCTGAAGAACCTAACGCAGACGAGCCGCGTGCGTTCTTCGCAGATCGACCATGCCGTCCACACGAAGCGGGGAGGACAGGACGACAGACCTGAACGGAGAGGAGAAGAGAGCGAGTGACGGGAATCGAACCCGCGCTACCAGCTTGGGAAGCTGGAGTTCTACCATTGAACTACACTCGCGCATCCCGCCGGACGGGACGGCACAAGCCTAGCGGATCCCGCGCTGGACGCCAGCCGTGTGCACCCCGCGCGTCGCGCGGCGGACGCGAGCCGCGCCTCCCGGCCGGCCCACGCGGGCACCGTGCGCGACACGTGTCGCCGCCATGCGCCTCCCCGTGTCTCCCCTGTGAGGTGCGCACCTCCACGGACAGTCCGGGGGCCCGTGTGTACCGTCCAGGGGGATCGAGCGCCCTACCCGAGGAGGACCGGATGGTCAGGCATCCCCTCATCGACGACGTGGTCGGCCCCGCCATCGTGGTGCGGTCCGCGTCGCCGGTCGTCTGGTTGACCGAGTCCCTCGCCGCACTGCTGCGACGGGCGTCGGAGTCCGGCCGCACGGTCGTGCTCCGCACCGGCCAGGAGGCGGCGCTCACCCCCGCCCTGCGGCACGCGCTGGGCGCACACAACGCCGCATGGCTCGTGGACGGCCCCGGCGGATCGCTGCGGGACGGCAGGACCGGCGTCGCCGCCTCCGGCGTCGAGGACGTCGTGCACCACGGACCGGAGCTCCTCGGACCGCCGTCGCCGGAGCACCCGGTCTCGACCGGGTCGGTCCGGCAGATCAGCATCGACCTGACCCTGCGGCACCACGCGGACCGCGCGGTCGACATCGGGGCGGCGATCGAGGCGCTGTGCGACACGACCGGGTCCTGCCCGGCGTGGTGGGGCACCAGCGAGCCGCTCTCCGTGCCGTGGGACCGCTGGGTCGTCACGCAGTACGCCAAGCACGAGGCGCCGGACGTCTCGACCTCGTACGCAGTCGGCGACGGGTTCTCGGCGACGATGACGGCGCACCTGACCGACGGGGTCGTCGTCGAGACGATGTCCGCCGTGCTCACGATCCCCGAGGACGGCGCCGACCCGGCACTCGCGTCCCGACTGCTCGACGCGGTGCACCGCGTGGCCGACGAGGTCGACCCGGTGTTCGGTGTCGTGATGCAGCGACGCGGGGACGCCGACCACCTCGTCCGGGCCGTCGCGCACGGCGAGCCGTCGCCCCTCGCGGTCGTCGTCGGTGCCGAGGCGACCACGTTCCTCGACCGCGACGGTGAGTGGCCCCCGCCCCGGACGAGCACCTCGGTGTTCGGCGCCGGCGGGCTCGTGGTCCGCTTCGACGACGGGTGGGAAGCGCTCGAGGCCTTCCTCGACCGCATCGACGAGGACCGCTTCCTGCAGCTCGTCGGCGGTGCCCCGCTCGACCCCGCGCACGACGAGGGCGCGCTCGACGGGCACGACCGCGGCACGCACGCGGGCTCCGGCGTCCGGGACTCGGCGCAGCGGGGCGGTCAGGGTGCCGCGTGACGTGACGCTGCTGTGCCGCGGGCCGGTCGAGACGCGCGACGTGGCGGAGGCGCTGCTGCTGCACGACGACGCCTGGGGTGTCCGAGCGCTCGACGACGGTCCGGTGCTCCAGGTGTGCCGCGACGCGACGCACCCGGTGATCACGGTGCTCGGCGTCCGTCGTGTGGACTCGCTCGACGAGGTCCGGCGGATCCTGCCCGACGCCCCGGAGATGGCGACGCCGCTGTGGTGGGTCGACGCGGTCGCGCCGATCGGGGACGCGGGGGAGCCGGGCATCGACGCCGCACTCGAGGCCTCGTTGGACCTCGACGCCGTGTGCATCGTGCACGGCGACTGAGGTCCGGCCAGCAGGTCAGTCGCGGTCGTGCATCGCGGCGAGGCGGTCGTTGTACGCCTTGAGGTCGGCGTCGCCGTCGCGCTCGGCCTTGCGGTCGAGGCGCTTCGCGTCGCGCTTGTCCGACCGCACCCAGTTGCGCACCACGAGCAGCGCGACGAACACCATCGGCAGCTCCGAGGCGCCCCAGGCGATGCCGCCGCCGGTGTGCTGGTCGTCGAGCAGTGCGGCATCGTTCGTCTGGCCGAGCGCGTGGAACCAGTCGATCGCGAACACCGACTGCGAGGTCATGACCGCGACGCCGAAGAACGCGTGGAAGGCCAGGGTCGCGAGCAGGGCGATGATGAGGATCGGGTACGCCGGGCGCTTCGGGCCCGGGTCGACGCCGACGAACACCCAGAAGAACAGGTAGCCGCTGAACACGAAGTGCACGACCATCGCGACGTGCCACTCGTGCGACTGCATCGCGTACTGGTAGGCCGGGGTGAAGTAGAACACCACGAGCGAGCCCGCGAAGATCACGCCGGCGACGGCGGGCTTCGCGAGGAACTGCATGTAGCGGGAGTGCGTGAAGAGCATCAGCCACTCGCGGGCGCCGCGGGACCCGTCGTTCCGGACCGGCAGCGTGCGGAGGGCGAGCAGCACCGGGCCGCCGAGCACGAGCGGCAACGGCACGAACATCATGAGCAGCATGTGCTGGAGCATGTGCGACGAGAAGTGCACCATGCCGTAGACGGCCGGTCCGGCCGAGGTGGTCCAGGCGAACAGGGCGCACCCGAGCAGCCACGCGATGGTGCGGCCGACCGGCCAGGAGTCGCCGCGCTTCCGGAGCGTGCGGACCGCGAGCAGGTACCAGCCGGCGCCGACCACGGCCAGCGCGAGCCAGACCCAGTCGATGTGCCACTGCGTCAGGTAGGTCTGCACGGTCTGCGCCGGCGGGTACGGGAAGCCGAGCAGCCCGGAGCGGGTGTCCTGACCGGTCTCGGGCGTCTGGGGGATCGGCGGCTGCGAGCGCGACACCGCGACGGAGACACCGATCGCCACCGCCATGAACACGATCTCGGCGAGGGCGAACCGCACGAACAGGCGTCGGTCGAGCGGGGCGCGCAGGAGCCCGGGCACGAGCTTGCGGCGCTGCACGACACCCGCCAGGCCGAGCGCGACGAGCACGACGGCCTTGACGGTGATGAGCCAGCCGTAGCTCGTCGTGACGAGGTCGAGCGGCCCGGTCAGCCGCAGCGAGGCGTTGACGATGCCCGAGAACGCGACCGCGGCGAACGCCCACCCGGCGAGCGTCGAGTACCGGGCGACGACCCGGCCGGTGGCGCCCTTGGTGCGGGTGCGGAGCACGACGACGGCGACGAGTCCGCCGGCCCACACGCAGACCGCGACGAGGTGCACGGCGAGCGAGTTCACCGCGTTCGCGTGCTCGAGGGAGCCGGCCGCGTGCCCGGACAGGGCGAGGGGGAGCAGCGCGAAGAGCCCGAGCACGGTCGCGACCGCCAGGGTGGTGACCCGGGTGGCGAACGCGGCGACGAGCGTGGCGAGCAGGATCGCGACCGCCGACACGACGAGTGCCTGTCCGATCTCGACCTGGAAGGCGAAGAGCAGGAAGTTCCGGGCGAACACCGGGTCCGTCAGCGGGACGCCGAGGGTGTTCGCGCCGGTGAGCACGATGCCGACGACCGCGGCGAGGAACCAGACCGCACCGGCGGCGGCACCCCAGCGGGCGGCGCGGTGCTGCACGCTCGACATCGCGCCGTGGTCCTGCTTCTTGGCGGGGAGCGCGAACGCGGCGACGACGAGCAGGCCGATCGTGAGCGCGGCCGTGGTGTCGTGCACGACGCGGGCGACGGGCAGGCCGTACTCGACGAGGTCACCCGCCGAGACGAGCTGCTGGCCGGCGGTGAACGCACCGGTGAGCGTCATGCCGAGCACGGCGCACGCGACGGCGAGCGGGATCGCGATGACGAGGACCGTCGCGACGGTGGTGTTCCGGGCGGTGACGGGGGCGGGGTCCGGTGCCGTGTCCCCGGGCTGCGTGGCGGCTGACGTGACGGTCATGACCGTCCAATGGTAGGTGCCCCACCTGACACCCCGCCCCCGGTCCGACACCGGCCCTGGAC
>NZ_MCIG01000079.1 GCF_001705035.1 Curtobacterium sp. UCD-KPL2560 | reverse complement strand
GATGGGCGGGGTCGACAAGACCGCGATCGTCGCCGACGGCCTGGCGCTGTCGGACCACGCCGTCGCCGCTGCCGCCCGTGCCCGCACCGTCGTGCTCGTCGGGCTCCGGGACGGCCGGACCGCGCCGGACGGGGTCGTCGTCACGCGCGAGGACCCGCCGTTCGGTGGACCCGTCGCCGGGATCGTCGCGGGGCTCACCGCGGTGGTCGAACCCGCGCCGTGGACGCTCGTGCTCGCGTGCGACCTCGTGCAGCCCGAGCGGGCGGTCGACGCACTGCTGCGCGCTGCGGAGGCCAGGGCCGACGCCGACGGGTCCGACACCGACGGCCTCGACGCCGACGGGTTCGTCGCCGTGGACGAGGACGGCCGCCGACAGCCCCTCCTCGCGCTCTACCGGTCGACGGCCCTGCGCGACGCCGTCGCCGCGCTCGGGGACCCGGACGGCGCGGCGGTCCGACGGCTCACCGCCGCCCTCCGACTCGTCGAGGTCCCGCTGTCCGCCGGACTCTGTGCGGACGTGGACGAACCGGCCGACGCCGCGCGGGTCGCCGACACCCCGCGGCTGCTTGACTGACCGCATGACCACCGACGACGTCCTCGCCGCATGGACCGCCGAGCTCGCCGAGGCGCTCGGCTTCCCCGAGGACTTCACGCTCGACCGCGACGTCGTGCTCGACCTCGCCCGCGACGCCGCGCACGGGGTCGCCCGACCGGCCGCACCGCTCACCACGTTCCTGGTCGGCTACGCCGCAGGGCTCCGCGGGGGCTCCCCCGCGGACGTCGAAGCCGCCGCCGCGACCGCCACGCGGCTGGCCTCGGCGCGCGACGCCGGCGCCGGCCCGAGCACCGACGACGGCACCGGGTCCGTCACCGGCCCCGGCACCCGGTGACGGCGGTCCTCCTCCCCTGGCAGGCAGCGCGCGACGAGGCGCACAGGCAGGGCGCCCGACTCACCGCCGACCGCGCACGGCTCGACCCGCGCTCGGCACCGCTCCGACTCGACCTGGCGGCGGCGATCGGGCGAACGCTCGTGGGGGACCTCGTCGCCCCGGGGGACGTCCCCGGACACGACGGCGCCGCCATGGACGGCTGGGCGGTCGCGGGCGACGGGCCGTGGGAGCTCGGCGGACCGATCGTCGCCGGGGCGGCCGTCCCGACGGAACCGATCCGGGCCGGACACGCACGACCGATCACCACGGGAGCGCCGGTCCCGCCCGGGACGACGGCCGTGGTGCGCTCCGAGGACGCCGCGGTCGACGCCGCAGGACGGCTCGTCCGACACACCGCCTCGGACCGCCGGCACGTCCGGCCCGCGGGCGAGGAGGTCGCCCGGCACAGCACGCTGTTCCCCGCCGGCACGGTCCTGACCCCGCCACGAGCGGCCCTCGCGGCGGCGTCCGGCGTCGACGACGTGCTCGTCGCCCCCGCGCCGACCGCACGCGTCGCGGTGCTCGGTGACGAGATCGTCGGTGCGGGCGTCCCACGACCCGGACAGGTGCGCGACGTGTTCACCCACACGTTGCCGACCGTGCTCCGTGCGTACGGCGCCGACCCGGTCGCGGCCGAGCGGGTGTCCGACGACGCCGACGCCACCGCGCGGGTGCTCGACGCGGCCGAGGAGCGGATCGTCGTCACGACCGGCGGCACCGCGGGGTCGTCGACCGACCACGTCCGCGGCGCCCTCGCCCGGATCGGCGCCGAGCTGCTGATCGACCGGGTCGACGTGCGTCCCGGCCGACCGATGCTGCTCGCCCGGCGCGGCGCGACCGTCTTCCTGTGCCTGCCGGGCAACCCGATGGCGGCGATGGTCGGGCTGGTGCTGCTCGGCGGCCCCCTCGTCGCCGGGGTGCTCGGCCGACCGACCGAACCCGTCGCGCACGTCCGCCTGGCCGTGGACGTGCCGAACGACCGCCCCGGCTCGCTGGTCACCGCGTACCGGACGACCCCGGAGGGGGCGGTCCCGACCACCCACCAGACGTCGGCGATGCTGCGCGGGCTGGCCGACGCCGACGGGCTGCTGGTCGTCGGACCCGGCGGCGGCGTGGCGGGCGATGCCGTGCCTCCCGTCCGGCTGCCCTGGACCCGCTGACGCGAACCGCACGGCGGAGCGGACCGCCGGGGGAGCCGGCCGCCGGGGGACGACGCGGACGCGAGGCCGACGCGGCGGCACGACGGCCACGACAGCCGGCCGGTCTCCGCCCGCGGAAACCGCACCCGCACTGGCAGCGTCACCGGCTCGGGTGGTAGACCCGGACCATGAGCCGGATCACGGCGCGCAAGCGCGTCACCCGCATCACCGTCGCGACGTCCCGGTCGGTGCGTGACGACCTGCTCGCGGTCGAGGAGCCGCTCGAGATCCGGGTCGGTGGGAACTCGCTCGCGATCACGATGCGGACCCCGGGCAACGACGTCGACCTCG
Source organism: Curtobacterium sp. UCD-KPL2560 (assembly GCF_001705035.1). GTDB lineage: Bacteria > Actinomycetota > Actinomycetes > Actinomycetales > Microbacteriaceae > Curtobacterium. The sequence goes on along the minus strand of NZ_MCIG01000079.1, from coordinate 11,028 downwards.
CGGCCGGGTTCCTGGTGTCCGAGGGGGTCATCGCCCGCGGTGACGACTTCGCCGCGGCACGGTACTGCGCGGGTGCGACCGACGAGGGGCTGAACACCTACAACGTGCTCGACGTGACGCTCGCGCCGGGCGTCCCCGCACCCGATCCCAGCCTGGAGCGGGCGTTCTACACGACGAGCTCCTGCGGCCTGTGCGGCAAGGCGAGCATCGACGCGGTCCGCACCACCTCGCAGCACGCGGTCCTGCACGACCCGCTCGTGCTCGACCCGGCGCTCCTCGCGACCTTCCCCGACCGGCTCCGCGAGGCCCAGGACGTGTTCGAGAAGACCGGCGGTCTGCACGCCGCCGCACTGTTCGACGGGCGGACCGGCGAGATGCTCGTCCTGCGCGAGGACGTCGGCCGCCACAACGCCGTCGACAAGGTCGTCGGGTGGGCCGTCAAGGAGGGTCGACTGCCCCTCGGCGGCACCGTCCTCATGGTGTCGGGTCGCGCGAGCTTCGAGTTGACACAGAAGGCGTCGATGGCCGGGATCCCGGTCCTCGCGGCGGTGTCGGCACCGTCGTCGCTCGCGGTCGACCTGGCGAAGGAGGTCGGCATCACGATCGTCGGCTTCCTGCGCGGCCAGAGCATGGTCGTCTACAGCCGAGCCGAGCGGATCGTCGAGCCGGCCGACACCGCCCCCGAACCGGTACAGCAGCCCCGACAGACAGTGAGCGCCCCGTGACCGAACAGCCCCCGAAGGACGACGTGACCGACGCCGACATGACGGTCGGCGAGCCGAAGAACTGGGCGGCCGGCGTCCCCGGCGTCCTGCACTCGATGGGGCCCGCGATCGAGCAGCTCGGCCTCGCCCGCACCGCCAAGCTCATGCTGTCCCTGAACCAGAAGGGCGGCTTCGACTGCATGAGCTGCGCCTGGCCGGACCCGGACAAGCGCAAGACCGCCGAGTTCTGCGAGAACGGCGGCAAGGCGGTCGTGTGGGAGGCCACCCCGGTCCTCGTGCCGCGCTCGTTCTGGGCGGAGCACTCCGTCGACGACCTCGCCGACAAGACCGAGTACTGGCTCGGCATGCAGGGTCGTCTGACCGAACCCGTGTGGAAGCCCGCGGGGAAGGACCACTACGAGCCGATCAGCTGGGAGCGGGCGTTCCGGATCGTCGCCGACAAGCTCAACGGCCTCGACTCCCCCGACCAGGCGTCGTTCTACACGTCCGGACGCACCTCGAACGAGGCCGCCTTCGTCTACCAGCTGTTCGTCCGGGCCTTCGGCACGAACAACCTGCCCGACTGCTCGAACATGTGCCACGAGTCGACGAGCCTGGCGATGGCCGAGACCGTCGGCATCGGGAAGTCGACCATCGCGTACGACGACTTCGAGCACACCGAGCTCATCATCGTGATGGGCCAGAACCCCGGCACGAACCACCCCCGGATGCTCACCGCGCTCGAGGACGCCAAGCGGAACGGGGCCGAGATCGTCGCGGTGAACCCGCTGCCCGAGGCCGGCCTGCGCCGCTACAAGAACCCGCAGCGTGTGCGCGGCGTGGTCGGCCACGGCACCGAGATCGCCGACCAGTTCCTGCAGATCCGGCTCGGCGGCGACATGGCGCTGCTGCAGGCGATCGCCAAGCGCGTGGTCCTCGCGGAGCAGCGCACGCCCGGGTCCGTCGTGGACCACGCGTTCATCGAGAAGCACACGAGCGGCTACGAGGCGTTCGTGGAGCACATCCTGCAGGTCGACGACGACGAGGTCGTCCGGGCGACGGGCCTCGCGATCGAGGAGATCGACGAGCTCGCCGAACGGTACCTGCGCTCCGAGCGGACGATCATCACGTGGGCGATGGGCATCACGCAGCACGTCAAGGCCGTCGACACGATCAAGGAGATCATCAACCTCCTGCTCCTCCGCGGGAACATCGGCCGCCCGGGCGCCGGCGCCTCGCCGATCCGCGGGCACAGCAACGTCCAGGGCGACCGGACGATGGGCATCTGGGAGCAGATGCCGGACACGTTCCTCGACACGCTGGCGGAGGAGTTCCACTTCGAGCCGCCCCGCGAGCACGGCGTCGACGCACTCAAGGGCATCCACGGGATGCAGCGCGGCGACATCAAGTTCTGGATGGGCATGGGCGGCAACCTCGTCGCCGCGATCTCGGACAGCCAGCTCGCCGAGCAGGGGTTCCGCGGCACCGAGATGACCGTGCAGGTGTCCACCAAGCTCAACCGCTCGCACGCCGTCGTCGGCCGGGAAGCCCTGATCCTGCCGACCATGGGCCGCACCGAGATCGACGTCCAGGCCGCCGGCCCGCAGTTCGTCTCGGTCGAGGACACCGTCTGCTCCGTGCACGGCAGCCACGGCCAGGTCCCGCCCGTCGCCCCCGGCCTGCTGTCCGAGGTCGCGATCGTCTGCGAACTGGCGAAGGCCACGCTCGGCGACCGCCTCCCGATCGACTGGTCGGCCATGCGCGACGACTACGACGTGATCCGCGAGCACATCAGCCACGTCGTCCCCGGCTTCGAGGACTACTCCCGTCGCGCCGGCAGCAAGGAGGGCTTCGTCCTGCCGAACGGCCCCCGCGACTCCCGGACCTTCGCGACGGCGACCGGCAAGGCGATGATCACGGTCAACGAGCTCGAGCACGTCGAGCGCCCCGAGGGCACCCTGCTGCTCCAGACCCTGCGGTCGCACGACCAGTACAACACGACGATCTACAGCCTGAACGACCGGTACCGCGGCATCAAGAAGGGCCGGCACGTGGTGTTCGTGAACCCGGACGACCTGACCGAGCTCGGGCTGCAGGACGGCGACACGGTCGACGTCGCGACCGTGTGGCACGACGACGTCGAACGCGTCCTGCGCGGGTACCGGATCGTCGCGTACCCGAGTGCGCGCGGCTGCGCCGCGGCGTACTTCCCGGAGGCGAACGTGCTCGTCCCGCTGGACAGTGCGGCGAAGGGCAGCAACACCCCGGTGTCGAAGGCCGTCCCGGTCCGGCTGACGCGGGTCGCGGTGCCGGCGACGGTCTGAGGAAGGACCGGACGGGAGGCGCGGTGCGGGCCCGCACCGCGCCTCCCGTCCGCCACCGGTCACCTGTCGGACCGGTGTTCACTCGGTCAGGCCGTGTCGCGGCACGCGTGTGCCTGCCTGCCTGCGTGCGTGAGTGCGTGCGTGCGACCGCCCCTGTCGGCGCGCGCCCGGGCGCGCTAGCGTGACGGGATGGGGCAGCACAGGGGCAGCGGCGACGGGGAGCGGTCGAGGGACCACCGGGACGGACCGCGGACGGCCACGGTCGTCACACGCGGCGTGGCGGCCTGAGGTGCACGTGTCGGGTCGCGTCGGATCGGACGCGCCGGACCCCTCGCTCGCCGTGCACGCACGGGTGGCGGCACTCGGCATCCGCGTCGCCGGTCTCGTCGCGCAGCGCCACCTCGAGGACCTCGGCGTGACCGGCCTGCAGGAGAGCCAGCACGGCAGCGGGTCGGACGCGGTGACCGTCGACGCCGCTGTCACCCGCAACTACGGCTTCTGGCGGAACCCCGACGACCGAGACGACCCGGTGAACCTGGCCGACCTGTCGGCGGCCGAGCGTGCCGCACTCGACGGCCCGGTCCCGGACGACCTGCCCGCGTGGCTGCTGGCTGCTCGCGACCGGATGCGCTTCCCGACGATGTGGGACGCGGTCACGACGCACTGGAGCGCCGCCGGCGACCAGGACGCCCGGGAGCTCCTCCGCGCCCACGTCGACCACGTGCTGCACGACCACCACCGCGCCGCGCACGGGCTCGACGGCCCGTCGCCCCGAGGTCCGTGGGTCGAGCTCGTGACCGTGGACGCCGTCCGACCGCACCCCGTGGTCGTCGACGGCGAGGAGCGCGACGGACTGCTGCTCGACACCGACCCGTTCGTGGTGGGGTCCGCGTTCGCGTTCGACGACGGCCGGGTCGTCACCGCGGTGGTCGACCGGGACCTCCTGCCCTGGGTGGACGTCGCCTTCGTCAGCGACGTCGGCTGACCACGGCGATCGACCGCGTCGGCCGGTGCCGTCAGCGCGGTGCCGGCGCCGTCAGAGCGGTGCCGGCGCCGTCAGTGCGGTGCCGGCGCCAGGTCGTAGGTGACCCACGGCGTCGCCGACGCGACCGTGTCGTACACGCGGCGGGCCCGGTCGTTGTCGGTGGCGGTGATCCACCGGACGACGGTCGCGCCCTCGTCGGCCGCGAGGGACGCAGCCGCGTGCAGGAGCGCCGTCGCCGCACCGGTGCCCCGCGCGTCCGGAGCGGTGAACAGGTCGTCGAGGTACAGCCCGGTGCTCGCGGTCGACGGTCGGACGAACCGGCGGAGGTTCGCGAGCGCCACGGGTCGGTCGTCGGCGTCGACCGCGACGAGCCCGGTCAAGCCGTGCGCACCGGAGGACACCCACGACCAGGTGGTCGCCACGGCCGCGGGGTCGTCGGGGAGTCGGTAGAAGGCGCGGTACCCGGCGTAGAGCGTCGACCACGCCCGTTCGTCGGCGGGGCGGACGGGTCGGACGTGCACGGTCATGCGGTCACCCTACGGTCGGCGGGGCGGACGTGGGCGGCGTGACGGGCGCGAGCCGCGCCTCCCGGCCGTCCGCGGCGACCAGCACGGTGCCGTGCCCCCGTGCGGACGGGTGGTGAGCACCCGCGGTGCGAGCCGACCCGAACGGCTGCACCACGGGTGCCGCAAGACGATCGTATGACGAACGACCCCGGTGCACCATGAGGGCTCGGACAGCTCGGCCACGCAGCACGCTCCCGTTCCGACCGACCGACCGACGCTGGACCGATCGGGCCTGCCGACGCCATACTCGGAGTCGACCGCGACCCGGGGAACGGACGCGGGCCCCGGGTCACGGACGCGATCCGGGTACGGGAGCGTCGAGCGCACCACACCGACGTGGTGACCGGCGCCGGACGGAGGGGGAACCATGACCGCACTCATCTGGGGCGGAGCCGTCGCAGCGGGCCTGGCCGTCGTCGCGGTGCTCGCACGGGCACGGCGTCGGGGATGACGGACGCCTGCACCTTCTGCGGCATCATCGCGGGCTCGTCGCCCGCCGTGTGGGTCGAGCGGGAACCCGAGGCGGTGGCGTTCGCGCCCCTGCCCGACTCCGCACTGGCCCCGGGGCACACGCTCGTCGTGCCGGTGGAGCACACGGTCGACCTCCGCGCCGCCGGGCCGACGTCGCTCGCGGCGACGATCGCGCTCGTGCAGCGCGTCACCCGTGCGATGCGTGCGGGACTCGGGGCGACGGGGACGGTCGTGCTGCAGGCCTCGGGCCCGGACGCCGGGCAGAGCGTCCCCCACCTGCACTTCCACGTCGTGCCGTGCTGGCCGGACGACGGCACGACCCACTGGCCCGAGGGGCGGTCGGCGCACCGGGTCGAGGGCGACCCGTACGCGGCCCTGGCGGAGATGTTCGACTGACGAGCAGGAGCCCTCGTGGTTCCGACGCCCGGGGACCGTCCGGTGTCGCGCGCCGGAACGACTGGTGTCGCGGTCYGACCGTGGTCGCGACAGCGACCCACCGTCGGTCCGCGTCCGCGCGTGGTCGCGACGCTCGTGGTCGCTTCACGCATGGTCGAGTCAGCGACCCGTCATCGTTCTGCGGTTGTGACGATCCCGGTGCAGCATCCTCGGGATCCGTGCACCGAGATCGTCAGAATCCGGAACGTGACGCGATCGCGGTCGGTACGGTGTCACGGTGCAGAGCACTCCTGATCCCGAAGCGCCCACGGCCGTGTGGTGGGTGTCCGAGGAGGACGCCATCTTCCCCGGTGACGACGACCTCGACCGGGTCCTCGGCGCCTTCTCCACGGCAGCGGCAGCGAACGCCTACGCCGCGGAGCGGCGACGGGAGACGGGCGGCAGTCGCACGGTCCACGTCGACCGGTACGAGGTCGGGATCGTCAGCGGCTGGAACTCCGACTTCTTCCAGGTCGACGCATGACCGTCTGGCTCCTCGTGCACCGGTCCACGGTGGCGGAGGACGAGGTGATCGGCGCCAAGCTCCTCGGGTTCTTCGCCTCCGCGGACGAGGCCGACCGTGCCGCTGCCGAGCTCGTCGATCGGTGGGCGAGCTACCGCGCGATGCCCGAAGGTTTCGAGCGGTTCGAGCTGCCGCTCGACGAGGAGATCCCCGAGGAGCTGTCCGACCGGATGATCTGGGGCGAGGCCTGCGATCGTCGTTCTGAGCCCGGTGGAGGCTCCGTCCCTCAGGGCTCCCGCACCGGGTCACTCCACTTCGGGAAGGGCGCGGACACCCCGGGCGCCGACTCCTCGGGGAAGTCCGCCGGGTCTCGGACTGCGATCGCCTCGACGAGCGCATCGGTGTCGTTGGTCCAGAACGTCTCGCTGTAGACGCCGACCGAGTACTGGCCGTTCTTCCGCACCGTCCACGTCACCCACCAGCCGTCCCCGGTGTCCGCCCGCAGCTCGGTGCTCTGCCCGATCTCGGCGCTCCGCGAACGCCACCCCTCCTCGTCGAACCAGCGCCGCATCGGTTCGAGGTCCGCAGCCGCGCCGGTCGCCCCCTCCGGGTGGAGGATCCGGACCGTCCGGAACGAGTAACTGTTCTCCGCCGTCGCCCCGTCGGGCACGTCGCCGAACGCATCGTCGCCGGGAAGCGGGAGAACGTCCCCGCCGTTCCAGGTCCACACCCCGTCGGAGATCCGCGCCTGTGCGTCGGCGAGCAGCGCCTGACCTCGCTCGTACCGCTCCCCCGCCCGGTCGAACTCCTCGTGCAGGCTCATCCGCTCCACCTGCTGCCGGGTCGTCCCCGCGGCGTCTCGCGAGCCACGGTCGTCCGAGCACCCGGTCACGGCGATCACGAGTGCGGCGAGCGCCGCGATCACGACCCGTTGCCGTCCGGACATCCCTCGAACACGCATCTGCCTACCTCCCCCTCGCAGCGGCTTCCTGGCGACGGCCCGCCACACGGCTCACCGTAGCCAGCGGTACTCGTACTCCGGTCTCCCCTGGCCGCTGTGCCGGACGTCCTTCTCGACCTGCCCGACGGCGACGAAGTGCTCCAGGTACCGGCGGGCGGTCACGCGCGACGTCCCCGTCGCCTGCGCCACCTCGGTCGCCGAAGCCCCGCCGTCCGCACGCATCAGGACGCCCTCGATCGACTCGAGCGTCTCGCGCGCGATGCCCTTCTCCGGCTCGGTCGGCACCGCCGGGCGGAGCGTGCCGAGCCGCTGGTCGATGTCCGCCTGCGAGAGCGACCGACGGTCGTCGAACCCGCGGCGGTACTCGCGGTACGTGGTCAGGCGGTCGGCGAAGGTGCGGAAGCTGAACGGCTTGACGAGGTACTGCACGATGCCGAGCGCGATCGCGTTCCGCACGCCCCGGACGTCGTTCGCAGCGGTGACGGCGATGACGTCGACGGCGGACCCGGCGGTGCGCAGGGCGCGGACGAGCTGCAGGCCGTGGGCGTCGGGCAGGTTGAAGTCGAGCAGGACGAGGTCGGGCTTCTCGGCGGCGACCGCGGCGAGCATCTCCCGTCCGGTCGCCGCGGAGGCGACCACCGTGAAGCCCTCCACCCGCGCGACGTACGCGGCGTGGGCCTCCGCGGTGAGGGGTTCGTCCTCGACGATCAGGACCCGGATCGTGTCGGTCACGCGACCACCTGCCGGGCGTCGAGGTCGACCACGAAGGTGCTCCCCGTGGGGCCGGTGTCGACGGTCATCGTCCCGCCGACGGCGGCGAGGGTGGACCGGACGAGGTCGAGTCCGATCCCCCGCCCCTCCGGCCCGGACGGCTTCGTCGACCACCCCCGTTCGTAGGCGGCACCGACGTCGGCGATCCCGGGGCCGTTGTCCTCGACCGTGATCCGCGTGTGCCCGTCGTCGAGCGTCGCGACGGTGACCAACACCCGAGGTCCTTCCGGTCCCCCGGCGTGTTCGGCCACGGCGTCCACGGCGTTGTCGACGAGGTTCCCGAGCACCGTGATCACGTCGCTCGCGGGCGCGGACACCGCCCCTCGCAGGCCGCTGGTGTCGGCCACGAGCACGACGCATCGCTCGTGCGCCTGCGCGCGCTTCCCGCTCAGCACGGCGGCGAGCACCTGGGCGGTCGCGGTGAGCGGTTCCCCGCCGTCGGCGCGGACACCGACCTCGGGCGCCCCGGCGTCCGCGTGTCGGTCGAGCTCGTCCGACGCGAACCGGATCGCCTCGTCGACCCGACCGAGTTCCATGAGGGCGACGACCGCGTGCATCCGGTTGGCGAACTCGTGCGTCTGCGACCGCAGCGCGTCCGTGAGGGTCCGCGTCGCCGCGAGTTCCCCGGACAGGTGCAGCACCTCGGTCCGGTCCCGGATCGTGGCCACCGTGCCGAGCGGCTTCGCCGACCCCCGCGGGAACGCCAGCTCCTGGTTCACCACGAGCACACGGTCGGCCGTCTCGTGGGTCTCGTCCACCGCGCGGTCCCCGGACGCGAGCAGCGCCCGCAGACCCTCCGGCAGGTCGACCTCGGCGAGCGGGATCGGCTCCTGCCGTTCGGCGGGCGGGGGCAGGTGCAGCAGTTCCGCGGCCCGGTCGTTGTGCAGCACGACGGCTCCGGACCGGTCGATGACGACGAGTCCCTCGTGGACGGAGTGGAGCACGCCCTCGTACGAGGCGAACACCCGCGCGAGCTCCTCGGGACCGCGGCCACCGGTGACCCGGCCGAGGTACCGGCTGAGCAGCCACGAGAACAGCGCCGAGACCGCGACGATCGCCAGGGCGAGCACGACGACGGACACGAGCCGGGGCACCAGCGCGGTGGAGATGTTCGCGACGGTGACGCCCGCGGCGACGAGCCCGACGACCGTGCCGTCCTGGTCGGTGATCGGGGTGACCGCGCGCACCGAGGGGCCGAGCGTCCCGGCGAAGGTCTCGGTGAAGGTCTCGCCCCGCAGCGCCGGCGTGATCGTGCCACGGAAGGGCCGGCCGATCTCGGCGCGGTCCGGGTGCGTCCAGCGGGTGCGGTCCGGCGCCATGATCGTGATGAAGTCCGTGTGCGTGCGGCGCATCAGGTCGAGCGCGTACGGCTCGAGCCGCGCGGAGGGATCGCTCGTCGACGCCTGCTCGACGACGAAGGGGTTCCGCGCGATCGAGACCGCGACGGCGGTGCTCCGGTCGGCGGCACGCTCCTCGAGGTCCGCGCGCGCCGACGACCAGCTCCAGGCGCCACCCACCGCGACGCCGACCACGACGAACAACAGCTGCAGCGCGAACAGCCGCCTGGCGATGCTCCAGCGTCTCGGTGCCACGGTCAGACCCTCCTCGCCTCGTCGCGGGACCCCCATTCTGCGACACGACCCGACCGCGTGGGGCCATCCGTGAACGCAATGAACACAAGTCCCCTCCCGTGTGCGGTCCGCGGCAGGGTGGGCCCGTCCCCACCGGGGAACGAGCCGACCGAGGTGACGACGCCCCGGTCCTGACGACAAGGAAGTCTCATGGCATCGACGCACTCGTCCACCGCACGCCCCGCACGGCGTCGCGGGCTGGACCGCTCGCACTGGCTCTACATCGCGGTCATCGCAGCCGTGGCCGCCGGCATCGTGGTCGGGCTCACGGCACCGACCTTCGCGGTCGGTCTCAAGCCGATCGGGGACGGCTTCATCGCCCTCATCAAGATGATGATCGCCCCCGTCATCTTCTGCACGATCGTCCTCGGTGTCGGCTCGATCGCCAAGGCGGCGACGGTCGGCAAGGTCGGTGGGCTCGCGCTCGGGTACTTCATCGCCATGTCGACCTTCGCCCTCGCGATCGGTCTGGTCGTCGGCAACCTCATCCACCCGGGCGACCACCTCGACATGTCGACCGCGAAGTACGACCCGCCGGCCGGTTCCACCGAGGACGCATCGTCGACGTCCGGCTTCCTGCTCGGGATCATCCCCGCCACGCTCGTGTCGTCGCTGACGAGCGGCAGCATCCTGCAGACGCTCTTCGTGGCGCTGCTCGTCGGCTTCGCGCTCCAGGCGATGGGCGAGAAGGGCGCACCGATCCTCACCGGCATCCGGCACCTGCAGGCCCTCGTGTTCCGCATCCTCGCGATGGTGATGTGGGCCGCCCCGGTCGGAGCCTTCGGCGCGATCGCGGCCGTGGTCGGCGCCACCGGCGTCGCGGCACTCGTGGCCCTCGGCACCCTCATGGTCGCGTTCTACATCACGTGCATCGTCTTCGTCGTCGGGGTCCTCGGCCTGCTGCTCCGCCTCGTGACCGGCGTGAACATCTTCCGGCTCATGAAGTACCTCGGCCGCGAGTACCTGCTCATCGTCTCGACCTCCTCGAGCGAGGTCAGCCTGCCCCGGCTCATCGCGAAGATGGAGCACCTCGGCGTCTCGAAGCCCGTCGTCGGCGTCACCGTCCCGACCGGCTACTCGTTCAACCTCGACGGCACCGCCATCTACCTGACGATGTCGTCGCTGTTCATCGCGAACGCGCTCGGCACCCCGCTGAACATCCCGGAGCAGATCTCGCTCCTGGTCTTCATGATCATCGCCTCGAAGGGCGCCGCGGGCGTCACCGGTGCCGGCCTCGCGACCCTCGCCGGCGGGCTGCAGGCGCACCGCCCCGACCTGGTGAACGGCGTCGGGCTCATCGTCGGCATCGACCGGTTCATGTCCGAGGCCCGCGCCCTGACGAACTTCACCGGCAACGCGGTCGCGACCGTCCTGGTCGGCACGTGGACCCGGCAGATCGACAAGGAGCAGGTCGAGCGGGTCCTGTCCGGAGCGGCGCCGTTCGACGAGCGGACGATGTCCGCCGACGACCACGGTGGTCCCGCCCCCGTCGAGCGCGAGCGCATCTCGACCGAGGCCGTCCGCACGATCGTCGAGCCCGAGCGCTCCGCAGCGTCCGCCGACCGCCGCTGACGGCGACGGCCGGCCCCCACTGACGGGGTCGGCCGACCGCCGCCTCCGCGCCCACCACCACTCCGCCCGTCCCGCCCGGCGCTGACGCGCCGGGCGGGACGGGCGGAGTGGTGGTGGGCGCGGAGGCGGCGGTCGGCCGACCCCG
>NZ_MCIG01000078.1 GCF_001705035.1 Curtobacterium sp. UCD-KPL2560 | reverse complement strand
GGCCTCCTGTCCGGCGGTCCGGACGACGTGGGCCGGCCGTCGGGGCGGGGCGGGCCTCCCGGCCGACACCCGCGGGACGCGGGCCGTCCACCCGGCGGCGGTATGGTGGGCGCGGCCGTTGTCTCGACATCGAGCGACCCTCGACGTTGAGAGCGCGACCGGACGACCGATGCCGATCGCACGAACCGTGCGGGAAGAAGAACAGCGTGGATCTTTTCGAGTACCAGGCCAGGGACCTCTTCGAGTCCTACGGCGTCCCTGTGCTGCAGGGCATCATCGCCGACACCCCCGAGGAGGCGAAGGCGGCGGCCGAGCAGATCGGCGGTGTCGTCGTCGTCAAGGCGCAGGTGAAGGTCGGCGGCCGCGGCAAGGCGGGCGGCGTCAAGGTCGCCAAGACGCCCGACGAGGCGTACGAGCACGCGCAGGCGATCCTCGGCCTCGACATCAAGGGCCACACCGTGCAGCGCGTGATGGTCGCCCAGGGTGCCGACATCGCCGAGGAGTTCTACTTCTCGGTGCTGCTCGACCGGGCGAACCGCTCCTACCTGTCGCTCGTCAGCGTCGAGGGCGGCATGGAGATCGAGCAGCTCGCGGTCGAGAAGCCCGAGGCGCTCGCCCGTGTCGAGGTGAACCCGCTGACCGGGATCAACGAGGAAGCGGCGATCGACATCGCGCGCCAGGCCGGGTTCCCGGACGAGCTCGTCGACCAGGTGGCCGGCGTCTTCGTGAAGCTCTACGACGTCTTCGCGGGTGAGGACGCCACCCTGGTCGAGGTCAACCCCCTCGTCCGCACCGGTGACGGCCAGATCCTGGCGCTCGACGGCAAGGTCTCGCTCGACGAGAACGCCGACTTCCGCCACGAGGGCCACGCCGAGCTCGAGGACACCGCGAGCGAGGACCCGCTCGAGGCCAAGGCGAAGCAGCACGGCCTCAACTACGTCAAGCTCGACGGCCAGGTCGGCGTGATCGGCAACGGCGCCGGGCTCGTCATGTCGACGCTCGACGTCGTCGCCTACGCCGGTGAGCGCCACGGCGGCGTGAAGCCCGCGAACTTCCTCGACATCGGCGGCGGTGCGTCGGCCGAGGTCATGGCGAACGGCCTCGACGTCATCCTCGGCGACCCGCAGGTGAAGAGCGTGTTCGTGAACGTCTTCGGCGGCATCACCGCCTGCGACGCCGTCGCGAACGGCATCGTCGCCGCGCTCGGCATCCTCGGCGACGCGGCCACCAAGCCGCTCGTCGTCCGCCTGGACGGCAACAACGTGGACGAGGGTCGTCGGATCCTGGCGGAGGCGGCGCACCCGCTCGTCACCGTCGCCGCGACCATGGACGACGCGGCCGAGAAGGCCGCCGAACTCGCCGCTGCAGCGGCCTGAAGGGACTGACCATGTCGATCTTCCTCACCAAGGACTCCAAGGTCATCGTCCAGGGCATCACCGGCGGCGAGGGCACGAAGCACACCGCGCTCATGCTCGGGGCGGGCACGCAGGTGGTCGGTGGCGTCAACGCCCGCAAGGCCGGTACCACCGTGACCCACGGCGACGTCGAGCTGCCCGTGTTCGGCTCGGTGCGCGAGGCCGTCGACACCACCGGTGCCGACGTCTCGATCGTCTTCGTCCCGCCGGCGTTCGCGAAGGACGCCGTGATGGAGGCCATCGACGCCGAGGTCCCCCTCGTCGTCGTCATCACCGAGGGCATCCCCGTGCAGGACTCCGCGGCGTTCTGGGCGCACGCGAAGGCGCTCGGCGGGAAGACCCGCATCATCGGGCCGAACTGCCCCGGCATCATCACCCCGGGGGAGTCGCTCGTCGGCATCACCCCGGCGACGATCACCGGCAAGGGTCCGATCGGTCTCGTGTCGAAGTCGGGCACCCTGACCTACCAGATGATGTACGAGCTGCGTGACCTGGGCTTCTCGACCGCCATCGGCATCGGCGGCGACCCGGTCGTCGGGACGACGCACATCGACGCGCTCGCCGCGTTCGAGGCCGACCCGGAGACCGAGGCCATCGTGATGATCGGCGAGATCGGCGGCGACGCCGAGGAGCGTGCCGCCGACTACATCAAGGCGCACGTCACGAAGCCGGTCGTCGGCTACGTCGCGGGCTTCACGGCCCCCGAGGGCAAGACGATGGGCCACGCGGGCGCGATCGTGTCCGGGTCCGCCGGCACCGCCGAGGCGAAGAAGCAGGCGCTCGAGGCCGCGGGCGTCAAGGTCGGCAAGACGCCGTCCGAGACGGCCGCGCTGCTGCGCGAGGTGGTCGCCGCGCGCTAGCGGCGCACGTCCGACACGGACGGACGGGAGGCGCGGTGCCGGTCGGTACCGCGCCTCCCGTCTGCCTGTGGACGGTCGTGAGTCTCCACCGGTGCCGCGCGGCTCGCCCGCGTCACCACGGGCGGCACGTACCCTGGCCCGGATGAACCGCCTGGGAACCGCACTGCTGGCCGCCGTCGAGGCGATCGTGACGGTCGGCGTGGGCCTCGGCATCGCACTCGTGCCGCTGACCCTGCTCTGGGGCTTCGAGTACGGGCTCCAGGTCGACTGGGACGTCTTCTGGAAGGCCGCGGGCAGCGTCTGGCTCGTCGGGCACGGTGTGGACGTCACGTTCCGGCTCGGTGCGGACGCCGCCGGGGCCGCCGGGGTCGAGGGCGCCGCCGGGGACGTGCACGTCACGCTCGCGGCGCTCGGGTTCGCCGTCGTCACCGCCTGGCTCGGTGGACGCGCCGGACGGCGGTTCGCCGAGACCGACCACCGGACCACCGGCCTGCTCGTCGGGACCGTCGGCGTCGCCCTGCTCGGCACCGGCGTCGCGCTGTCGGCCTCGTCCGCCGCGATCCACCCCGTGGTGTGGCAGTCCGTCGTGCTGCCCGCGCTCTGGTTCGCGGTCCCGGCGCTCGTCACCTCCGAGGTGTGCCGTCGTCGTCGCGCCCTGCCGGCCGACCCGCTGACGCAGCGCGTGCTCGACCTGACCGACCGGATCCCCGGGGTATGGCGCACCACCGCGGCCTTCGCGCTCCGCGCCGGCACGATCGTGACGGCCGTCGTGGTCGCGGCCGCCGGGGTCGTCGTCGCCCTGCTGCTGCTCACCTCGTTCGCCGACGTGATCGCCCTGTACGAGCGCTCGCACGCGGGTGTCGTCGGCGGCATCGCGATGACCGTCGGCCAGCTCGCGTTCCTGCCCGACCTGGTCGCGTGGGCCACCGCGTGGCTGGTCGGCCCCGGCTTCGCGATCGGCTCCGGGTCGAGCGTCTCGCCGGTCGGCACCGTGCTCGGCCCGATCCCGGGCATCCCCGTGTTCGGCGCCCTGCCGGCGTCCGGGCACACCTTCGGCCTGCTCTGGGTCCTCGTGCCCGTGGTGGCCGGCTTCGTCGTCGGCGGACTCCTGCGTCCCCGGCTCGTGCAGGCGCTCGGCGACCGGGACTCGGCGGTGCAGCGGGCCCTCGCCGGTGTCGCCACGGGCGTCGTCGCGGGCGTGCTCACCGGCGTCCTGACCGGCATCGCGTCGGGGTCGGTCGGCCCGGGGCGACTCGCCCAGGCCGGTCCGGACGGGCTGCTCGTCGGGCTGTTCGCGGCGCTCGAGGTCGGCGTCCCCGCGGTCGTCGCCCTCGCGATCGGCAGCGACCTGCTCCGGACGCCCGAGGGCGGCTGGGGGCGGGAGCGCTGGCACGAGGCGTCGGACGGCGCCGATGCCGACGCGGCCGCCGAGGACGCCCGTGCCGGGTCGCTCGTCGCCGCCCTCGACGAGGCCGGGGCCGGTCGCGCCGGCGAGCCGCACCGCTTCGTCGTGCGGGAGGCGCACGACTCGTCCACGCACGTCGACCACCCCGATGCGCCCGTCGACGACCCCGGGGCCGTCGACCCGGTCCTGGCCGGGCAGGTGACCGAGCCCATCACCGACGAGCCCGTCACCGCCCCGCCCGTCCCCGCCGAGCCCGTGGCAGCGCGCCCCGCGTCGCCGTCCGCGTCCGCCCCCGCGTCGCCGTCCTCGTCCACGCCCGTGGCGGAGCCCGACGACGTCCCGCTGCCGGACTGGGCCCGCACCGACGTGGTCGCCGCGGAGCGCGTCGCCCCGGTCGCTGCCCCGATCGACCGCGCCTCGCACTCGCCGCGCGGAGCCGTGAGCAACCTGCGCGACCGCCTCCGTGGTGCGGCCGACGGGGTCCGATCGAGCGCCGCCGACCTGCGTGGCCTGCGCGACCGCGTGCCCGGAGCGGGCGCACCCGACCGGGCCGCACTCCCCGAGCAGGACGCCGAGCCGCTGCCGCACGCCCCGGGCACCGAGCCCCAGCCCGCGTTCCCGTGGAGCACCGAGGAGTTCGTCGGAGGGCGGGACGACACCGGCGTCGACGTCCCGGACGAGCAGCGTGCGCAGGACGGGCAGGACGGGACGGGCGGCCGACGCGACCACGGCGACCCCGCACGTCCGGCGCCGACCGGTGGCCGCTCGAACTGGGACGCGACCGACCAGATCGCCGAGGACGAACTGCCCTGGTGGCGTCGTCCGAAGCGCGACGCGTAGCCGCGCCACGCCGCGTCGTCCTGCGCCGCTAGGCTGGTGTCCGTGCTCGAACTGGTCGTCCTGATCTCCGGTACCGGGTCGAACCTGCGGGCCCTGCTCCAGGCGACCACCGCTGCCGAGTACCCCGCCCGCGTCGTCGCGATCGGGGCCGACCGTGACGCCGAGGGCCTCGGGCTCGGCGAGGAGTTCGGCATCCCGACCTTCACGGTCCCGTTCTCGCGGTACGCCTCGCGCGAGGAGTGGGGCGCCGAGCTCGCCGCCCAGATCCGCCCGTGGTCGCCCGACCTGCTCGTGCTCTCCGGCCTCATGCGCCTGCTGCCCCACGCCGTGGTGTCCGAGTTCGCCCCGGCGATCATCAACACGCACCCCGCGTACCTGCCCGAGTTCCCCGGCGCGCACGGCGTCCGGGACGCCCTCGCCGCCGGGGTCGAGCAGACCGGCGCGAGCGTCATCCAGGTCGACGACGGTGTGGACACCGGCCCGATCCTGGCCCAGGAACGCGTCCCGGTGCTGCCGGGCGACACCGAGTCGACGCTGCACGACCGCATCAAGCCGGTCGAGCGTCGCCTGCTCATCCAGACCGTCCTCGACATCGCCACCGGCACCACCGACCTGAAGGGCCCCCCGAGCGCATGAGCGTGCACGCCGCCGACCCCAGCCTCTACCGCCACCGCGACGTCGTCCCCGTGCGTCGCGCCCTCGTCTCGGTCAGCGACAAGAGCGGGCTACTGGAGCTCGCAGGTGCCCTGGCCGACGCCGGGGTCG
Organism: Curtobacterium sp. UCD-KPL2560; assembly: GCF_001705035.1. Taxonomy (GTDB): domain Bacteria; phylum Actinomycetota; class Actinomycetes; order Actinomycetales; family Microbacteriaceae; genus Curtobacterium. The sequence continues at coordinate 9,240 of NZ_MCIG01000078.1, read as the reverse complement.
AGCTCGTGTCGACGGGCAGCACCGCGCAGACGATCCGCGACGCCGGGTACGCCGTGACCGACGTGTCGAGCGTGACCGGGTTCCCGGAGTCGCTCGACGGCCGCGTCAAGACCCTGCACCCCGCCGTGCACGCCGGGCTGCTCGCCGACCTGCGGCTGGCGTCGCACGAGCAGCAGCTCGCCGAGCTCGGCATCGCGCCGTTCGAGCTCGTCGTCGTGAACCTCTACCCCTTCGTCGAGACCGTGGCCTCCGGTGCCGACGCCGCGACCGTGGTCGAGAACGTCGACATCGGCGGCCCCGCGATGGTCCGGGCATCGGCGAAGAACCACCCGAACGTCGCGATCGTCGTGTCGCCGTCCTCCTACGCCGAGGTCGTCGAGGCCGTGCGGGCCGGTGGCACGAGCCTCGCGCTCCGGAAGCGCCTCGCCGCGCAGGCGTTCGCGCACACCGCCTCGTACGACGCCGCGGTCGCGTCGTACTTCGCCAGCGACGTCGTCGAGCAGGCCGCGGCCCCGACGACCGCCGGTGACCTCGCGACGCCCGGGTCGTTCGACGCGCACCTGCGGATCGACGCCGACCTGGCCGCGACCCTCCGCTACGGCGAGAACGCGCACCAGGCGGCGGCGCTGTACACGACCGTCGGGGGAGCGGGCATCGCCCAGGCGACGCAGCTGCACGGCAAGGAGATGTCGTACAACAACTACGTCGACGCCGACGCCGCCGTCCGTGCCGCGTACGACTTCGACACCCCCGCGGTCGCGATCATCAAGCACGCGAACCCGTGCGGCATCGCGACCGCCCCCGCCGACGCGGTCGACCCGATCGCCTCGGCCCACGCCGCCGCCCACGCGTGCGACCCGCTCTCGGCGTTCGGTGGCGTCATCGCGGCGAACCGCCCGGTCACGCTGCAGATGGCCGAGACGGTCGCGGACATCTTCACCGAGGTCGTCATCGCCCCGGCGTTCGACCCCGAGGCGCTCGAGCTCCTGTCCCGGAAGAAGAACATCCGGCTGCTCACCCTGCCGGCCGACTTCGCCCTCGCGACCCGCGAGGTCAAGCAGGTCTCCGGCGGCTTCCTCGTGCAGGACGCCGACCGCTTCACGGCCTTCGACCAGTCCACGTGGGACCTCGTCGCCGGTGCACCCGCTGACGACGCCACCCTGGCCGACCTCGCGTTCGCGTGGAAGGCCAGCCGTGCGGTGAAGTCGAACGCGATCCTGCTCGCCGACCGGGGCGCGAGCGTCGGCGTCGGCATGGGCCAGGTGAACCGGGTGGACTCCTGCCACCTGGCCGTCACCCGCGCGGGCGACCGTGCCGCCGGGAGCGTCGCCGCCTCCGACGCGTTCTTCCCGTTCGCCGACGGCTTGCAGGTGCTGCTCGACGCCGGGGTCCGCGCGGTCGCCCAGCCGGGCGGGAGCGTCCGTGACGCCGAGGTGATCGCGGCGGCGCAGGCGGCCGGCGTGACGATGTACTTCACGGGCGAGCGGCACTTCTTCCACTGACGCCGACGCAGGCACCGGCAGCGGCGTCGGTGCCTGTGCCCGGCGACGGCACCGGGCGCCGGCAGGTTCTTCCACCGCGTCGATCAACCACGACTTCGTCCGGACCCGTTGCGCGGCACGAGCGACTGTCAATAGTCTGTAAGGCTCCGCGACCGACGCCGACGATCCCCTGTGGATCGGCCGTCCCGTGGACACAACGGTGACGAAGACGACGACTGGAGTGACGATGGACACGACGACCGGCACAGTGGCATCGGCTGCCCGGACGGGGATCGTGTCCCTCGTGGGGAACACCCCGGATCCGCGACCCAGGTCCCGCACGGCCCAGCCGCGCTCGACCCCGGCCGTGGCCGCCGTCTAGCCAGGCGCCCCCGACGCCCCGCGCGCACGACGACCCCGTCGTCGGGCGCGCACCGCCCGCTCGACGCCCGGGGGACCGACGTCCCCCGGCACGACCGGCCCGTGTGCCGTCACACCACGTGACGGTGCCGGCGCGACCACGCGCCCGGCCGGAGCCCACCACGCAACGCCCACCGTGCCTCCCGGCCGGCCCGACGCCCACCGACGCGACCCGTCGGCGGACCGACGACCCGACCGGGTGGGACGGCAGATGCACGAGGACGCAACCCATGTCCCAGACGCCCGACCAGGCGCGCCCGTCCACCGTCCGACCCTCCACCGACCGACCCTCCACGCTGCGCGCGATCGCGCGCATCATGCCCTACGTGCGCCCGTACCGCGGGCGCCTGATCGGCGGCGTGGCCGCCGCGATGGGCGCCTCGCTCGTCGCGCTCGCCATCCCCTACGTGCTGCAGTGGCTCGTCGACGGCCCGCTGTCGACCGGCGACGCCGGGCAGATCTGGCCGGCCGGCCTGGCCGTGCTCGCACTCGGCGCCCTCGAGGCGTTCTTCATCGCCTCGCGCCGCCGACTGGTGATGCGGCCCTCGACCCGCATCGAGTCGAACATGCGCAACGCGCTGTACGCGAAGCTGCAGGACCTGCCGGTGTCGTTCCACGACCGCTGGGAGTCCGGGCAGCTGCTGTCCCGCTCGGTGTCCGACCTGTCGCTCATCCGTCGCTGGCTGGCGTTCGGCGTCGTCCTGCTCGTGGTGAACATCGTGACCATCGCGGTCGGCTTCGTCGTGCTGTTCACCTTCGGGTGGCTGCTCGGGGTGATCTTCCTGGTGGCGTGCATCCCGATCTGGGTGACCGCGCTGCTGTTCGAGCGCCGCTACTCGATCGTCGCGCGCCGCAGCCAGGACCAGGTCGGTGACCTCGCGACGAGCGTCGAGCAGTCGGTGCACGGCATCCGCGTGCTCAAGGCGTTCGGTCGCGGCCGCAGCAAGCTCGAGGAGTTCAGCGAGCAGGCCGAGGCGCTCCGCGGCACCGAGATCGAGAAGGCGAAGGCCATCGCCGGCATCTGGCTCTGGCTGCTGCTCGTCCCCGACGTCGCGTTCGCGCTGTGCCTGCTCGCCGGCATCTGGCTCGCGTCCCAGGGCGAGATGACGGTCGGGCAGCTCTTCGCGTTCTTCGCGACCGCGACCGTGCTGCGGTTCCCGATCGAGTCGATCGGGTTCTTCCTGTCGATGACCTTCGACACCCGCACCGCGATCGACCGGTTCTTCGAGGTGATGGACTCCGAGAACACGATCCAGGACCCCGCGGAGCCGAAGACCATCGCGGAACCGCACGGTGCGCTGTCGTTCAACGACGTGCACTTCCGGTACCAGGACGCGACCGACGAGTACCCGGACCTGGTCGACGGCGTCGAGCTGCAGCTGCAGCCCGGCGAGACCATGGCGCTCGTCGGCCTGACCGGTAGCGGCAAGACCACGCTGCTGTCGCTCGTCCCGCGGCTCTACGACGTCACCGGCGGTTCGATCACGATCGACGGCGTCGACGTCCGTGACCTCACCCGCGCCGAGCTCCGTCGGCACGTCGGCGTCGCGTTCGAGGACGCCACGCTCTTCTCGACGAGCGTGCGTGACAACGTGCTGCTCGGGCGTCCGGACCTCAGCGGGGACGAGGCCGAGCGGATCATGCGCGAGGCCCTCGACATCGCGCAGGCGTCCTTCGTCGACGACCTGCCCGAGGGCGTCGACACCCGCGTCGGCGAGGAGGGGCTGTCCCTCTCCGGTGGGCAGCGGCAGCGCCTGGCGCTCGCGCGCGCGATCGCCGCGCGGCCGTCGGTCCTCGTGCTCGACGACCCGCTGTCCGCGCTCGACGTCGACACCGAGGCGCGGGTCGAGGCCGGGCTCCGCCGGGTCCTCGCCGACACCACGTCGCTCATCGTCGCGCACCGCCCGTCCACCGTGACGCTCGCCGACCGGGTGGCGCTCATGGAGGGCGGCCGGATCACCGCCGTCGGCACCCACTCGGAGCTGATGGCCACCAACGAGCACTACCGCTACGTCATCTCCTCGCTCGACGAGGACGACGCACCCGCCCGAGAGGAGGCGATGGCATGACCCAGCAGGACCAGTTCCCGCCCGTCGACACGGCAGCCGGGCCGGGAGGCACGGATCCCGTCGGTGCCGAGGCTGCGGACACGCAGACTGCCGCACCGATCACCGCGTCCGTCACCACCCTCGGCGTGCGCGGCGAGGAGCGGCAGGACTACACGAAGGCGGAGAGCAAGCGCCTGCGGCGCCGCTCGCTCGCCCTGCTCGGCTCGCTGACGGCACCGCTGAAGCTGCGCCTGGTCTGGCTCGGCGTGGTCGTGGTCGTCTCCACCGCCGGCACCGTCGCCGGCCCCGCGCTCATCGCGTGGGGCATCGACAACGCCCTGCCCGCGGTGCTCGACCGCGACGACTGGACGCCGGCGTTCGGCGTCGTCGCGACGTACGTCGTGGTCGCGATCCTCGGCGCCGTGCTCACGGCCTGGTACACCGTGCTCGCGGCCCGGATCAGCCAGGCGATCCTGTTCGACCTGCGGAAGCGCGTGTTCCTGCACACGCAGCGGCTCTCGCTCGAGTTCCACGAGACGTACACGTCCGGCCGGATCATCTCGCGCCAGACGAGCGACCTCGACTCGATCCGCGAGCTGCTCGACTCCGGGCTGAACCAGCTCATCCAGGGCGTGCTGTACATGGTGTTCACGGCGATCGCCCTGGTGCTGCTCGACCCGACGTCCGGACTCGTGCTCGCGGTGTCGCTCGTGCCGCTGTGGTTCCTGGTCCGCTGGTTCCAGACCCGGTCGCAGACGCTGTTCCGCGCCACCCGCACCACCTCGGCGCGGGTGATCGTGCACTTCGTCGAGACGATGACGGGCATCCGGGCGGTGCAGGCGTTCCGCAAGGAGTCCCGCAACCGTGACGAGTACGGCGGGTACGTCGAGCAGTACCGGGTGGCGAACACGAAGGTGTTCAACCTGTTCGGGACGTTCGACCCGGTGCTCGTGCTCATCGGCAACGCGACGCTCGCCGCGGTCGTCATCGTCGGCGGCTTCCGGATCGTCGGTGGCTCGCTCGAGGTCGGCGCGCTGCTCGCGGTCGCGCTGTACGCCAAGCGGTTCTTCGACCCCGCGCAGGAACTCGCGATGTTCTACAACGGGTACCAGTCCGCGTCGGCGGCGATGGAGAAGATCTCGGGCGTCCTCGAGGAACGGCCGAGCGTGCCGGACCCGGTGAAGCCGGTCCGCCTGCCCGACGCCACCGGGAAGATGGACTTCGAGCGGGTCGAGTTCGCGTACAACGCGGGCAAGGTCGTGCTGCCGGAGTTCGACCTCCACATCCCGGCGGGGCAGACCATCGCGCTCGTCGGGTCGACCGGTGCCGGGAAGTCGACGCTCGCCAAGCTGATGGCGCGCTTCTACGACCCGACGACGGGCTCCGTGCAGCTCGACGGCGTCGACCTGCGGGACCTCGACCCGAAGGACATGCGCCGTGCGATCGTCATGGTGACGCAGGAGGCGTACCTGTTCTCGGGCTCGGTGGCGGACAACATCGCGCTCGGCAAGCCCGGGGCGACCCGTGCCGAGATCGAGGCGGCCGCCCGGGCCGTTGGCGCGCACGAGTTCATCACGGCGCTCCCGGACGGGTACGACACCGACGTGAACAAGCGCGGTGGCCGGGTGTCGGCAGGGCAGCGGCAGCTCCTGTCGTTCGCCCGGGCGTTCATCGCCGACCCGAAGGTGCTCATCCTCGACGAGGCGACCGCGTCGCTCGACATCCCGTCCGAGCGGCTCGTGCAGGAGGGCCTCGAGACGCTGCTCGCCGACCGGACCGCGGTGATCATCGCGCACCGGCTGTCGACCGTGGCGATCGCCCACCGGGTGCTCGTGATGGAGTACGGCCGGATCGTCGAGGACGGCACGCCCGACGACCTCATCGCGGGCTCCGGGCGGTTCGCCCAGCTGCACGCGGCGTGGCGGGACTCGCTCGTGTGAGCTGCGCCGGGCTGCGCGCACGTGGTTGTCTTGGGGGATGAGCAACGACAGCGTGCAGCCCGGCGGCGTCGCCCTGCGCGACCCCTTCTACGGGGCACCGTTCACCGAGGCCCTGCGCCGCTTCTGGCGGAAGTACACCGTCTTCACCGGGCGGGCCTCGCGCTCCGAGTTCTGGTGGTGGTGGATCACCTGGTTCGCGATCGGCCTCGTGCTGCAGCTCGCACCCCAGGCGTTCACCCCCGACGCGCCGATGCTCGAGAACCCGGTCGGCTCGTACCTGTTCGTGCTGTGGGGGCTCGCGACGCTGGTCGGCTCGCTCGCCCTCGGCGCCCGGCGGCTGCACGACGCGAACCTGTCCGGCTTCTGGCAGTTCCTGCACGTGCTGCCGGTCGTCGGCTCGATCGTGCTGTTCGTGCTCTTCCTCCTGCCCACGAACCCGAAGGGCGTGCGGTTCGACTGACGCCGGAGCGCGGTCGTCGGGCAGGATGGACGTCGACCACACCACGGACCCGGGGGACCAGATGTTCGGCATCGGCAAGAAGAAGACCACGACGACGCCCGAGGGGGCAGCACCCGGCGCGGCAGCGCCCGACGCGACCGCTGCGGGGGCCACGACCGCGGCGGCGGCCTCGGCCCCGGCGTCGGACCTGGGGCTCGCGAAGGGGCGGATCAGCCTCGAGAAGCGGCAGGTCGTCAGCCTGACGAAGACCCCGACGATCACCGTCACGATCTCGTGGCCGAACGCCACCGACTACGACGTGTTCGCGCTCGTGCAGTACCAGGACGGACACGTCGAGACCGTGGCGCAGTTCGGGACGAAGGACGACCGGAAGTCCTCGCCGCGCACCGCCGACGGCGCCGTCGTGCACCGCGGGGACGAGCGTCGCGGAGCCGGTCGGACGACCATGGCGGACGAGGTGATCGACATCACGCTGAACCCCTCGATCGCGCGGATCGTGCCGGTCGTGTACTCCGCGCAGTCGAACGGCACCGGGTCGTTCCGCCGGTACCAGGTGAGCACGGCCGTCGACAACGGTGCCGGTGACGTCGTCGAGATCGCCGCGCGCGACGCCGACGCGAACGACAAGGTCTACACGTGCGTGCCCGCCGTCATCACCAACGGCGACCACGTCCGGATCGAGAAGCTCGAGGCGTACTCGAAGCCGGGGTCCGAGCGTCGCCCGGTCGTCGAGGCCGACGGCACCGTCCGCATGGACGCCGGGTCGGTGAACGCCTACAAGTGACGCGCCGGACCGGCCCGGCCCGAGCCCGGCCCGGGCCGGGCCCGGCGGGCGGGTCCGACGCGGTCGGCCGTCGCGCGCTGCGCACAACCGGAGGCACGTCGCACCACGGATCGCCGTGGTGCGACGTGCTCTTGGTTGCGCGGGAGCACGTCGCGCCGCGCGGGACGCGGCGACCGTGGCCGGACCGTGCCGGGCCGCGCCGGGCCGGCGGCCGGACCGCCGAGCCGTGTCAGGAGGGGTCGTCGGCGTCCGTGGTGGGTGACCAGCGCGCACGGGGCATGTCGACCCTCCAGGCCGACCGGCCCTGCACGAGCGGCGTCCCCTCGACGCGGTAGTGCTCGAGCGCGCGGGCCTCGTGCCGCACCGGCGGCAGCCCGCCGGACCGGACCACGCGCCACCACGGCAGGTCGGAGCCCTCGTGCGCCATCACCTTGCCGACCGCGCGGGACCCGCGCGAGCCGAGCGCCGCCGCGACGTCGCCGTAGGTCATCACCCGGCCCGCCGGGATGCACCGGACGACCTCGGCGACGGCGGCGCCGAAGTCCTCGGGGGCGGGCGTGCCGGCCGCGTCGTCGGTCAGAGCGTCAGCGAGGCGAAGTGGTCGCCGTACTGGGTCTCGCGGACCACCGAGAAGCCGAGTGCGCGGAAGAAGGCCTCGGGGCCGACCTCACCGCCGGGCTCGTAGACGACCGTCAACCGTTCGAAGCCGCGGCTGCGGGCCTCGTCCGCCAGGCCGTGCACTGCGAAGCGACCGACGCCACGACCCTGTGCCGACGCGGCGACGTTGACGCGCCAGATCGCGCTGCGGAGCTCCTCGGCGGCGTTGTCCTCGTCGAAGGTGCCGATGATCATGCCGACCACCTCGTCACCGTCGAGGACGACACGGGTCCAGGCCGAGCTCGGCTTGACGTCGGACTCGGCGACGCCGTAGGTCGTCGGCTGGACGAACTCCTCCTGCCCCGGCTTGAGCGTCAGGGAGTTGGCCGCGGCTGCCGTGGTCGCGGAGAGTTCTACGAGGCGCAGGTCGGACATGGGGTCAGGGTATCGGTGCACCCGGTCGGGGGCCAGGACGGTGACGGCACCGTTGCAGCACCGTTGCGGTGTCGGAGTCGTGGTGGCCGGTGATCCGGCGGTGCGGTGGCGTCGCGCCTCGGCCGTCGCTGCTGCGGGTGGTGTCGGCGGCGGCGTCGCTGCTGCGGGCGCGTCGTCCGTCCTGGAGGGGCTGATCCGTCGCGGTAGGGTCGCGGACATGGCGGAGCACCGACGCGGCGCGAACATGCCGTCGATCGGCGGCTTCAACCGCACCGTCGTGCTCGACGCCGTCCGCCGCTCACCCGACGGACTGAGCCGGGTGGAACTCGCCGCACGGACGGGCCTCAGCGCGCAGACCGTGTCGAACGTCACCCGCTTCCTCATCGACGCCGGGATGATCGTCGAGTCGGGCACGGTCGTCGCCGGACGCGGCAAGCCCCGGACGATCCTGCGGCTCGAGGCCTCGAGCCGGTTCGCGGTCGGCGTGCACGTCGACCCCGCCGTCGTGACGTACGTGCTCCTCGACCTGGCCGGGTCCGTCGTCGCGGAGTCCACGACCTCGACCCCGTCCGCCGAGGACCCGACCGAGGTCGTGCGCACGATCGCCTCGGCGGTCGGACGGCTCGTCGGCGGGGCGGGCGTCGACGTCGATGCGGTGCTCGGGGTCGGCATCGCGAGCCCCGGACCGATCGACGTCGACGCCGGCGTGGTGCTCGACCCGCCGTTCCTGCCCCGGTGGCGCGACGTGCCGCTGCGCGACGCGATCGCCGAGGCCACGGGCTTCCCGGTGCTGCTCGAGAAGGACGTCACCGCGGCGGTGGTCGGCGAGATGTTCCTGGCGGGGGAGTCCTCGGCGCGGAACTTCGCCTTCGTGTACTTCGGCACCGGCTTCGGCGTGGGGCTCGCGATCGACCACGAGCCCGTCCGCGGGGTGGGGTCGAACGCCGGGGACGCCGGGCACATCATGGTCGAGCAGGGTGCCCTCGCCGGGACGCCCGAGGGGTCCGGCTCCCGCGGGGAGGTCGGGGCGACCGTGGCACCCGGTCGGCTGCTGCGGGTGGGGGCGGTGCGGGGG
>NZ_MCIG01000077.1 GCF_001705035.1 Curtobacterium sp. UCD-KPL2560 | reverse complement strand
CGTCGTGCCTCGGCGCGGCCGGGAGGCCCGACCTACCCCCCGCCCGTCGGCTAGCGTGACGCGGGTGCGCAGCCCCGGCCCCCTCGTGCTCGACGCCCTGGTGTGGGTGGTGTTCGCGGCGCTCTTCGTCGGGGCGGCCCTGCTCGTCAAGGTCGCGGCCGTGCTCCTGGTCGTCCTCGTGGTGCTCGCGGTGCTGCTCGGCCTCGTGCTCCGGGTGCTCCGTCGCCACCGCGGTCGGCCGAGCGGTCGTCCCCGGCGCTGACCGGTCCCTGCGAGGCGGCCGTCCTGCACCGTCCACCCGTGCCACCGCGACACCCCGCCCGCTAGGCTTGCCCGGTGACTGAAGTCGAGATCGGTGCTGGCAAGCGCGGCAGTCGGGCGTACGCGTTCGACGACATCGCGGTGGTCCCCTCGCGGCGCACCCGCGACCCGCACGACGTGAGCGTGCAGTGGTCGATCGACGCCTTCACCTTCGCGTCGCCGATCCTCTCCGCGCCGATGGACTCCGTGTCCTCGCCGGCCACGGTGATCCAGATGGGCAAGCTCGGGATCCTCGGCGTGCTCGACCTCGAGGGCCTGTGGACCCGCTACGAGGACCCGACGCCGTACTACGAGGAGATCAAGACCCTCACCGACGGCAACGTCACCAAGCGCATGCAGGAGATCTACTCGGAGCCCGTCAAGGCCGAGCTGATCACCGCACGCCTGGCCGAGATCCGTGCCGCCGGGGTCCCGGTCGCCGGGTCGCTCAGCCCGCAGCGCACGCAGGAGTTCTCGCAGACGGTCGTCGACGCCGGTGTCGACCTGTTCGTCATCCGCGGCACCACGGTCTCGGCGGAGCACGTCTCCCAGAACCAGGAGCCGCTCAACCTCAAGAAGTTCATCTACGAGCTCGACGTCCCGGTGATCGTCGGCGGTGCCTCGACGTACACGTCGGCGCTGCACCTCATGCGCACCGGTGCCGCGGGCGTGCTCGTCGGCTTCGGCGGCGGCGCGGCCTCGACCACGCGTGCCGCGCTCGGCATCCACGCGCCGATGGCGACAGCGGTGGCCGACGTCGCGGGTGCCCGTCGTGACTACCTGGACGAGTCCGGCGGCCGCTACGTGCACGTCATCGCCGACGGCGGTCTCGACACCGCGGGCGACATCGTCAAGGCGATCGCGGTCGGCGCCGACGCGGTCATGCTCGGCACCGCCCTCGCCCGCGCGACCGAGGCTCCGGGTGGTGGCTTCCACTGGGGTGCCGAGGCGCACCACCTCGAGCTGCCCCGCGGCCGCCGCGTCGAGGTCGGGCAGATCGCCCCGCTCGAGAACATCCTCAACGGCCCCACCCCGTCGTGGGACGGCCGGGCCAACCTGGTCGGCGCACTCCGACGGTCGATGGCCACGACCGGGTACTCCGACGTCAAGGAGTTCCAGCGAGTAGAAGTGGTCGTGGCGCCGTACCACCAGCAGTGACGCGTCCCGTGCTCCCGCACGGGTGACATCCCGGCGCCGACCGTGCCGGGGCGGACCCGGTTCGGAACGTGCTCGGGGGCCGGCTCCGGGCGTGGACGCTCGGAGGCGACGATGGCGAAGGCACCCACCAGCACGACCGACAAGGCAGCGACCGGCCGCGACGGCAGCACGAGCGGTTCAGCCGCCACCGGCCGGTCGCAGGGCGTCGGCTTCGACCCGACGGCCAAGCTCGGCCCCGAGGAGCGCGCCGCGGCGATCGAGGCCCTGAAGACCAAGGAGCTCGACGTCCTGGTGGTCGGCGGCGGCATCGTCGGCGGCGGCAGCGCGCTCGACGCCGTCACCCGTGGCCTGAGCGTCGGCATCGTCGAGGCGCGCGACTGGGGATCGGGCACGTCGAGCCGGTCGTCGAAGCTCGTGCACGGCGGCATCCGCTACCTCGAGCAGCTCAACTTCTCGCTCGTGCGCGAGGCCCTCATCGAACGCGGACTGCTGCTCCAGCGCATCGCGCCGCACCTGGTGAAGCCGGTCCGATTCCTCTACCCGCTCACCCACCCCGTCTGGGAGCGGTTCTACATCGGCATCGGCATGGCGATGTACGACGTCTTCAGCTGGTCCGGCGGCCGCCCGCCCGGCGTCCCGCACCACCGGCACCTCAGCCGCAAGCAGGTCCTCAAGAACATGCCGGGCCTGAAGAAGGACGCCTTCGTCGGCGGCATGACCTACTACGACGCGCAGGTCGACGACGCCCGCTACGTCTCGTCGCTCGTCCGCACCGCCGCGTCGTACGGCGCGCTCGCGGCCAGCCGGGTCCGCATCGAGGGGTTCATCAAGGTCGGCGAGCGCGTCGTCGGAGCCCATGCGCACGACATCCAGACCGGCGAGCATTTCGACATCCGGGCGAAGCAGGTCGTCAACGCGACGGGCGTCTGGACGGACGACACCCAGGCGATGATCGGCACGCGCGGCCAGTTCAAGGTGCGGGCGTCGAAGGGCGTGCACCTCGTCGTCCCGCGCGACCGGTTCCAGTCGAACACGGGGATGATCCTCCGCACCGAGAAGAGCGTGCTGTTCGTCATCCCGTGGGGTCGGCACTGGCTCGTCGGGACCACCGACACCGACTGGGAGCTCGACAAGGCGCACCCGGCGGCGACCGCGGCGGACATCGACTACATCCTCGAGCACGTCAACAAGGTGCTCGCGGTCCCGCTCACCCGCGAGGACGTCGAGGGCGTGTACGCCGGCCTCCGCCCGCTGCTCGCGGGGCAGTCGGACCAGACCTCGCAGCTCAGCCGCGAGCACGTCGTCGCGCACACCGTCCCCGGCCTGGTGGTCGTCGCCGGTGGGAAGTGGACGACCTACCGCGTGATGGGCAAGGACGCGATCGACGAGGCCGTCGCCGCGATGGACGGCAAGATCCCGGAGTCGACGACGGAGGACATCCCGCTGCTCGGCGCCGAGGGGTACCCGGCCGCGTGGAACCGCCGCGGACGCACGGCGCGGGCCGCGGGGCTGCACAAGGTCCGGATCGAGCACCTGCTGAACCGGTACGGCACGCTCGCGACCGAGGTGCTCGCGCTCGTCGACGCGGACCCGTCGCTCGGCGAGCCGCTGCCGCAGGCCGACGACTACATCGGCGCGGAGGTCGTGTACGCGGCCTCGCACGAGGGTGCCCTGCACCTGGAGGACGTCCTCGCCCGCCGCACCCGCATCTCGATCGAGGCCTGGGACCGCGGGGAGTCGGCGGCCCCGGTCGCGGCGAAGCTCATGGCGGACGTGCTCGGCTGGGACCAGGAGACCACCGAGCACGAGGTCGCGAACTACCTCAAGCGGGTCGCCGCCGAGCGGGAGTCGCAGCTGCAGCCCGACGACGAGTCCGCGGACCGCGTGCGGCTCGAGGCGCCGGACATCGCGTTCGGGTTCGACGAGGACGACGTGGTCGTCGGCGGCGGCCGGTCGAGCGGCGCTGAGGGCGCGAAGGCCTCGGACGAGCAGGTCATCGGCGAGAAGACGTCCGAGCCGCGGTAGCGCGGTCGCGTCCACGCCGGGCCGGCCCGGTGACGGACGGGAGGCGCGTGGCGGGCCCGCCACGCGCCTCCCGTCCGTCCGTCCGCACGTCCACGGCGCGAGCCGCCGTCGGTCAGGCGGGTCGCGCCGGAGCAGCGGTCCGACGCGCGGACCGGGTCAGCCCGACGACGAGCACGACCGGGACGGCCACGAAGGCGATCCCGCTCGTCAGGTACCGGACACCGGCCCACACGGTGTGCGCAGCGCCGCCGACCCCGAAGCCGTCGGCGACGTCCATGCCGAGCGCGAAGCCGCTCGCGAACGACACGGGCGCCCCCAGCGCGACGACAGCGAGCAGCGCGGCGACGAGCACGGTGGTCGGCGCCCGCGCCACGAGCAGCCAGGTGGCCAGCACGACGGCGACGACCACGCCCGCGATGCCGAGGCCGACGACGGTCGCGACGTCCGCGCCGACCGCGAAGCCCTGCCGGTCGAGCTCGGCGTACAGCCCGTCGAGCGAGCGACCGGGCACGGCGGCGAGCGGGTCGAGCACGAGTGCGTCGACGACGAGCAGTGCCGCGTACGCCGCGACGACCAGGACCCCCACGACCGCGACCGTGACGCGTCGGGCCCCCCATGTGTTCCCCATGCGACGACCGTAGCGCCCGGAATGCCGCGTCGGGGCCGGTGGTTATCATCGGGGTACTCACCAAGGGAGCCATCATGGTCGACGTCCATCGCGTCAAACTCCCCGGAGTCGGCGTGCTGCACAGCTTCTACACCGACGACGGTGGCAAGTGCGGTGTCATCACGCACCGGTCGGGGCACTCCGACCTCATCTCGTTCGCCGACGTCTCCGACGGCGCGGACAAGTCCGAGAAGGTCTCGCTCCGCCTGAGCGAGGACGAGGCGCACACACTCGCCGAACTCCTCGGCGGCACCCGCATCACCGAGGGCCTCGACAAGCTCGACGAGATCCCCGGACTGTCGATCGACTGGTTCAGCGTCGACTACGAGGACGCCATCGCGGGCAAGCCCCTCGGCGACCTGCACGACTCGGGCTTCATCGGCCTCACCGTCGTCGCGGTCGTCCGCGGCGACAGCGCGAACCCCGCGCCCTCGCCCGACTTCGTCGTGTTCCCCGGTGACACCATCGTCGTCGCGGGCGCTCCCGAGAAGGTCGCCAAGGCGTTCTCCTTCTACCGCAGCGGACAGCTGGCGGCGGCCGCCGCCGAGGCGCCGCCCGGGAGCTGACCCGTGCACCTCGGCGGCGAACTGCTCACCATCGGTGTGCTGTTCGTCATCGCCTACGTGCTCGGGCGACTGGGCAAGACCATCGGTCTGCCCGCCATCCCGATCTACATGGTGGTCGGGCTCATCGCGAGCCCGCACACCCCGTGGATCGGGCTCAACGTCGAGTCGCACACGATCGAGCTCATCGCGACGTTCGGTCTGATCCTGCTGCTGTTCAACCTCGGGTTGGAGTTCGACCAGGAGGAGTTCTACGGCAACGCCGGCAAGCTCCTGGTGTCCGGCGGCACGTACGTCGCGATCAACATGGGCATCGGGTTCGCCTTCGGGTTCTCGCTCGGCTGGGGCACCCGTGAAGCGCTGATCATCGCGGGCATGACGGCGACGTCGTCGAGTGCGATCGTCACGAAGCTGCTCATCGAGCTGCGGCGTCTGGCGAACGACGAGACCCCGATGATCCTCGGCGTCACCGTGATCGAGGACGTCTTCATCGCCATCTACCTGGCGATCGTCTCGGTCGTGCTGTCCGGCGACACGAACGTCTGGGGCGTGGTCGGCAAGCTCGGCCTGGCGTTCGGGTTCCTCGTCGTGATGTTCACCCTCGCCCGGTTCGCCGGCAAGTGGGTGTCGAAGATCTTCGCGACCCGCGACGACGAACTGTTCACGGTGCTGTTCTTCGGCCTCGCGGTGATGTTCGGCGGCATCGGCGACCTGCTCGGCGTCACCGACGCGATCGGTGCGTTCGTGATCGGCCTGCTCTGTGGTGCGACCCGCTACCGGGACCGCATCGAGCAGCTGGCCCTGCCGATGCGCGACGTCTTCGCGGCGTTCTTCTTCGTGAACTTCGGGCTCGGCCTCGACCTGTCCACCTTCGGCGAGGTGCTCTGGCCCGTCCTGGGTGCGATCGGCATGACCGTCGTGCTCAACGCCGTGGCGGGTCAGCTCGTCGCCCGGATGAACGGCTTCAGCGTCCAGCAGGGCATCAACACCGCGGTGATCCTGGTGAACCGCGGCGAGTTCGCGCTCATCCTCGCGACGCTGTCGGCTGCCGCCGGCCTGGAGGCACGGATCACCGCCTTCGCCGGCCTGTACGTGCTCGTCATGGCCGTCCTCGGGCCGCTGCTCGCGGTGAACTCGGACCGGATCGGCCGCCTCGTGGTGCGGCCGGCGCGCGTCGCGCGGCTGCGCACGCGCCTGCGCTCGCGACTCGGCCGCGGTGCCGGCGCGGTCCCGGCCGGTCCCGCGCTCGACGAGGCGGTGGAGGCCGCGGCCGAGGCCGGGGTCGCCGACCAGGACGCCGCGGCCGCCGCCCGACGAGCCGAGCGCGACCGGCAGTTCGCGGAGGAGTTCGCCCTCGTGGAGGCGGCGGGCAGGGAAGCGCGCGACAATGAGACCGCCGACCCGGAGACCGTCGAACCCGTGACGTCGCCGGTCGAGCTCCCCGCCGAACGCCGAACGCGTCCGGTCCGCCAGCGCGATCCGGAGTACTGATACAGATGTGGGCCGTAGCCCGACGACCGAGGTGGATCGCGCTGCTCCTGCTGGCGCTCGTGCTCGCGGCGGTGTTCGCCGGCCTGGGCAAGTGGCAGCTGGAGCGGAGCATCGCGAACGGCAAGCCCCTGCCCGCCACGACCGAGACGCGCAAGGCGCTCGACGACGTCACCGAGCCCGAGCGCGGCGCGCCGGAACAGCTCGCGGGGCAGCTGGTGACCGTCACGGGCACGTTCGTCGCCGGGGACACGACCCTGCTCACCGGGCGCTCCGGCGGCGGGACCTACCAGACCGTCGGGCACCTGGTCGACGAGGGCAGCGGCGCGAGCCTGCCCGTCGTCATCGGGTGGTCCGACCAGCGGCGGCAGGCACTCGCCGGCGGAGAGCGCATCGCGGACGGCGATCGCGTCACCGTCGAGGGCCGCTACTACCCCGCGGAGTCGCCCGACCAGGACAAGTACCAGCAGGGCGAGTTCTCGGCCGTCGCCCCCGCCCGGTTCGTGAACACCTGGAAGGCGTTCGACGACCGGATGTACATCGGGTACGTCGTCGCCGACGGCACCACCGCGAAGGCCGCCGGCCTCGGCACCATCGCCGACCGGGCCCCCACGCGCGAGGTCCAGTTCGACTGGCTCAACCTGTTCTACGCGGTCGAGTGGGTCGTCTTCGCCGGGTTCGCCGTCTTCCTCTGGTACCGGTTCGTGAAGGACGCCTTCGAACGTGAACAGGAGGAGGGTCTCGAGGCGGCGACTCGCTCCGCGTCGTCCGTTGCTTCCCCTGGCGCTGCTGCCGGCGGTTCCGCGGACGACGGTCCCGACGCCGGGGCCACCGCCGGCTCGGGTGCCGACACGGTCCGACGGTAGGATCGTCGGCATGGCTCTGACCGTCCGCCCCCGCGACGTCCCGAAGATCCCCGGGGCCGTCAAGTGGTACCGCGTCTCGGCGTACATCACGGGCGTGCTGCTGCTCGCCCTGGTCGTCGAGGTGATCATCAAGTACACGCCGCTGCAGCGCGAGATGCAGCTCGGCAACGGGCCGTTCTTCGTCCCGAACGGCACCGCGGGTGAGGCGCCCGGCACGTTCAACCTGTCGATCGCGATCCTCATCGCCCACGGCTGGCTGTACGTCCTCTACCTCTTCACGGACTTCCGTCTGTGGAGCATCATGCGCTGGAGGCCGTCCCGCTTCCTGCTCATCGCCCTCGGGGGCATCATCCCCTTCATGTCCTTCGTGGTCGAGCACCGCATGCAGAAGAAGGCCATGGACACCTACCACGAGCTGACCGCTGCCCAGCAGCGTGAGAAGGAGGCCGCTCGGTGAGCGAGACCGACCAGCGTCCAGTCCTCGTCGTCGACTTCGGCGCCCAGTACGCGCAGCTGATCGCACGTCGCGTGCGCGAGGCGAACGTCTACAGCGAGATCGTCCCGCACTCCATCACCGCGGACGAGGTCAAGGCGAAGGACCCGGCGGCCATCGTGCTGTCCGGCGGCCCGTCGTCCGTCTACGAGGAGGGCGCCCCCGCACTCGACGGCGGCATCCTCGACCTCGGCGTCCCGGTGCTCGGCATCTGCTACGGCTTCCAGGCCATGGCGAAGTCGCTCGGCGGCGAGGTCGCCCAGACCGGCCAGCGCGAGTACGGCGCGACCGACGTCACCGTCACGGGCACCGACAGCGTGCTGCTCGGCGACCAGCCGGCGTCGCAGGTCACGTGGATGTCGCACGGCGACTCCGTGGCCAAGGCGCCCGAGGGCTTCGAGGTCCTCGCGTCGACCGCGTCGACGCCCGTCGCGGCGTTCGCGTCCGACGAGCGCAAGCTCTACGGCGTGCAGTGGCACCCCGAGGTGAAGCACTCCGTGTTCGGCCAGGCCGTGCTCGAGAACTTCCTGCACCGTGCCGCCGGTCTGCCGGGGGACTGGAACGCGAACAACGTCATCGAGGAGCAGGTCGCCCGCATCCGCGAGCAGGTCGGTTCCGCGCGGGTCATCGCCGGGCTCTCCGGTGGTGTCGACTCCGCCGTCGCCGCAGCGCTCGTGCACGAGGCCGTCGGGGACCAGCTCACCTGCGTGTTCGTCGACCACGGGCTCCTCCGCGCCGACGAGCGCAAGCAGGTGGAGGAGGACTACGTCGCCTCGACCGGTGTCCGTCTGGTCACCGTCGACGCCGAGCAGCAGTTCCTCGACGCCCTCGCCGGGGTCAGCGACCCCGAGCAGAAGCGCAAGATCATCGGGCGCGAGTTCATCCGCACGTTCGAGGCCGCGGCCGAGGCGCTCGTCCTCGAGGCGCGCGGCGACGAGGGCTCCGGCGAGGTCAAGTTCCTCGTCCAGGGCACCCTCTACCCCGACGTCGTCGAGTCCGGCGGCGGCTCGGGCACGGCGAACATCAAGTCGCACCACAACGTCGGTGGCCTGCCCGAGGACATGACGTTCGAGCTCGTCGAGCCGCTGCGCACGCTGTTCAAGGACGAGGTCCGCGCGGTCGGTCGCGAGCTCGGGCTGCCCGAGGTCATCGTCGGCCGCCAGCCGTTCCCCGGCCCGGGTCTCGGCATCCGCATCGTCGGAGAGGTCACGCGCGACCGCCTCGAGCTGCTCCGTGCGGCGGACAAGATCGCCCGCGAGGAACTCACCGCGGCCGGCCTCGACCAGGAGATCTGGCAGTGCCCGGTCGTGCTGCTCGCCGACGTCCGCTCGGTGGGCGTGCAGGGCGACGGCCGCACCTACGGCCACCCGATCGTGCTCCGTCCGGTGTCCTCCGAGGACGCCATGACGGCCGACTGGACGCGCCTGCCGTACGACACCCTGGCGAAGATCTCGAACCGCATCACGAACGAGGTGCCCGACGTCAACCGGGTCGTGCTCGACGTCACGTCGAAGCCGCCGGGGACGATCGAGTGGGAGTAGTCGCTCCCTGACGCTCCGAGGGCCCGGCACGCACTGCGTGCCGGGCCCTCGTGCGTGCGCGGGGAGCGGGCGTGCCGTTCGCCCCGGGAACGGACGGGGCCCCGGGAACGGACGGGGCCCCGGGAACGACAGAGGGCCCCGGCGTGTGCCGGGGCCCTCCGTGTCGAACGGGGTCGACTAGTTGCGCTGGCTGCTCGCGATGATCGCGAGGATGCGCAGGATCTCGAGGTACAGCCACACCAGGGTGACGATGAGGCCGAACGCCGCCGTCCACGCGTAGATGCGGGGAGCGCCGCGCTGCACGCCGGTCTTGATCTGGTCGAAGTCGAGGATCAGCGAGTAGGCCGCCATGACCACGACGAAGATGCCGATCAGGACGCCCCATGGGATGCCGAACAGGAAGCTCGGCTCACTCCGTAAACCGAACGAGCCCGCGGTGACGCCAGTGGCTTGCAGGACGATACTGACAATCGAAAAGATCAGGTATCCGACCATCGCGACGAGGAAGAAACGGGTAGCTTTGGGCGTCGCGCGCACCTTGCCGGACGTGAAGAGTAGCAGTGTGACAGCGAAGACCCCAAGAGTGCCAAAAATCGCCTGGGTGACGATACCGTCGGAGACTTCGTTGAAAGTGGCCGAGATGCCACCAACAAATATTCCTTCGAAGAAGGCGTATAGCAGCACGAGTGCCGGCGACGGCTTCTTCTTGAAGGTGTTGACGAGCGCGAGCACGAAGCCGACCAGGGCGCCGACAATCCAGACGACCGGGGGCAGGTTCCACCCGGCGACCGCACCGACGAGGAGCACGCCGAACGCCAGGAGCGTCTTGACGATGGTGTCCTCGTAGGACATGCGGTCGGTGTCGACCTTGTCGGCGGTCGGGCGGTCGTACATGTACTGCAGCTGCTCGGGCGACAGTCCCTGCTGCGGGTACTGACCCTGCTGGGGGTACTGCTGCTGCGGGTACTGGTTCGGGGTCTGTCCCCAGCCCGCCTGCTGCTGACCAGCGCCGGCGCCCCAGGCGCCGCGGCCCTGGTCGTTGAAGGCGGGGGACTGGTCGAAACCGGGCTTGAAGGCCATGGTGTCCTCTTCCTTGGAGATTCGAGTCCTCTCAGCCTAGGGTCGCTGCACCGCGGAAGGCTGAGGATTCGCGGCGAGCGGAAGCGGGTCCTGACGGTCCCGACACCTCCGGAGCCTACGGTCGCGGTCTGCGTGCACGCCCCGAGCGGGCCGAGCAGTCGCCCACTGTCTGCGACGTCTCGCAGCAGCGGACCGGCAGCACGTCACCGCCCGGTCACGACGCGGCAGTACGGTACGGCGCATGACCCAGGTGATCGCCCACCGCGGCGCGTCCGGACACCGCCCCGAGCACTCCCGCGCCGCGTACGAGCTCGCGGTCGAGCTCGGCGCCGACGCGATCGAACCGGACCTCGTCCCGACGAAGGACGGCGTGCTCGTGCTGCGCCACGAGAACGAGGTCTCCGGCACGACCGACGTCGCCGAGCGCCCCGAGTTCGCCCACCTGCGGACGACGAAGACGATCGACGGGCAGACGGTGACGGGCTGGTTCACCGAGGACATGACGTGGGACGAGGTGCGCACCCTCACGGTCCGCGAGCGCCTGCCCGCGCTGCGCCCCGCCTCGGCCGCGCACGACGGCGAGGGGCACGTCCTGCGCCTCGAGGACCTGCTCGGCGTCCTCGACGCGGCCCCGCGCCCGGTCGGCCTCGTCGCCGAGGTCAAGCACGCCACGTTCTTCGAGCAGGCCGGGTTCCCGATGGCCGAGCTGCTCGACGACGCGCTCGGTGCCGCCGGGTGGCGGCACGACGAGCGGCTCACGATCGAGTCGTTCGAGAAGCGCGTGCTCCGGCAGCTCGGCTCACGGGACACGGGTGGCCGGCTCGTGTACCTCCAGGAGGCCCGTGGCAGCGCCGCCGACGAGGTCGCGTCCCACGGGTCCGCGGCTCCCACGTGGGCGACCGAGCGCACCGACGAGGCCCTGGCGGGATTCGCGTCGGAGTTCCACGGGATCAGCGTCGACCTCAAGACGCTGATGGCCGGGACGGACACCGTCGCCGTGGGCGATCCCCGACCGGTGCGGAGCGCGATCGTCGACCGCGCCCACGCGGCCGGCCTCGCGGTCTACACGTGGACGCTCCGACCGGAGAACCGGTTCCTCCCGGCTCCGCTGCGGCGCGGGGGCGACGTGGCGGCGCACGGCGACTGGGAGCGCTGGTTCACCTCGGTCGTGCGGACCGGGGTCGACGGCGTCTTCGCGGACCACCCGGACCTCGCGGTGCGGGCGCGGTCCCTCGTCGCGGGGCAGGCCGGCTGACGAGCCGCCCACGGGCCGGACCGATCGACGAGTGCCGTCGCCGCCGCGTCGGCCGCTTCCGCGTCCCGTCGGACACGTCGGGGTCGCGCCGGTCACGTCGGAGTCGCGCTGGTCACGTCGGCGTCGCGCCGGTAACGTCGGAGTCGTGTCGGGCGCTCGAGGGTCAGGCGACCCCGTCGGGGCGCGGACTCCCGCTCGCCTCGGTGTCGAGCCCGGGATCGGGGTCGGGATCGGCGCGGACCGGCGCGGTCGCGCGCCACGTCGCGATCGCGGCGGCTGCCCCGGCTGGGGCCGACACGAGCAGCGGGAAGACGGGTGCCGGCACGCCGCCGGACCACCACGCGCCGAGCAGGGCCGTGCCCAGCGCCGCGAGCGTGCCGGCGAGCAGGGCGTGCGCGACGACGTGCACGCCCCGTCGGAGCGGCCGTCGCGTGAGCAGGCGTCCGAGCCCGTGGGTGAACGGCGCGGCGACGACGGCGCCGCCGAGCCCGACCAGCCCGACACCGATCGCGATGATGAAGAACCACACCACGACGGCGGTCCAGTCGCCCGGGTCCTGGAGCAGGGCGAGCCACGCGCCGGCGAGCACGATCGTGACCGGTGTGGTGACGAAGGACATCCACAGCCAACTGCGTGCCACCAGCCCCACGGTGTCGCCTGCTCTCCACGGTCCCACGGTGTCCCCTGCCGTCCACGTCCCCACGGGGCCAGCCTGCACCACGCCGCCGACCGCGGCCAGCGGGTCGGGCGGGAGCCGCGCGTCCCGGTCCCGACGTCGAGGCGACCGACGTGCCGGGGGCGGGTCGCGCCTCCTGGCCGGCCGCGACGGTGGGTGGTCGACGTGCCGGGCAGGTGTCGCGCCTCCCGGTCCGGGCACGGGGTGCCGCGGCCAGGTGTCGGAGGTGGGCCGTGCCGTCGCGGTCGGACCGGGCGTGCCGGTGTCGGGGGCCGCGCCTAGACTGGCCCGGCCATGACGATCGTGCTCGACCCCTTCGACCAGTCGCCCGAGCCGGGCGCGGGCAACCGCGCCGGCGGGTACGACGACCCGTTCACCGCGGGTCTGAACCCCCAGCAGAAGGAAGCCGTCGAGTACCGCGGTGAGTCCCTGCTCATCGTGGCGGGCGCGGGCTCCGGCAAGACGAGCGTGCTGACCCGACGGATCGCCCTGCTGCTCGCGAACCGCGAAGCCTGGCCGTCGCAGATCCTCGCGATCACGTTCACGAACAAGGCCGCCGCCGAGATGCGCGAGCGCGTGCACGCCCTGGTCGGCCAGGCGTCCGAGGGCATGTGGATCTCGACGTTCCACTCCGCGTGCGTGCGGATCCTCCGGCGCGAGGCCGAGCGCTTCGGGTTCCCGCAGTCGTTCACGATCTACGACTCCGCCGACTCGCGGGCGCTGCTCAAACGGATCATCAAGGAGCTCGAGGCCGACTCGCTCGGGCTGACGGTCGGCGCGGCCTCGTCGAAGATCTCGAAGCTCAAGAACGAGCTGCAGGACGTCGACACGTACGCCAGGAACATCAACGCGAACGACCCGCAGGAGGTCATGTTCACGGAGGTGTTCCGCCGCTACACGAACGAGCTGCGTCGGGCGAACGCCTTCGACTTCGACGACCTCATCGGGCAGACGGTGTTCCTGTTCCGGGCGTTCCCCGAGGTCGCCGCGCTCTACCAGCGACGGTTCCGGTTCGTCCTGGTCGACGAGTACCAGGACACCAACCACGCGCAGTACGCCCTGATCCGCGAACTCACCCGGCCGGTGCCCGTGGAGCAGGTCGACAAGCTCGAGGACGCCGGGCAGCACGTGGAACGCATGCGCGAGGCCGACGGGTCGATCGCGCCGGCGTCCCTGACGGTCGTCGGTGACTCCGACCAGTCGATCTACGCCTTCCGCGGGGCGGACATCCGCAACATCGTCGAGTTCGAGCGGGACTTCCCGAACTCGAAGGTCATCCTGCTCGAGCAGAACTACCGGTCGACGCAGACCATCCTCGACGCCGCGAACGCCGTCATCGCGAACAACTTCGACCGGCAGGCGAAGAACCTGTTCACGGACGTCGGGGCCGGCGACAAGATCATCGGCTTCACCGGGTACACCGGCCACGACGAGGCCCAGTTCGTCGCCGACGAGATCCAGCGGCTGCACGAGGACGGCATGTCCTACCGGGACATGGCCGTGTTCTACCGGACGAACTCGCAGACCCGTGCGCTCGAGGAGATCTTCATCCGGGCGGCGATCCCGTACCGGGTGCTCGGCGGCACGAAGTTCTACGAGCGCGCCGAGATCAAGGACGCCATGGCGTACCTGATCACGGTCGCCAACCCGGCCGACCCGCTCGCGCTGCGCCGCATCCTCAACGTGCCGAAGCGCGGCATCGGGGCGGTCACCGAGACCGCGCTGCAGCGGTACGCCGACGAGCACGAGACCTCGATGCGCGAGGCCCTTCGGCACGCCGACGAGCTCGGCTTCGGGCCCAAGGTGCGGACGGCGATCACGTCCTTCGCGGCGCTGCTCGACGACGTCTCGACGCGCGCGGCGACCCAGCCGGTCGTCGACACGCTGACGCAGCTGCTCGACGGCTCGGGGCTGCTCGAGAACCTGCGGAAGTCGCCCGACGCCCAGGACTCCGCCCGGGCCGACAACATCGACGAGCTCGTGGCCGTGACCCGCGAGTTCCAGAAGAACAACCCCGAGGGCACGCTCTCCGACTTCCTCACCGAGGTCTCGCTCGTCGCGGCCGCGGACGAGCTCGACGACTCCTCGGGCACGGTGTCGCTCATGACGCTGCACACCGCGAAGGGCCTGGAGTACGACGCGGTGTTCCTGACCGGTGTCGAGGAAGACCTGCTCCCGCACCGGATGTCCGCGAACGAGCCGGGCGGCCCCGCCGAGGAACGCCGCCTGTTCTACGTCGGGATCACCCGCGCCAAGAAGTCGCTCTTCCTGTCGCTCGCGATGACCCGCGCGCAGTTCGGCGACGTCAACGTGGCGATGCCCTCCCGGTTCCTGCAGGAGATCCCCGAGGGGCTCATCGAGTGGAAGCAGTCGCCGGGCATGGCGAACAGCCGCGGTGGGACGCAGCCGCGCGCGCTCAACGCCCGGCGTGACGGCGGCAGTGCCGGGGGCTTCGGCGGAGCGGGCGGCTCGGGTGGCGGCGGCTACCGGGGCGGTGCGGCGGGTCTGCACGGCGGCGCGGACCCCCTCGTCGGTGAAGGTCGGCGGCATCCGGACGTCCATCA
>NZ_MCIG01000076.1 GCF_001705035.1 Curtobacterium sp. UCD-KPL2560 | reverse complement strand
GGGCGGGGCGGGCGCGAGCTCAGTCGCGCTTGAGCATGACGACCGAGGCGGCCGCCGCGACGAGCATGAGCACCGCGGCGACACCGGCCGTGATCGTCACGCCCGAGTCGAAGGCGGCCCGGGCGCTCTCGAGCAGCGCCTGCCCGGCCGTCCCGCCGAGGTCCGACGCCGCCGACACCGCGCCGCCGAGCGTCTCCTGCGCCGCCGTGTGCGCCGCACCGCTCAGGCCGTCGGGCACCACGACGTGCGCCCGGTACGCGGTCGCCAGGACCGTCCCGAGCACGGCCGTGCCGAGCACCGCGCCGATCTCGTACGCGGTCTCGGACACCGCCGAGGCGGCACCGGCCTTGTCCGCCGGCGCGGTCGAGATGATGAGGTCGTTCGTCACGGTCTCGGACGCGCCGATGCCGATGCCGAGCAGCACGAACGCGAAGCCGAGTGCGACCACCGAGGCGCCGTGCCCGAGCACCGACACCATCGCGTACGCGGCGGCCGAGAACGTCAGCGAGACGGCGACGACCCAGCGCGGGGCGACCCGGGCCACGATCGGGACGACCACGAGGCCCGCGACGATGGTGAGCACCGAGCCCGGGATGAGCACGACCCCCGCCGCGAACGGGTCGAGGCCGGCGACGAGCTGCAGGTGCTGCGCGACGAAGAACAGGAACCCGGTGAGCGAGAACATCGCCGCCATGTTCATGAGCACGCTGCCGGTGAACGCGGTGCTCTGGAACAGCCGGAGGTCGAGCATCGGCGTGCGGGACCGGAGCTGCCGACGGACGAACGCGATCCCGCACAGGACTCCGACCGCGAGCAGGGCGATCGCGAAGCCGCGCTCCTCGGGGTGCACGACCGACTTGATCGCCCAGGCGGTGGGGGCGAGCGCGCCGAGGGACAGCGCCATGCTCGTCACGTCGACGGGGCCTGGCGCGGGGTCGCGGGACTCCGGGACGAAGAACGGGATCCCGACGAGCATGAGCACGAGGATCGGGACGGCGACGACGAAGACGCTCCCCCAGTGGAAGTGCGCGAGCAGGACGCCACCGACGAGCGGGCCGAGGGCGTTGCCGGCCGCGAACATCGTCGACCACACGGCGAGCGCCATGCGTCGCTCCCCCGCGTCGGTGAAGACGTTGCGGATGATCGACAGGGTCGCGGGCATGAGCATGGCGCCGAAGACGCCCATCGCGGCGCGGGCGGCGACGAGCATCCAGGCCTCGGTGGCGAAGGCCGCGGCGAACGAGAACAGTGCGAACCCGGTGCCACCGACCACGAGGATGCGACGGCGGCCGATGCGGTCACCGATGCTGCCCATCACGACGAGCAGCCCGGCGAGCACGAGCGGGAAGACGTCGACGATCCAGAGCTGCGTGGTCGCGCTCGGGTCGAGTGCGCGGGCGATCGTCGGCAGCGCGAAGCTCAGCACGGTGTTGTCCACCGAGATGAGCAGCACGGGCAGCATCAGCACGGCGAGGGCCGCGAACCGTCGGGCGCGGCTGCCGGTGACGGCGGTGGCGACGGGGCTGGTGAGCAGTGCGGACACGGGGACTCCCTGGGACTTCGAGCCGGACCAGGTCGACGGCGGAGCAGACGAGACGGGACGCGGAAGTGGACACGCGCCCCGTCAGGACTCCGTGAGTGTACCGTCTGGACGGTGTTAGTTGCAAATGCAACCGATCGACGGCCGGGAGGCGCGTGCCGGCCGTGCACCGCGCCTCCCGGCCGCCTCGTGCGTACCTTCCGGGCTGTGGCCGGTCAGGCGGACTCGCGCACCAGCAGCCGGTGCCGGACGGTGCGTTGCACCGTCGCGCCGGAGCGCGGCAGGTCACCGGCGAGCATGCCGAGGGCGAGGTCGACGGCCTCGCGTGCGACGGCTGCGAGGTCGACCGCGAGCGTCGTGAGCGTCGGGGCGACCAGGGTGCCGGCCGTGAGTCCGTCGACCCCGACGACGCGGACCGTGCCCGGCACGTCGACCCCCGCGCGTCGGCACGCGGCGAGCACGCCGAGGGCCATCACGTCGTTGAAGGCGAGCACCGCGTCGACGCCGGGGAAGCGTTCGAGCGCACGGGCCGCCATCGCCGCGCCGTGCTCCGCGGTCGCGGCGTCGGCGATCGCGATCTCGGGGTGGCGTCCCCGTCGGCGCAGGGCGTCGAGCATGAGCCGCCCGCGGCTGCTCGGGCGTGCGTCGTGCGACGCGTCGACGATGACCGGGTGCCGGACGCCGGACGCGACGAGGTGGTCCGCGAGGTCCTCGACCGCGGCGGACGCGTCGAGGCGGACGGCCGCGCGGAGGACCTCGCCGGCGGGGTCGAGCTCGACGACCGGGACCGATCCGAGGTGGCCGATCCACTCCGCTGCTCGGGAGCCGAGGTACCCGATCACGACGTCGGTCTGCGCGCCGAGCGCCCGGACCGCGCGGTCCTCGTCCCCGGAGAGCCCGACGTCGGCGAGCATGACGTTCCACCCGCGGGCGGCGGCGAGGCCGAGGACGGCGGCGGCGAGCTCCGGCGAGTAGGGGTTGCGGAGGTCGTTCACCACGAGCCCGAGCTGCCGGTCACCCCCGGTGACGAGGCCGCGGCCGAACCGCGACGGGCGGTAGTCGAGCGCGGCCGCCGCGGCGAGGACCCGCTCCTTCGTCGCGGCGCTGATGCCGTACATGCCGTTGACGGCGCGGGTGACCGTCTGGCGGGACACCCCGGCGGCTGCCGCGACGTCGTGGATCGTGGCGCGCGGCGACGCGGGCGCGGCCGGGGAGGTCGCGCCCGCGTCGGGCGGCGGGGTGTGCGTCACCGTCGTCGGGTCGGCCGTGCCGTCAGGCGCGCAGGTCGAGCCAGGCGACCTGCTCCGGGCTGAGCTCCACCGACAGGCCCGTCATCGAGGACCGTGCCTCGGCGATGGTGCGCGGTCCGAACAGCGGGAACGTCGGGAACGGCTGGTGGAGCACGTAGGCCAGGGCGATCGCCGTCGCGGGCACGCCGTGCTGCTCGCCGAGCTCCCGGGCACGGCGCAGGCGCTCGAAGTTCGCGTCGGAGTAGTAGCAGCGGACGAGCTCGGCATCGCTGGTGTCCTCCGGGGTCGCGCGGCCGGTGAAGAACCCGCGGGCCTGCGACGACCACGGCAGCAGCGGGACCTGGCGTTCCTCGAGCCACTGCTTCGACGCCGCGTCGGTGACGTGCCGGCAGCCCTCCCACGGCACGTCGTACGCCTCGGCGAGGCCGAAGTGGTTGCTGAGGACCTCGAACCCGTGCTTGCCGTTCGCCGCTGCGTAGGCGTTCGCCTCGTCGAAGCGGGCGAGGCTCCAGTTCGAGCCGCCGTACACCCGGATGCGGCCGGCGCGGCGGTGCTCGTCGAGGACGTCGACGAACTCCCCCACCGGCACGTCCTCGTTGTCGCGGTGCATCATGTAGACGTCCGCGTGGTCGGTGCCCTGCCGCTCGAGGCTCTCGAGGAGCTGGCGGCTCAGCGACTCCGGGTCGCAGTACGGGGTGTGCGCGCCCTTCGTGATGACCACCACGTCGTCGCGGATGCCGCGGTTCTGGATCCACGTGCCGAGCCTGCCCTCGAGGACGCCGCCGCCGTAGATGTAGCCGGTGTCGAAGACGGTCCCGCCCTGCTCGACGAACATGTCGAACAGTGCGCTGGCGTGCGCCAGGTCCGGCTGGTTGTCGACGCCCATCACGAGCCGCGAGACACGCTTGTCGATGCCGGGCAGCGTGCCGTACTGCATGGGGGCGTCGGCGCGGACACGCAGGGGGCGGCCGCCGACCGTGGGGATGTCGGCGGTCTCGGCCTCGAACGGGTAGCGCAGACCGATCGCCGCACGCCAGCGGTCCAGCGTGCGGACGGTCGCCAGGGTCTCGTCGTGGGTCATCTGCGGCGCCTCGACCGCTCCGGACCGGAGGGCGGCGACGGTGGCGTCGGCCTCGTGGGCGTAGGGGTGCTCGCCGGTGGACGACAGCGTGCGCGGCTCCTCGTCGACGGTGTGCACCGTGATGGTGGGGTCGTCGGAGAGCGTCCACGGGTCGGTGAGGACGATCCGTCCGCGGCTGCCGTGCACGGTCACCGTGTTGTCGTCCTGAAGGCGCACGCCGGTGCGGACGCTCGCGGTGATGCCGGTGCGGTAGGTCAGGTGCGCCACGGTCCACTCGTCGACGCCCGTCGGGCCGAGGGCGCCGGTCGCGGTGAGGTCGACGGGCTCCGCGACGGGGACACCGGTCGCGGCCTGCACGACCGCGGCGGCCATCGTCACCGGGTACCCGCCGACGTCGAGGATGCCGCCGCCCGCGGTCGCGGGGTCGTACAGCCGCCCGGTGCGCTCCGCGGCGCGGAACGCGAAGGACGCGTCGACGTGCACGACGTCGCCGATCGCACCCGTGCGGACGAGGTCGAGCAGCGCCGCGGTCTGCGGGTGGAAGCGGTACATGAAGGCCTCGACGAGCGGGAGACCGGCCTGGCGTGCGGCGTCGACGAGGGCCATCGCGGTGCCGTGGTTCGGGGCGAGGGGCTTCTCGCACAGCACGGCCTTGCCCGCCTCGAGGGCGCGGACGACGAGGTCGGCGTGACCGGTGTGGACGGTCGCGACGTACACGGCGTCGACGCGCTCGTCGGCGAGGACGTCCTCGTAGCTGCCGGCGCGGACGTCGGCGAACCCGTGCTCGGCGGCCTCGTCGGCGAAGCGCTGCGCCCGTTCGGCCGAGGAGCTGCCCGCGGCGACCAGGACACCCGTGCTCGTCGGCAGCTGGGACAGGAACCGGCGGGCGATCGAGCCCGGTCCGAGCACCGCCCACCCGGGGCGGTCGGACCCGGTGGGCGGGGTGGACGAGGGGGTCGCGGTCTGCGCTGACATGCGGTTCCTGTTCGTGTGGTGGACCATCCGGTCACCGCGACGCTACCGGCGCCCGAGTGCCCCGACAAGGCGTTCGTGAACGTTCACGGAACCGATCGGTCGCCGCGGTCCGGACGGGTCCCTAGACTCGTGCGCATGGCAAGCGCCCGTGACCGTGTCCTGGACAGCTTCGTCGCCATCGTGTGCGAGGAGGGCGAGCGTCCGGCGACCCTCGACGCCGTCGCCGCCCGGGCCGGGGTGTCCAAGGGCGGACTGCTCTACCACTTCGGTTCGAAGGCCGCCCTGGTCGAGGGGCTGTGCGAGCGGCTCTCCGACCTCTCCGCGATCGACGTCGAGCACATGCGCGAGGCCGAGGACGGCGCAGCGCGGTACTTCGTCCGCAACTGCCTGTACGTCGGGAGCGAGCTCGACCTCGTCCTGCTCGCGGCCAGCCGGCTGCAGCAGGCGGGCTACGAGGAGGCCGGGCGCACCCTGGACGACACCGAGAACGCGTGGCTCGAAGCCCTCGTCGACGCCCTGCACGACGTGCCGACGGCACAGGCCGTGAAGCTGCTCGGCGACGGGCTCTACCACCAGGCCTCGCTCGGTGCCGTCACCGTCGACGAGGTCCGACCGAACCGCGGCTCGGTCGACATGGAGGCGCTGCTCGCCGTCGTCGACCGGCTCGTCGCCACCCGTCCCGGCGCGTGATCCGGCGCTCCGGCGTCGGGGTGGACCGCCGGCGCCCGACCTGGGGATAGACTGGGCACGATCCACCCGCTCGAACCGGAGGTACCACCGTGGGCCGCGTCATCGCCGCTTTCTTCTCGATCCTGCTGCTGCTGGCATCGATGTACCTGTTCGGTTTCGCCTTCCAGGTGGAGTCCGGTCAGGCGTTCGTCTTCATGGGCGGACTGATCCTGATGTCGCTCTCGTTCTTCCTGCCGATCCACGTGTTCGGCAAGCGCTGACCCCAGCGCTCGACGGAACGGCCCCGCACCGGTGGTGCGGGGCCGTTCTGCGTCCGGTGGGTGCCGGCGCCGATCGCCGCGGCGAAGCGCTCGATGCGCGCTGCACAACGAGAAGCACCTCGCACCACGGGATTCCGTGGTGCGAGGTGCTTCTCGTTGTGCGCGGGCCGCGTGGCCCGAGCAGCGGCTCCCCGCGCGGCGCGCCCGGGGCGACCGCCGCGCCGGCGTCAGCCCGCGATCTCGCGCAGGCTCCGCAGCGACAGGGCCGTCGCGATCGCGGCGTGCGCCGCCTCGGCGCCCTTGTCCTCCTTCGACCCGGGCAGCCCGGCGCGGTCGATGCCCTGCTGCTCGTCGTCGAGGGTGAGCACGCCGAAGCCGACGGGCTTGCCGGTCTCGATCGCGACGCGGGTGAGTCCGCTCGTGGCGGCGTCGGACACGTACTCGAAGTGCGGGGTGCCGCCGCGGATGATCACCCCGAGGGCGACGACCGCGTCGAACCCGGCCTCGAGCGCGGCCTTCGCGACGACCGGCAGCTCGAAGCTGCCCGGCACGGGGACGACCTGCGCGGTGGCCCCGAGGCGCTGCACCTCGCGCTGCGCCCCCGCGAGCAGGCCGCCCGCGATGGTCTCGTGCCACTGCCCGGCGACGATCGCCACGCGCACCCCCGTCCCGTCGACGTGGTCGCGCTCGGCTGCTCCGGCTCCGCTCATCGTGTGGTTCCCTCCTGGGGCGCGGACGCTGCCGCCGCCCGGTCTGCCGCGTCGAGCCAGTCGACGAGTGCGGCGATGGTGATGACGGGCACGCCCTCGCGTGCCCCGAGTGCGACGAGGCCCGGCAGGCGCATCATGTCGCCGTCCTCGCCGACGATCTCGCAGATCGCCGCTGCGGGCCGGAGCCCGGCCGCGGTGACGAGCTCGATCGCTGCTTCGGTGTGCCCGGCGCGCTCGCGGACGCCGCCGGGTCGTGCCCGCAGCGGGACGACGTGCCCCGGACGGTGCAGGTCGTCGCGGACCGACGCGGGGTCGGCGAGCACCCGCAGGGTCCGTGCTCGGTCGTGCGCGCTGATGCCGGTGGTGACCCCGACGGCCGCGTCGACGGTCACGGTGTACGCGGTGCCGCGGACGTCCTCGTTGCGCGCGACCATCGGCGGCAGGTCGAGCGCGTCGGCGATCGCCGCACTGACCGGGGCGCAGATGAACCCGGAGGAGTGCGCCACGGTCCACGCGATCCACTCGGGCGACGCGAGCTCGGCGGCGAGGACGACGTCGCCCTCGTTCTCGCGGTGTTCGTCGTCGGCCACGATCACCGGGCGGCCGGCCGCGATCGCCGCGACGGCGTCCTCGACCGAGGACAGCCCCGACACCGTGCCACCGACGGACGACCCCACCGGACCCGCCACCGGGGTCGACGGCACCACGCGCTCGACGTGCGCGGCGTCGACGGCGCTCACCGTGCCTCCAGGACGGGCACCGTGGCGGCGTCGAGCCGCAGCATCCGGCGCACGTGCCGGGCGAGCACGTCGGTCTCGATGTTCACCCGGTCGCCGGGGACGCGCGCACCGAGGGTCGTGGCGGTGAGTGTCTCGGGGATGAGGCTGACCTCGAACCACGCGTCGGCGGGGTCGGTGTCCTCGCTGGAGACGGCGCTGACGGTGAGCGAGACGCCGTCGATCGCGACCGAGCCCTTGTCGACCACGAGCGGGCTGAGGTCGGGCGCGAGCGAGAACCGGACCCGGCGCCAGCCGTCACCGTCGCTGGTCGACAGGACGGTCGCGGTGCCGTCGACGTGCCCCTGCACGATGTGGCCGCCGAGGCGGTCCCCCACCGACGCGGCACGCTCGAGGTTCAGCCGGTCCCCAACGGCGAGCGACCCGTGTGCGCTCATGTCGAGCGTCTGACGCATGACGAAGGCGGTGAAGGTGTCCTCGGTCTGCTCGACCACGGTCAGGCAGACGCCGCTCGTGGCGATGGAGTCGCCGTGCCGTGCGTCGGCGACCACGATCGGGCCGCGGACGGTGAGCGCGACGGAGTCGCCGTGCTGCTCGACGGCGGTGACGGTGCCGAGTTCCTCGATGATGCCGGTGAACACTGGTGTCCTCTCAACGGGACTCCGGGTGTGCGCGACGGACGTCGGCAGCGGCGGACGGGACGACGGATCGTCCTGGCCGCCAGCGCTTCCTCCCGTCCGGACTCTCACCGTCGGTCCCGGAGTTCCGCCGGGTCAACATCGGTCGGGCGTGCACCCGTCCTCAGCTCGTGGACTGTCACCACCGGTTCGGAATTGCACCGACCCCGGAGCGCTTGCGTGGACCCGACGATACCCCACCCCACCGGCACGGGTGCCGGGACCGCGTCACGCGGCGCCACGGACCGGAGACGTGTCCGGCAGCGTGTGCGGGAGCGGGACCGGTGACCGGTCCGCTGCCTGGTCGGCTGCCTGGTCCGGTGGCGCGGTCCGCCACCGGCGCCGGGTCCCACGTGACGGACGGGAGGCCCGTGGCGGCGCCGCCACGTGCCTCCCGTCCGTCACCGCGTCAGCGGCCGCGGACCAGCGCGACCGCCTGCCGCACCGACAGGTCGGGGAGGTACGCGCGGACCACCGCGATCCCGATCGCGGGCAGCGCGACCGGGTCCGGGTACGCCAGCACGAGCGGGTGCAGCTCCGGGCCGAACTTCGCCTTGAACCGCAGCAGCGACCGGAACCCGTAGACCGGCTCGAGCACCCCGCCGACCAGGTCGAGCAGGCTCTGCACGCCCTCGCTCGCGGGCGGCGCGTCCGACGACGAGGCGAGCGGTGCCGCCGACAGGCTGAGCCGCTCGACGCCGTCCTGGCGCATCTGCTCGGCGGCGCTCGCGACGAGGAACTCCATGACACCGTTCGGTGCGGCGGCCGTGCGACGCATCACGTCGAGCGTCCAGCCGACCACGCGGCCCTCGCGGAAGGTGGGGAGCCAGCTCGTCACGCCCAGGACCGTGCCCTCGGCGTCGAGCGCGACGAGCGTGCGCACGGCGGGGTCGCGCATCTCGTCGACGCCGCCGAGCGTGAAGCCCATCTCCGGCAGTTCGCGCTCCGACACCCACTCCTCGGAGATCGCCTCGATCTGCCGGGTCGTGGCGACGGGCAGGTCCTGCCACGACGACCACAGGGCCGTGATGCCCTCGCGCTTCGCCTTGTTCACCGAGGTGCGGACGTCCTGCTTCTTCTTGCCGGTCGTGGTCCACGTGCGGGGGTCGAGGTCGGCGTCCTCGGCGACCGGGAGCGTCGCCCAGCCCTGCTCGACGAGGTGCGCGGCCGCGTCGGCCTCGATGCCGTAGTAGGCGGCCGTCCAGCCGTTGTCGTCGCAGTACCGCGCGAACGCGGTCATCGCGCGGTCGCGGGCGTCCGGCCAGCCGAAGGGTCCCCCGACGGTGACCGCGACCCGGCCGGTGCGGCGGTACGCGACGCCCGCGCGACCGTCCTCGGCGAACCAGTAGGCGTTCCCCTGCCAGGTCGTCATCCAGCCGAACGTGTCCCCGCCCGCGGCCTCGAGCAGCGCCCGGGCGCGAGCGCGGTCACGGCCGACGACGTCGGTGTCGAGGGCGTGCGGAGCGGCCCCGGTCGGACGGATCGCGGCGAGGGCGATGACCGTCCAGAGCGCCGGGCCGGACACGCCGAGCAGGAACCGGAGCGCCGGGTCCATCGCGGGCAGGCGGTCCCAGAACGTCACGGGCGACAGCGGCCCGAGCACCGCGACGACCAGGCGGAGCGGGTCGGCCACGCGCTGCGGCGACGACGCGGCGGTGACGAGGACGAGCACGATGATGACCGCCGCGGCTGCGAGCACGACGACGCCGAACGTCGCCACCCGCCGACGCGACGGCAGCACCGTGAAGGACCGGCGCAGCACGACGAGCACGAGCGCGGTCGCGAGCGGCACGACGATGGAGGCAGCGATCGACAGGTCGACCACGACCTGGTTCTCCGAGCCGTGCAGCTGCTGCACCCGACCGGGCACCGCGCTGTAGGTGACCGCGGCGGCGATGCCCGTGACGAGCTCGACCGCGACGACGAGCCACACCGCGAACCGGCTCCCGCGCATGAGCCCGAGGCCGCCGACCACCAGGACGAGCAGCGGTGCGGCCGCGAGGACGAGCGTCCACGGGTCGGTCGCGCGGTAGTTCAGCAGGCCGCGCAGGCACGTGTCGACCGCACCGTCGGCGTGGCAGCCGCGCACCGGGGTGACCGGCCCGGCGCCGACGACGGCCGCGAGCGGCGCGAGCAGGCCCACGCGGGCGCGGGACACCAGGGCGATGACCGGGCCGACCGCGGACACGAGCACGACCGTGCCGAGCAGGACCCGGGTCTCGCGGTGCGAGCTGCGGACCCACCCGATGCGTGCGGGGCCGCTGCGGAGCAGGGTGCCGAGGCCCCAGCCCACGAGGGCGGCGCACGCGGCGTACAGGTCGGAGACGTGCCCGGCGTAGAGCAGCAGCGCGGCGACCACGGCGAACGCGTTGACCCGGATGCGGCGTCGCCAGAGCGGACCAGCGAAGGCGCTCGCGGTGACGATCGTGCCGACCAGGGCGGTCCACGGGTCGAAGCTCGTCGCCCGACCGAGCAGCAGCGAACCGACGGGGCGACCGTCGGGGTCGAGGAGCGCCACGAGTGCGCCGAGCCCGGTCCCGACCACGGCCGTCACGACGAACGCGATCGCGGTGCGCCACGACCCCATCAGCCGTTCGGAGGCGCCGAGCAGCACCACGACGCCGGCGACGGTCGCGACGAGGGCGAGCACACCGGTCGACGCCGCGAAGACCCGGAGCGGGCCGAAGTGCGTCGGCTCGACGCCGTGCGAGACGCGCAGGGCGATGCCGACGATCGACGTCACCAGGACGAGCACCACGACCACCGCGGTCACCGGTCGACGCCGCAGCGCCCGCACCGTCGCCGTCCAGGCGGTCGACGCAGCGGTCGCGAAGCGGCCCGGCTCGCGGGGCGGCGGGGCCGACGGGGTCGGGGTCGAGGCCTGGGGCGACGTCGTCGTCGTCTCGTCCGTGGTCACAGTGCGCCCTCCGTCGCGGGGAGACCGAGGTGCGCGAGCACCGGCGGCAGTCCGTGCGCGAGCACGTACCGCACCGTGTTCCAGTCGTGGGCGGAGCCGGGCGAGACGATGGTGCTCGTCTGCATCCCGGCACGTTCCGCTGCCGCTCGGAGCAGTCCGGTCGACGCCGTGTACGGGGCGTCGTCCTGACCGTAGCCGAACACCGTCAGGTGGTCACGGTACGGCGCGTGCGCGGCCATCTCGGCGACCGGCATCGCGGCGCGGTAGGCGGCCGCGTCCCCGCCGAAGCCGAGGGCGATGGTCTGCTGCAGGCTGCCGTTCTTCGGGCCGAGCTCGCTCGAGATCGCGAGGGTGGTGCCGAACAGGTCGGGGCGGGACGCGCTGAACTGCATCGCGCAGGTCGCACCCTCCGAGAAGCCGGCGACACCCCAGTGCGCGGGACCGCTCTCGACGGGCAGGTGCGCCTGGATCCAGTTCACCGTGTCGGTCGTGACGTACGTGGCGCTCCGGCCCAGTCGGCGCGAGTCGAGGCACATCGGGTTCCGGTTCGGTGCGCCGAGCTGGTC
This sequence comes from Curtobacterium sp. UCD-KPL2560, assembly GCF_001705035.1. Taxonomy (GTDB): domain Bacteria; phylum Actinomycetota; class Actinomycetes; order Actinomycetales; family Microbacteriaceae; genus Curtobacterium. The sequence continues at coordinate 3,414 of NZ_MCIG01000076.1, read as the reverse complement.
GGGCGAGACCACGATCGGGCCGAGGCCGTCGTGCTGTGCCGCGTAGTGGTCGAGGAACTGCCCCATGTCGCCGGTCTGGAACAGGTCGGCGGGCTGGCCGGGCTGCCCGGAGAACGCGATGATCACGGGCAGCTTCGGCGGGTTCGCGACGCGGGCGGCCGGCGGCAGCCAGACCACGGCCTTGCGGGCCCGGAAGTGCGAGACCGTGCCGGGGATGGCGACGCTCAGGGTCTCACCGCTGCGGGGCATGCCGGCCGGTGCGTGCCAGTCGGCGAGGTCGGTCGACCCCGTCGTGTGCTCGACCGGCAGCTTCACCGTCCGGTAGGGGCTGGTCGCGACGGCCTGCTCGACGTTCTTGTAGAAGCCGAAGTCGACGTTCACGCCGAGCGCCGCGGACAGGACGGCCGCGACGCCGGCGACCAGTGCGAGGCCCCGACGTCGCCATCCGCCCTGCACGAGCACCGCGATCAGGAGCGCCACCCCGGCGAACGCGAAGGCGATCCACATCCTCGTGATCGGGGTGAAGGCCACACCGAACAGGTCCTGCACGTCACCGGTCCACCAGACCGCGACCAGGCCGACGACCGCACCCACGACCCCGGCACCGGCCCGGATCGCGAGTCGGCGTCCGCGGTGTCGCTCGCGCGCCGGGCCGACGAGGACCCAGGCCGTGAGGACGGCGGCGACGACGTAGACGGGGACGAGGAGCGACCGACCCGTGATCGGGATGCGCAGGAGTTCGTGGAGCACCCGTTCATCGTGGCGCGCACGACTTCCTGTACGGCCGGGAACCGCTTCCACTGCGCACAGGTTCGACACCGAGCGCTCCCAGGGAACGCTCTGTGGCCACCAAGACACGACGGTCCCCGGGCACGGGTCGGAGGGGCGCCGCGTGCGACGCCCCTCCGACCCGTGCTGTCAGGCGAGCCGCTTGCGCAGGACCATCGCCGCCGCACCCGCGAGCAGGAGCAGCAGGGCGATCCCGACGGGCAGCGTCTGCGACGCGGCCCCGGTGTACGCGAGCTGCGGCTGGTCGCCGCGGGTGGTCGCCGTGGTCGCGGCGGCCACCGTGGTGGACGCGGTCGTCCGGGAGGCGGTGGTCACCTCGGCGGTGCCGGCTGCGGTCGGGACGGTGGTCGCCGTCGGGACCGTGGTCACCACGGGCGTGGTGCCCGGGTTCGTGCCCGTGCCGGGGTTGGTCCCGGTGCCGGGGTTCGTGCCGGTGCCGGGGTCGGTCCCGGTGCCGGGGTTCGTGCCCGTGCCGGGGTTCGTGCCGGTGCCCGGGTCGGTGCCGGTGCCGGGGTTGGTGCCGGTGCCGGGGTTCGTGCCGGTGCCGGGGTTCGTCCCGGTGCCCGGGTTCGTGCCCGTGCCCGGCGTGGTGCTCGTGCCGTCGCCGACGATGCCGACGCCGTTGCCGCCGATGGTGACGGGGATGCTGATCACCGGGATGATCTGCGTGCCCGAACCGATGCCGCCCGAGCCCGAGGTCGAGCCACCGGTCGCCGGGGTCCCGGTGCCGGAACCCGTGGTCGGGGTGGTGCTGGTCGCGGTGCCGTCACCGATGACGCCGATGCCGTTGCCACCGACGGTCACGGGGACGTCGATCACCGGGATGACCTGCGTGCCCGAACCGATGCCGTCCGAGCCCGAGGTCGACCCGCCGGTCGTCGGGGTGCCGGTGCCGGAGCCCGTGGTCGGGGTGGTGCCGGTCGCGGTGCCGTCACCGATGACGCCGATGCCGTTGCCACCGACGGTCACGGGGACGTCGATCACCGGGATGACCTGCGTGCCCGAACCGATGCCGTCCGAGCCCGAGGTCGTCCCACCAGCAGCGGGGGTACCCGTGCCGGTCGTCGGTGCCGTGCCCGTCGCCGGGGTGGTCCCCGTCGCCGTGCCGTCACCGAGCAGCCCGATGCCGTTGCCGCCGATCGTGACCGGGACGCTCACCACCGGGGACACCTGCGTGCCCGAAGCGATGCCGTCCGAACCCGAGGTCGACCCACCGGCAGCCGGGGTCCCGGTACCGGCACCCGCGGTCGGGGTCGTCCCCGTCGCGGTGCCGTCACCGAGCAGCCCGATGCCGTTGCCCGTCACCGTGACCGGGACGGACAGCACCGGCGCGATCTGCGTGCCGGAGGCAGTGCCGTCCGCGCCCGAGGTGGTCGGCGCGGTGCCGGTCGCCGCGGGCGTGGTCGCGGGCGTCGACGGAGCCGGTGCCGAGGTGGCCTCGGCGTCGCCGAGGACACCGACCGCGTTGCCGGTCGCCGTCACCGGTGCGGTGACGTCACCGACGACCTGGGTGCCGGACAGGACGCCGTCCTGACCGGAGGTGGTCGCCGGAGCCGGAGCAGCAGGCGCCGCAGACGCCGGAGCTGCCGGAGCCGGAGCAGGCACCGCCGCCGCCGGTGCGGTCGTCGCGACGGCGTCGCCGCCGACGGCCACCGCGTTGCCGGCTGCCTGGACGGGTGCCGTCACCTCCGGGACCACCTGGGTGCCGGACGCGACGCCTCCGGCCCCCGAGGTGGACGGAGCAGGTGCGGGTGCCGGAGCCGGCGCGGTTGCCGGGGCCGGAGCCGGAGCCGGAGCAGCGGGTACCGCCGCGGAGACGGCGTCGCCGAGCACCCCGAGGGCGTTCCCGGTGACGGACACCGGTGCGTCGACGTGCGGCGCGACCTGGGTGCCGGAGACGATTCCGTCGGCGCCGGAGGTCGTGGCGGCGTTCGCTGCCGCTGCCCCTCCGATCGTGAGGCCACCGACGAAGAGGGCGAACCAGAGCCCTCTGCAGACGTGCTTGTTCATGGTCGTTCACTCCCTGATCGAGATCTGACGTCGACCGCGGTCACGGTCGACGGGTGCGATGCCTGCCGAGACGGACAGGCGCACCGACCTCAGTCAGGAGCGACGTCGTGGTCACCGACGACCGATGCGGGGACCGCGTCGTCGGTGAGCGTGCCGCGAGACCCCGCGGCGAGGGAGAACTGGGTGCCCGTGGTGCCGTCGACACCGGCCGGGGCGCTGCCCGCGGAGCCGGAGGTGCTGCCACCGGTCGTGCCGGTGGAGCCGGTCCCGGTCGGCAGTGCGCCGTCCCGGTCGCCGTCCGCGGGGACGAGCAGTGCGTGGCCGCCGAGGGTGGCGGACAGCGGCTGCTCGGTGCCGGAGGACCCGGCGGCCGCGACACGGGCCTGCCGGTCACTGACGGGCGAGACGGCGGCGGCGGACCCAGCCGAGGTCGCGGCCTCGTCCGACGCGGAGCCGGCGGGACCGAGGTCCTGCGCCGCACCGTCCGACGGACGCGCGCCGAGCGGGGTGGTGCCGCCACCCACCGGGGCCGGCGCGGTCCCGGTGACGGGGGTCGTGCCTCCCGGCAGCACCGGCGTTGTCGGCAGGGTCGGGACGGGCAGGGTCGGGACGGGC
>NZ_MCIG01000075.1 GCF_001705035.1 Curtobacterium sp. UCD-KPL2560 | reverse complement strand
CCCCCGACCCGTCCCCGCTCGCCGCCCGCGCCAGCGCCTCGAGGTGCCCCTGGTACGCCCGCAGGTAGTGCACGTCCTGCGCCAGGTACCCCGCGAACACGTCCGCCGGCAGCGACCCGTCCCGCAGCCCGACCAGGAACGGCGTCGCGAGCGTCTCCTCGAGCACCCCCGCCACGTCGGCCCACCAGCGGTCCGTCCACCGCCGCTCCGGCAGCAGCGCGCGCACGGCGGCACCGTGGTCGACGGGTCCGTTCCCGCTCCCGACCCGCAGCGCGTCCGCCCCGCCGAGCGCCTGCCCGAGCCAGTCCTTCGCCTCGCCGACCGCGAGCTCCCAGTCGCCCGAGGCGGCCGCGAGCGTCGCGACCGCGCTCGACAGCGAGCACCCGGTCCCGTGCGTGTTCGTCGTCGCGACCCGCGGCGCCGAGAAGGTCCGCCGCTCGCCGGACGGCGCCACGAGTTCGTCGTCCGCGGTCGGTCCGTCGTCGTGCCCGCCCTTCGCCAGCACCCGGACGTCCCAGGTCCGCGCGACGAGGAGCGCCGGGTCCGCGGCGTCGGCGTCCCCGGCGAGCTCCGCCAGCACGGCGAGCTCCGGTCGGTTCGGCGTCACGAGGTCGGCGACGCCGAGCAGCGCGCGCACCGCGTCGGTGGCGTCCTCGTCGAGCAGCCGGTCGCCGCTCGTGGCCACCATCACCGGGTCGACGACGACCACCGGCGGCCGGTGCTCGCGGAGCCACGCGGTCACCTCGCGCACGACGGCCGCGGTGCCGAGCATCCCGACCTTCACGGCGTCGACCTCGACGTCGTCGGACACGGCGTCGAGCTGCTCCCGCAGGAACCGCACGTCGGGCACGTGCACCGACCGCACGCCGTGCGTGTTCTGCGCCACGAGCGCGGTCACCACGCCCATCCCGTAGCCGTCGTGCGCCGCGATCGCCTTGAGGTCGGCCTGCAGCCCCGCGCCGCCGGTCGGGTCGGTCCCCGCGATCGCCAGCACGCGCGGCACGACCGGACGCGGGTCCCCGCCCGCGACCGTCGGCCGGGTCACCGTCGGCCCCCGTCCGGCACGGCACCGGCCTGGAGGCGCGGATCGCCGCCCGCGGTCGGGTCCGGCTCCGTCCCGTGGTCGGCTCCGACCCCGTCGCGGAGGTCGGCGACGCCGGCCCACGCCGCCAGGTACGCGGCCGCCGCCGCGCCGGGGTCGGGCGCCGCGCAGATCCCGGACACCACGGCCACCCCGGCGACGCCGGCCGCGCGGAGCGCCGGGACGTCGTCGAGGCCCACGCCGCCGATGGCCACGCACGGCACGTCGGTGGCGGCCGCGGTCCGCGCGACCCCCGCGTGGCCGAGCGGTGCCGGGTGGTCGGGCTTCGTCGAGGTGGGGTGCACGACCCCGACGCCGAGCAGGTCGACGGTGCCGCGGGGCAGCCGGTCGACGGCGGCCAGGTGCGCCGGCGTGTTCGCGGTGAGGCCGACGTGGGCGTCCGGGCCGAGGAGTGTCCGCGCGGCCGTGACGGGCAGGTCGGACTGTCCGAGGTGCACCCCGGCGACCCGGTGTCCGGCGACCCGGGCGGCGAGCGCGACGTCGAGGCGGTCGTCGACCACCACCGTGGCACGGTCGCCCACCGCGTCGGCGACGGCCGCGGTCAGCGCGAGCAGGTCCCGTGCCGAGGCCGTCTTGTCGCGCACCTGCACGGTCCGGACGCCGGCCTGCACCGCGGCGCGGACGACGCCGAGCACGCCGACGCCGTGCCGGTCGCAGAGCGCCCCGTCGGTGACCAGGTACACGCCGAGGTCGGCGGTCACGACCGGACGCCGTCCGTCGAGCCGGCACCGACCGGGGCGGCCGTGACCGTGACGCGGGCCTCGCGGACAACGTCGTCCGGGGTCAGCGCGGCCAGCCGGTCGAGGAAGAGCGGCTGGAACGTGCCCGGACCGCCGGCGTCCCGGGCGGCGAGCTCGGCCGCGACCGTGTGCACCACGGTGGCCGCGACGGCTGCCGCACCGGGGTCGTCCGGGGCGACCGCGGTGAAGGCGGCGACGACGGCGCCGAGGGCACACCCGCCGCCCGTGATCCGCGTGAGCAGTTCCGTGCCGTTCGCGACGCGCACGGTCCCGGTGCCGGGCGCGACCAGCAGGTCGACCGGACCCGACACGGCCAGCGCGCCCACGCTCCTCCCGTCCGACGCGGCGACGGCGGCCGCGAGCGCGTCGTCGGGGCCGACCGTGCTGTCCACGCCGCGCCCGCCGGCCGAGGCGCCGAGCACGGCGAGGACCTCGGAGGCGTTGCCGCGCAGCACCGTGGGACGGAGCGCGAGGAGCTCGCGGGCGAGCGCGGTGCGCACCGGGAGCGAGCCGACCGCGACCGGGTCGAGCACCCAGGGGGTGCCGGCGTCGACGGCGGCGGTGGCGGCCTCGACGGACGCGACCCGCGGCTCCGCGTGCGGCGTGCCCGTGTTCACGAGCAGGGCGTCCGCGACGCGGGCGAACGGCCCGGCCTCGGTCGGCACGTCGACCATCGCGGCCGAGGCGCCGAGCGCGAGCAGCACGTTCGCGGTGACGTTCTGCACCACCGTGTTCGTGATGCACTGCACGAGCGGTGCCCGGGCGCGGACGGCCTCGAGCAGTTCGGCGGTGCGGTGTGCCCAGGCAGGGGAGGGCGCAGCGTTCTCCATGGACGATCCCTTCGCGAGTACGAGCTCGAGCAGGTTCGACGGGTGTGATCTCAGCCGCCCGGTGGCGGCACCCCGTGTCTCGAGCGTCACCGTACACGAGCTCCGGGGCCCTGCGGGAGGGGCGTCGGCGAGCGTCAACCACCGGTCCGCCGCCCGGCCCGTCGTCCGGCCCGCCGCCCGGCCCGCGCCCGGTCCTCGCCCGGTCCTCCGGTCGGGGGACGGGCCGCGCGGTGACGTCCAGCGACCTCGCCGGACGGACCCGGGGGACCCTGTGCCAGGGTTGACGGGTGCAGCGCGCAACGCCTCCCGGACCGCCACCCGGCCCCCGCGACCCCGGGGACGCCTGGGCGGTCGGACCCGACGGCACCAAGGCCTGGGGCCGCTTCGGCGCCGCCGGGTTGCTCGTCGACGACGGCGCCGGACGGGTGCTCCTGCAGCACCGCGTCGAGTGGAGCCACCACGGCGGCACCTGGGGGATCCCGGGCGGCGCCCGCCACCAGGGCGAGGACCCCGTGCGCGCGGCGCTCCGCGAGTCCGCCGAGGAGGCCGGCGTGCCGGCCGACGGCGTCACCCTGCGGCACACGTCCGTGCTCGACCTGGGGTTCTGGACCTACACGACCGTCGTGGGGCGCGCCTCCCGGCCCTTCGAACCGGTGATCGCCGACCGCGAGAGCCTCGCGCTGTCCTGGGTGCCCGTCGACGAGGTCGACGACCTGCCGCTCCACCCCGGGTTCGGCGCCTCCTGGCCCGCGCTCCGTGCCGCGGTGCCGACCACCCCGCACGTCGTCGTCGACGCCGCGAACGTCGTCGGCAGCGTGCCGGACGGGTGGTGGCGCGACCGGGCGGGCGCGGCCGGACGGCTGCTCGACACCGTGACGGCGCTCGCCGCGGCCGGGTTGCCGGCGGCGTCGCTCGGGCTCGGGTTCACCCGGTGGTGGCCGCGGTGGACCGTGGTCCTCGAGGGCGAGGCCCGTGCCGCTGCCGACGCCGCGGGCACGGTCGAGGTCGTGCGTGCCGAGGGGTCCGGGGACGACGCGATCGTGGCGGCCGCCGGAGCCGCCGTCGACGCGGGCGACGCGCCCGTCGTCGTGGTCACGGCGGACCGTGGCCTGCGGTCCCGCGTCGAGGCGCTCGGTGCCGAGGTGCGCGGCCCCGGGTGGTTCCGCGAGCAGGACCACGAGGGCGCTCCGACGACGCCCTGACCGCGATCGCGGGCGGGGGCAGCAGGGTGCTCCCGCGACGCCCTGACAGCGGATCGCGACCAGATCGCCCACCGGGGCCCCGTCGCCGGTACGCTGGCCCCCACGTCGACGGAGACGTGCCGACAGGAGGTCCACGATGGAACGCGTCACGAGAGCCGACGACCGTGTCCACCGTCCTGCGGGGCCGTGGACACCGACCGTGCACCACCTGCTCGCGCACCTGCACGAGCAGGGCTTCGTCGCCGCACCGGAACCGATCGCCCTCGGCGACGTCCTCGAGACGGTGACCTTCGTCCCGGGCACCGCGGGCAACTACCCGTGGACCGCGGAGATCGCGAGCGAGGCCGCGCTCGTCACCTCGGCCCGGCTGCTCCGGCAGTACCACGACGCCGCCGCCACGTACCCGCGCAGCGCCGCCGACGTGTGGTCGCAGGCCGAGCGGCTGCCGGTCGAGACGATCGTGCACGGCGACTTCGCCCCCTACAACTGCGTCTACGACGGCATCGCCGCGAGCGGCCTCATCGACTTCGACACCGCGCACCCCGGCCCGCGGGTCTGGGACGTCGCGAGCGCCGTCTACCGGTTCGCCCCCTTCACGACGGGCGTCGTCGAGGGGAGCACCGCACCGTCCCTGGGCGAGCGGCTCGCCCGCGCCGCGGAGTTCTGCCGCGCCTACGGCCTGGACGACCGGTCGCGCGGTGTCCTCGTCGACACGATGACGGCGTCCCTCGTCGCCCTCGTCACGACGATGGAGACCGAGGCCGCCGCCGGCAACCCGAAGTTCGTCAGCGACCTGGAGCACGGGCACGCGGAGCTCTACCGCGCCGACGTGGCGTACCTCGAGGCGAACGCCGACGCGATCCGGGACGCCGTCACCGCGCCCTGACCGGCGGCAGGCGTCCAGCCGCCGTGCAGCCCGCACGCGGCCGGCTCCGACCCCGCCTCGGGTACTGTCGCAGGGCCATGACCGACAGCCCGGCCGACGCCACCCCCTACGAGGTCCTCGGCGTCCCCGCGACCGCCGACGACGACGACCTGCGCCGCGCGTACCGTCGCGCCGCCCGCGAGTCCCACCCCGACCTCGGCGGCGACCCCCGACGCTTCCGCCAGGTGCAGCTCGCCTGGGAACGCATCGGCACGCCCGCGGCACGCCGGGCCTACGACGCGGGATCGCGCGCCACGAGCGGGCAGGGCGCGTCCGGTCCGTCGGGCTCCTCGGTCTGGAGGGACGGCTCCGGTCGCGACGAGTACGCACCTCCGGCAGCGCGTCGCGACTCCCGCCCCCGGGCGCGGTCCCACGGACACCCCGGCGGTCGGTCGCGCGAGGTGTTCCTGCAGGCCGAGCGGGAGTGGGTCGGCCTCGGCGACCCGATCGAGGACCCGTACGACCCCGCGCTCGTCCGCTCCGCCCCGCGGCACGTCCGGCGCCTCCTCGGCGAGGCCCTGGCAGAGGAGGCCACCGCCGCGATCGTCGCCGGCATGGGCATCGGCGTGACGGTGTGGCACGACCTCGACGCCGGGGCCGAGGGCAAGCTCGACCACGCGGTGCTCACCCCGAGCGGGCTCTGGGCCGTCGAGTCGATCGACTGGGGCGGTCCGGTGCGCATCGAGCACGGCGAGGTCGTCGGCGAGACGCTCGCACCGGGGGAGCGGCCGGTCAAGGAACTCGTGCGCGCGGCCCGAGCCGTGCAGAAGCAGACGCGGGTCCGCTTCACCGGGCGTCTCCTGGTCGTCCTGGACGGCGCCGTCGACGAGGACGTGCAGGTCGTCGGCTCCCCGCGGAAGCCCACGGCGTTCGTGGTCCGGCGCAGCGCACTCGGTCAGGTGCTCAGCGGCGTGTGGTCGCCCGAGGGCAGCGTCGACGTGTTCGACGTCCGCGACCGGATGCAGCAGACCGTCCGCTTCGTCTGACCGACCGGACCGGACCGACCGGGCTACGCTGACCGGACTGCGGGGGTTCAGTACCCGCGGAGCTTCTCGAGGTCGCGGCGCTCCCGCTTGCTCGGCCGCCCGGTCCCGGGGTCGCGCATCGGGACGAACCCGGCCTCCTCGCGGGGGAGCCGCGGCGGCGTGCGGTCCTCGAAGTGCTTCGCGGCCTCGGGCGCGCTCGTGCGCTTGAGGATGATCCCCGTCACGACGACGATCCGGTCGAACCCGGCCTGGCGCACGCGGACCTCGTCGCCCGGACCGACCGTCTGCGCCGGCTTCGCGCGTTCGCCGTTCACCCGGACGTGGCCGGCCTTGCACGCCGCGGTCGCCGCGGAGCGGGTCTTCGTGATCCGCACCGCCCAGATCCAGCTGTCGACGCGTGCCTTGTCCATCCGTCCACCCTAGGCGTGCCGACCCGGCGCGACCCGGACCGCGCCCGCTACCGTCGGGAGCGTGCAGGACCACCCGAGCGACCACACGACCGGCGGCACGACGGGCGGCGAACCGGGTGGCGGGGTCGACCACGCCGCGGCCCGTCCGCCGGCGCCGACCGGTCCCGTCGCACCCCCGGCGGCGACCGACCAGGACGCCCTCGCCCGGTCCCGCGCCCTCGCGGTGCTCAGCGCCGCGGCCCTCGGTGACCGGCTCGTCGTGCGCGCCCGGCACGGTGACGGCGCCCGGGACGCCCTCGGGGCGCTGACGGCCCGGACGGCGACGACCGTCACCGTCGACACCCGCCGAGGCCCGGTCGAGGTCCCGCTCGACGACGTCGTGGCCGCGAAGCCCGTGCCACCGCCACCCGAGCGCCGACCCCGCCGGGCACCGTGAGCCACCACCGCCCGACCTCGTGTCCCGGACGCTCCCGGCGAGCCGCGTCCGTCCGCGCAGCACCCCACCCGTAGCCTCGGGGCATGCCCGCTCCCGTCCCCCTCGGCACCGAGGACCGGACCGCCCGGCTGACCCTCCGCCGCCCCGACCACTGGCGCCGCGAGGAGCACCCGCAGGCGGACCTCCGCCTCACCGGTGACGACGTCGTGCTCACCGTGCGGTCCCGCCCGAGCGAGCGCACCATCGCCGAGGAGCACACCGGTCTGCTCGAGCGGCTCCCGGGCTCGGTCGAGGGCCTCCGCCTGGTCGGCTGCGACGCCTGGACGGCCGCCGGTGCCCCCGCGCGCCTCGTCGAGTACGTACGCCCGGACGACGAGCGCGACGTCGCCGGGGCCCACCTGCTCTTCGTCACCGGTCGGCACCGCGTCGACGTCACGGTCGAGCGCCCGCTCGCGCGCCTGCTCGCGACCGACGACCTCGTCTTCGCGGTCCTCGACGGCGTGCGGGCCACCGAGCCCGCCCCGGCGCGACCGCAGCGGGAGCTCGAACCGCTCCCGGAGGCCCCGCCCGAGCCGCTCCTCGACGGTCCGCGCATCAGCGCGGCCGCGCTCGGGACGCTCCAGGGGCTCGTCGGCCGACGCTGGAACCCGACCGTGCTCCGCACCGAGGCGGGCCGCGAACTCGTCGAGGCCGGCCTGGTCGGCCGGCTCGGCACCCTGCCGGAGCCGACGCAGGCGCTCCTCGTGCCCTGGCAGGACGGCACCGAGCCGGTCACCCTGGAACAGCAGTTGCCCGACGGGCGCAGGACGCGCCTCCAGGCCTGGTCCGACACCGTCGTCGACGGTGCCGACGACGTCGTGGTCGCGTCCCTGCCGCCCGAGCGGACGGTCGCGCTCCTGGCCGGGAGGCTCGGCATCGGTCCGACGTGGACCTTCTCGTTCCGCACGGGGTCGCTCCGGGCCGACCTGCTCGCCCGCAGGGCGGGCGGCGGACCCGACGTGCCGGACCTGCCGCCGGCGGTCGCCGACGGCGACCCCCGCCTCGCCCGCTTCTGGGCCGCTCCGTGGACCGTGTCGCACCTGCGCCGTCCCGGCCGCCCGGAGCCCGTGACGATCGTGCACGCTGCCGGTCACGGCTTCGCGCGCGTCGGACGCACGGTCGCCGGGGAGACGGCCTTCCGGACGGACTCCCCGGCGAACGTGTACCGGAGCGTGGTGCGCGCGGTCCTGACCGCCTGACGCCCTGACCGGGTCGGCGGCGGTCGTCCCGGTCCGGGGCGGTCGTCGGTCCGGGATCAGGCGGCGGGGCCGACCGTCAGGGTCACCGTCACGGTCTTCGCCGCACCGGTGGCGTCGGTGTAGCCGACCTGGACGCGGTCACCGACGGCGTGGGTGCGGACCGCGGCGGTGAGGGCGTCGCTGCTCGTCACGGCGGTGCCGTCGAGGCTCGTCACCGTGTCGCCCGCGACGAGACCGGCAGCGGCCGCGCCGGAGCCCTCGACGGTGCCCGCCACCGCGACGCCCGTCCCCGTGCCCTGCGCCGAGGACACCTCGACGCCGAGGAACGCCGGCAGGCCGATGGTGACGGTGTCGGACGCCTCGCCGGACAGGATCTGCGAGGCGATCGCCTTGGCGGTCGCGATCGGGATCGCGTAGCCGGTGACGTCGGCCGAGCCGGAGGACGCGGCCGTGGCCATGCCGACGACCTCGCCCTCGGCGTCGACGACCGGGCCGCCGGAGTCGCCGGGCACGATGTCCGCGGCGACCTCGATGAGGCCCTGCAGCGACTCGGTCCCGGTGCCGGACTCGCTCTGCACCTGGATGTCCTGACCGAGTGCGGTCACGGTGCCCTGCGCGGCGACGAGGTCACCGGTCCCACCCGCGTTGCCCACGTCGGTCACGGTGTCGCCGGTCCGCGGCTCGCCGTCGTCGTCGAGCGTCACCGTCGACAGGCCGGAGGCGCCCTGCAACCGGAGCACGGCGACGTCGTGCGTGGCGTCGGTCCCGACCACCTGGGCGGTGTACTGCTTCCCGGTCGTCTCGTCGGTGGCCGTGATGCTCGTCGCGCCCTGCACGACGTGGTTGTTCGTCAGGACCGTGCCGTCCGCCGTCAGCACCATGCCCGTGCCGGCCGCGCGGGACGAGTCGTCGTACCCGACGACGGTGTCGATCGTGACGACGCCGCGCTGCTGCGCCGCGGTGGCCGGGGTCGCGGCGGACTCGGTGCCGGTCCCGCTGCCGGTGCTGCCACCGGTGCCGGAGCTGCCGCCCGTTCCGCTCCCGCCCCCGGGGACGGTGAAGCCGTTCGTGCCGGAGCCGCTGCCGCTGCCGGTGCCGGTGCCGGGCAGGGTCGTCGACCCCTGCGACTGGCTCGAGGTGGTCGTGGTGTGCTGCGAGGACAGGCCGAACGCCGTGCCGCCGGCCGCACCGACGATCGCGAGGGCCGCGACGCCCGAGCCGATCGCCAGGCCGAGGCGGCGCCTCCGGCCACGCCGGTCCGCGGTGCCGCCCCACGCGGGGGAGGCGTGGTCCGCGCTCGCGGCCGCCGACGCCCACCCCGCGGACGCCGTCGCCCACCCCGCGGACGGGGAGCCCGCGGCCGTTCCGGGCGCTCCCGCTTTGGGTGTCGTGGTCCCGGAGCCGGCCGTACCGGGCCCGCCGACGCCGCCGAGCGCCGTGCTCCCGACGAGGAAGGGACCGCGGCCGTCCGACGCGTAGGCGTAGGGGCCGGAGCCGTCCTGGCCGTACAGCCACGGGCCGCTGCCGTCGAACGCGTACGCCGCGCGGAGCGAGGCCCGGTCGGCGTGCGGCGCCTCCGGTCCGGACCACGGTCCGCCCGCCGCACCGGGGGTCGGCCGTGCGGTCGCGGAGCGGTCGGCGTCGTGCTGACCGCGGCCGTGCTGGTCGTCGGCCGGTGCGGGGTTCGTGGTCTCGTTCATCGGTGCTCTCCGGTGGTCCGTCGCCGACCCGGGGCTCGCGCCGCCGGTGTCGATCCGTCCTCGACGACCCGGGCGGGTGTCGATGGAGCAAGTACAGGAGCCGAACCCATGACGACCCTATGAGCGAGCCACGTGTGACCTCCGCGCTCGCCACGAGGAGGCCGCACGCGGCGACGACCGTGCGGGCACCTCGTCCCCGGCCGTCGTCGTCCGTGCCCGCGCGGTCGGGGACCCGCCCCACCGGTCCGGCTCGGCGGCCGCGGTTAGGCTGACGACACCGCCCATGCGCACGTCCTCCTCCCGAACCCCCGCACGCCGCCCGCGATCCGCACCGGCGTCGCGCAGCCGTCTCGTCCTCGCCACCGTGCTCGCCGTGGTCGTGCTGCTGGTCGCCGTCGCACTGTCGGTCGCCCTCGGGTCCCGTCCGATCCCGCTCGGGACCGTGGTCGACACCCTGCTGCACCCCGGCAGGCAGGACGAGGTCGGGCTGATCGTCCTCGGCAACCGCGTCCCACGCACCGTCGTCGGGCTGCTCGCCGGTGCCGCGCTCGGGGTCGCCGGCGCCGTCATGCAGGGCGTCACGCGGAACCCGCTCGCCGACCCCAGCGTGCTCGGCATCAACGCCGGTGCAGCACTCGCCGTCGTCGTCGGCATCGCGGTCCTCGGGATCAGCGGGACCGCCGCCTACCTGCCCTTCGCGTTCGTCGGCGCCGGGCTCGCCGCGCTGCTCGTGTACGGCGTGGCCGCGGTCGCCCGCAGAGGCCTGTCGCCCGTGGGCCTCGCGCTCGCCGGGGCCGTCGTCGCGGCCGCCCTGTCCTCGGTCACCACCGCGGTGCTCGTGACGAGCCAGAGCCTGCTCGACCAGCTGCGGTTCTGGCAGGTCGGGGCGCTCGCGGGCAAGGACCTCGGGACCGCCGGGGTGATCGCCGTGCCGGTGCTCGTCGGACTCGTCGTCGCCGCCGCACTCGGGCGCTCGTTGAACACCCTCGCGCTCGGCGACGAGCTCGCGGCGTCGCTCGGACAGCGTGTGGTGCTCGTCCGCGTCGTCGGCGGCGTCGTGACGGTCCTGCTGGCGGGGTCGGCGGTCGCCGCCGCGGGGCCGATCGCGTTCGTCGGCCTCGCCGTGCCGCACGCCGTCCGTCGGCTGAGCGGATCCGACCAGCGCTGGACGATCCTCCTGTCCGCCCTGGTCGCGCCCGCGCTCCTGCTCGTCGCCGACGTCGTGGGCCGTCTCGTGGCGTACCCGGGGGAGCTGCAGGTCGGCATCGTGACCGCGCTCATCGGTGCCCCGGTGCTCATCTGGCTCGTGCGCTCCCGGGTGGTGACCGGCCTGTGACCGCCGTCCGTCGCGAGGTCGCCGTCCTCGGCGGGGTCCTCCTGCTCCTCGTGGCCCTCGTGCTCGTCGGTCTCGGCGTCGGGGAGATCCCGCTGTCCCCGCTCCAGGTCGCCGGAGCGCTCGTCGGGCACGGCGACACCGTGTCGGACTTCGTCGTCCGGCAGCTCCGCGGGCCCCGGGTCGCCGGTGCGGTCCTCGTCGGCGCGGCGCTCGGCGTCGCGGGCGGCATCGTGCAGAGCGTCGTGCGGAACCCGATCGCGAGCCCGGACGTCATCGGGGTGACGTCGGGGGCGAGCGCCGCCGGGCTGACCGCGATCGTGCTGTTCGGTGCGAGCGGCGGCACCCTGTTCGCGGCCGTCGTGGTCGGGGCCGTGCTCGTCGCGGTCGTCATCGCCGCACTGTCCTGGCGGCGGGGGATCACCGGGAACCGGGTGGTCCTCGTCGGCATCGGTGTCGCCGCGGTCTGCCTGAGCGTCACCGGCTGGCTGCTCACCTCCGGGTCCGTGCAGCAGGCCGGGACCGCGCTCCTCTGGCTCTCGGGCAGCCTCAACGCCGTCGACCGGACGCTCGTCGGCGTGCTCGCGGTCACGGTGGTCGTCCTGCTCACGGGGGCCCTGCTGCAGTCCCCCCGGCTCACGGTGCTCGCGCTCGGGGACGACGTCGCCGCCGCGCTCGGGCTGCGGCCGGACCGCGCGAAGGTGCTCCTCCTGCTCACCGCCGTCTGCCTGACGGCGGGGGCGGTCGCGACCGCGGGGCCGGTGTCCTTCGTCGCGCTCATGGCCGCGCCGATCGCCCGGCGGCTCGTCGGCAACGGTCGGGTCGCCCTCGGGCCGATCGCGGCCGTCGGCGCCGTGGTCACGCTCGCGAGCGACCTCGTGGCGCAGTTCGCGATCCCGGGCAACGCGCTGCCCGTGGGCGTCGTGACCGGGGTCGTCGGCGCGCCGTACCTGCTCTGGTTGCTCGCGCGGGGGCGCTGACCGACCGGTCGGAGCGGGCGGGTACCTGTCCGTCGTCGGTGTGCGGGGCGGGCATCTTCGATGCGTTCCCTGGGCGTCGGCTGTCGCTTTCTCCACAGCCTCGTTCGGGGCTCCCGCACGGTCACCGGTTTCCGATACGCTGGGGCGCCAAGAGGAGGAGGTCCACGATGCCAGATCCAGTGGTCCCGCAGCACGGCGGTCAGAAGACCCCAGAGCAGCGGCTGGTCGACACCACCCTGACCTTCAGCATGGACATGGGGGCGGCACTCACCCCCGAGTCCGGGGTGTCGGTCGAGGAACGCGAAGCGATCAACGCGTTGCCCTCCGGCTCCGCCCTGCTGGTGGTCCGACGCGGTCCGAACGTGGGCGCGCGGTTCCTCCTCGACTCCGACGTCACGACGGTCGGTCGGCACCCCGACGCCGACATCTTCCTCGACGACGTCACGGTGTCCCGCAAGCACGCCGAGTTCCTCCGCCACGGCACCGCCTTCAGCGTCAAGGACAACGGCTCGCTCAACGGCACGTACTTCGACGGCGTCCGGATCGACGAAGCGCTGCTCACCGACGGGGCCGAGGTCCAGGTCGGCAAGTTCCGCCTCACGTTCTACGCATCACGGGTCGACCTGGCGCGCCTGGCGAACGCGTAGTGGCCGGGCGGTCCGCCGCGGCCCTCACCGGTGCCGCGGTCCCGGACCTGCTCACCATCGGGCAGGTCCTCGCTCGTCTCAAGCCCGAGTTCCCCGACCTGTCGAGCTCGAAGCTGCGCTTCCTCGAGGAGCGCGAGCTGGTCACTCCCGTGCGCACGGCGAGCGGGTACCGCAAGTTCTCGGCGGCCGACGTCGACCGGCTGCGGATCGTCCTCGGGCTGCAGCGTGACCACTACCTGCCGCTCAAGGTCATCAAGGACTACCTGGCCGACCTCGACGCCGGGCGCGATCCGGTGTTGCCGGGCGGGGGAGACGCACCGAAGCCCTCGATCCTGGGCCGCGAGCGTCGGTACACCCGCGACGAGACCGTCCGTGCCGCCGGGGCGTCGCCGATGCTGCTCTCCGACGCCGTCTCCGCGTCGCTGCTGCCCGCGGCCGACACCTACACGGACGACGCCGTCGCGGTGCTCAAGGCGCTCGTCGACCTCCAGCGCACCGGGATCGAACCGCGCCACCTGCGCAGCATGCGTGGCGTCGCGGAGCGCGAGGTCGGGCTCATCGAGTCGGCACTCATGCCGGTCTCCCGCCGCGGGGACGCCACGTCGCGCGCCAAGGCGACCGAGATGGCCCGCGAGATCGCCGCGCAGCTCGAGGTGATCCGGTCGAGTCTCATCCGGTCGGCCATCGGTCGTCTCGACGCATGAGCAGCGGATCCGCGCCGGTCGTGACTGCTCCCGCCCCTGTCGGCGGTCGGTGGTCGGTGCGTATCCTCGACACGCCGGACGCGCCGAGCCGGATGTGCCGCGTGCGGAGCACCCGAGTCGCTACCGTGGACCCCGGAACAACTCTCAACCCGTCGTTGAACCTTCGGGTGGGAGCTCGAACGTCGTGGAAGGCATGCACATGAGTGGGACTGACACCCCCGGTACCGAGTCCGACATGACTCGGTACGACCTCGGTCTGCTCTTCACCGACGGTCTCCCCGAGCACGACGAGCAGAACGGCTACCGCGGCACCGTCGCCGCCCGGGCCGCCGGCATCTCGTACCGCCAGCTCGACTACTGGGCCCGGACCGAGCTCGTGCAGCCCACCATCCGCGGTGCCGCGGGGTCGGGTTCGCAGCGGCTCTACGGGTTCCGCGACATCCTCGTCCTCAAGCTCGTCAAGCGACTGCTCGACACCGGCATCTCGCTTCAGCAGATCCGTACCGCCGTGAACCAGCTCCGCGAGTCCGGCGTCTCCGACCTGGCCCAGACGACGCTCATGTCCGACGGCGCCTCGGTGTACCTGTGCACGTCGGACGACGAGGTCATCGACCTGGTCTCGCGCGGGCAGGGCGTGTTCGGCATCGCCGTCGGCAAGGTCCTGCGCGAGGTCGAGAGCTCGCTCGTTGAGCTCGACGCGACCCCGGCTGCCGACCCCGACGACGAGCTCGCCGCCCGCCGGGCATCGCGCGCTTCCTGACCCGACCGGGTCACCCGCGCCGCGCCCGTCCGCGAGTGCCACGTCCGTTGCGTCCGAAGCACGCACGTTCCTGAGCGCGCCACATCCGTCACCCTGGACGTGCGCACGCGCCGGATTCCGCGCGCTCAACGGAACCCGTGCGGCGCGTCCTGCTCGCTCGACGGCGTTGGCAGTACGCGGTCGGGATCGGGGTCCAGGACCTTGGGGGCCGGATCAGTGAGTGACGCCGCCCGGGCGAGCTGGATCAGCCAGTGACGCCGCCCGGGCGAGCCGGAACGCGACCCGGGCGATCGAGGCGTCCCGGTGGTGAGCCGGGCGATCGAGGCGACCCGGTTGCGAGCCGAGCACCCGCGGTCGTGACCCGCCGTCGCAACGGAGGTCGTGCCTCCCGGACGCACCGTCGAGCGCGAGCGAGCAGGACGTGCCGCGTGCGCGTCATCGTGTGGGCGGTCGACGTTGCTGCCGGACCGCGAGCGTGACAGGAACGGCCCGTTCGGCTGAGGGCCGCCCCGCCCGTCGTCTGCCGTCGGGCACGAGCGAGCGAGCGAGGGCGAGAGAGGAGGATTCGCCGCGTGCGCGTCGTGGTGTGGGCGGTGTACGTTACTGCCGGGCCGCGAGCGTGACAGGAACGGCTCGTTCAGCTGGGGCCCCGCCCGTCGTCCGCCGTCGGGCACGAGCGAGCACGACGTGCCGTGTGCGTGTCGTGCCGCGGGCGCGGTACGTCGCCCGCGGGCCGCGAGCGTGACAGAAGATGCCCGCTCGACGAAGCCGAACGACGCCGACCGGCAAGCCGGCCAGACGACCGCAGGACGGCCGACAGGCCGCCCCCGCGCGCCCTACGCCGTGACGGCCCCCGCGGCAGCCC
>NZ_MCIG01000074.1 GCF_001705035.1 Curtobacterium sp. UCD-KPL2560 | reverse complement strand
CCCCTACGCCCGCGGCGCCCCCGTCGACGTCCGCACCACCAGCTCCGTCGGCGCCGCGGGCAACGGCCCCGCCGACGCCCCGTCGACCTCGGCGAGCACGACCCGCGCGGCCGCCCGCCCCTGGGCCTCGGGGTCCTGCGCGACCGTCGTCAGCCCGACGACCGCGCCGTACTCGTGCCCGTCGATCCCCATCACCGAGACGTCCCCGGGGACCGACAGCCCTGCGCGGGAGGCCGCGAGCAGCACCCCGAGCGCCACCTCGTCCGATGCGCAGAACACCGCGGTCGGTCGGTCCCCCGGTGTCCGCCCGAGCAGGTGCTCCCCCGCGGCGGCCCCGCCGGCGAACGAGAACCGGCCGTCGAGCAGCCGGTCCGCACGGACGTCGAGCCCCCGCCTGCGCATGGCGTCCGCGAAGCCGTCCCGCCGCAGGTACGGCACGGCGACGTTCATGCCGTCCTCGTCCTGCCCGCCCAGGTAGGCGATCTCCCGGTGCCCGAGTTCCGCCAGGTGCGCGACCGCGGTGTCGGTCACCGCGAGGTCGTCCACCCCGACGTTCCGCAGGCCCGGCGCCGGCCCGCCGATGACGACGATGGGGTGGTCGCTGAGCTCGAGCTCGGCCCGCTCGGTCTCGTCGAGCACGAGCGACAGGAGCACGAGCCCGTCCACCCGGTGCCGGAGCATCGACCGTCGGAACGCCCGGTCGCGGTCACCGCCGGGCCCGCCGAGGTTGTAGAGCACCAGGTCGTACCCGGCCTGCCGCAGCTCGGCGTCGACCCCGCGGAGCGCCCGGACGTAGAACCACCGGTCGATCACCGGGACGACGACGCCGACCGCCCGCTGGCGTCCGGTCGCGAGCCCGGCCGCCGCCGAGCTCGGCACGTAGCCGAGCTCGTCGGCGACCCGTCGGACCTCGCCGATGGTCGCGTCCGCCACGGTCGGCAACCCGCGCAGTGCGCGGGACACCGTCGACTTCGACAGTCCGGTCCGGCTCGCGATCTCCTGGATCCCGCTGGGCATCGGTCGGGAGGCCCGTCAGCCGTCGCCGCCGTGCGTCGCGTCCGCGACGTGGCCGGTCCCGGCACCGCCGTGCGTCGCCTCCGCGACGTGGCCGGTCCCGGCACCGCCGTGCGTCGCCTCCGCGACGTGGCCGGTCCCGGCACCGCGGCGGAGCACCGTCCGCCGCCACCGGTCGAGCCCGACCACCGCGAGGACGCACACGAGCAGCACCATCGCCCACCCGAGCGCCGGGCGTCCGGTCACCTCGCAGAACACCGTCACGCCGAGGAACAGCACGCCGAACGCACCGACGAAGCCGATCGCCTCCTCGATCCGGGCGGTGGGCCGCTGCGGCCCGCGCTGTGCCACCGGCCTCAGCCCTTCACGCCGCCGGCGGTGAGGCCGGCCACGATCCGCCGCTGGAACACGAGCACCAGGACGACGAGCGGGATCGTGACGATCGTACCCGCCGCCATCACGGCGGTGTACGGCTCCTGGTGCGGCTGCGACCCGGCGAACGACGCGATCGCGACCGTGACCGGCTGGGTGGCGTCGCTCGAGAGCTGGGACGAGATGAGGTACTCGTTCCAGGACGAGATGAACGCCAGGATCGCGGTGGTGAACACGGCGGGTGCGGCCAGCGGCAGGATGATCCGCCGGAACGCCTGCACCCGGGTGCACCCGTCGATGCGTGCCGCCTCCTCGAGGTCCCACGGCATCTCGCGGAAGAAGCTCGCGAGTGTGTAGACGGTGAGGGGCAGCACGAACGAGATGCTCGGCAGGATGAGCGCCTGGTACGTGCCCATCCAGCCGATGTCCGTGAAGAGCTGGAACAGCGGCGAGATGAGCGCGACACCGGGGAACATCGACGCGGCCAGGATCGCGCCGGCGATCACCGACTTGCCCCGGAACTCGAGGCGGGCCAGGGCGTAGGCGGCGCTCGTGCCGACGAGCAGCGCGATGACCGTCACGACGCCGCCGATGAGCAGGCTGTTCGCCAGGGCACGGCCGAGGTGGTTGCCGAGCGCGGTCGAGAACGCCGTCGTGTAGTTGTCGAGCGTGACGTGGGTCGGCCAGGGCGTCGCGTCGAAGGTGAAGCCGACGTCCCGGAAGCTCGTGACGACCATCCAGTAGAACGGCAGCAGGCACCACACCGCGATGACGACGGCCTGGATGCCGGTGCGGAGCCGCTGCCCGGTGTGCCGCTGGACGCGGACCCGGGGGCGGTCGGTCGCACGGTCGCGCGAACGCGCCGTCGACCGGGGTCGGTCTGCTGCGAGCGTCACTTGAGCTCACCCTTCTGCTGGGCGGCCTGCGTCTGCACCACGTTGGCGCCGAGGAACCGCACGAAGACGAACGCGACGACGAAGATCACCAGGAACGTGATCGTGGAGAGGGCCGACGCGGAGTTGAAGCCCTGCCGGATCTGGTCGACGACCAGGATCGACAGCGTGGTGGTCGCGTTGCCGGACCCACCGCCGCCGCCGGTGAGGATCGCGGGCAGGTCGTACATGCGCAGCGCGTCGAGCACGCGGAACAGCACGGCGACCATGAGCGCGGGCTTGATGAGCGGGAGCGTGATGTTCACGAAGCGCTGCACGGTCGACGCGCCGTCCATCTTGCCGGCCTCGTAGACCTCCTCCGGGATGAGCTGCAGCCCGGCGAGGATGAGCAGCGCCATGAACGGCGTCGTCTTCCAGGTGTCCGCGATGATGATCGCCCACCGGGACGCCCACTCGCTCGAGGTCCAGAGGACCTGCTGCCCGATCACGTGGTTGAGCACGCCGTTCGCGTCGAAGATGAAGTACCAGAGCTTCGCGGTGACGGCGGTCGGGATGGCCCACGGCACGAGGATCGCGGCGCGGACGAGGGCGCGTCCCCGGAAGTTGCGGTTCATGATGATCGCCATCCACACGCCGATGACGGTCTCCAGGGCGACGGTCACGACCGTGAAGAAGAACGTGTTCCCCATCGACACCCAGAACTGGGCGCCGAGGTTGCCGGGCGGGCAGGCGGTCTCACCGCACCGCTGGCCGAGCCAGTGCACGTAGTTCGCGACGCCCGCGAAGCCGCCCTGGACGAAAAGACCGGTGGCCTTGTCGAGCCCGGCGTCGAGCTGGAACGACTGGATCACGGCGCTGACGACCGGGTAGCCGATGACGATCGCGAGGAGCGCGATCGTCGGCCCGATCAGGTACACGGCCCAGCGGCCGTGCTCGGCGTTGAGCCCGCCCTTCCGCCGCCGCGGCGGCTCGGTCCCCCGTGGGTTCGGGATCGCTGCGGGGATCTCGGTTGCTGCTGACACTTCGACGGCCTCCTTGCCGGGTGTCTGGACGCAGGTGGTGGCGGACGGGAGGCACGGTGCACGCTGGCACCGTGCCTCCCGTCCGACGCGGCGACAGCCGCGTCCCGGCGCTAGTTGCTGCCGTCGGTGGCGGTCTTCAACGCCGCCTGCATGTCCTTGACCGCTTCGTCGACGCTCTTCGATCCCTTGAGCGCGGCGTAGCTGTTGTCCTGGATCGCCTTGGTGACGGCCGGGTAGAACGGCGTCACCGGGCGCGGCTCGGCCGACTCGATCGACTTGAGCAGCGTCGGCAGGTAGGGCAGCTTGCTGGTCAGCTCCTCGTCGGTGTACAGGTCACCGACGACCGGGGCGAGCGAGCCCTGCGTCGCGAAGAACTTCTGCGTCTCGTCCGACTCCAGGAACTCGAGGAAGTCGTGCGCGGTCGCCTTGTGCTTCGAGTACACGCTGATCGCCGCGTTGTGTCCGCCGAGCGTCGAGGCACCCGTGCCGTCCTTGCCCGGGATCGGGGCGACGCCGAAGGTGTCCTTCACCGTGCTCGACCCGTCGGTCTTGGCGAGGTTGTAGACGTACGGCCAGTTGCGCAGGAACAGCAGCTTGCCGTCCTCGAACGCCTGGCGGCCCTGCTCCTCCTGGTAGGTGATCGCCTCGGCCGGGATGTTGCCGTCCTTGAACGCGTCGACGAGGTTCTGCAGGCCGGCCTTCGCGTCGCTGGTGTCGACGTCGGGCTTGCCGCTCTTGTCGAGCACCGAGCCGCCCGAGCCGTTGATCGCCTCGGAGGCGTTCACGGTCAGGCCCTCGTACTTCGCGAACTGGCCGGCGTAGCAGCCGATGCCCTTCTCCTTCGCGATCGAGCAGTCCTGCATCATCTCGGCCCAGGTGGTCGGGGGCGTCGGCACGAGGTCCTTGCGGTAGTACAGGAGTGCGCCGTCGGAGGTCTGCGGGGCGGCGTAGAGCGTGTCGTTGTACGTCGCGGTCTTCACCGTCGACGGCAGGAGCTTCGACGTGTCGATCTTCATCTTGCCGGTGAGCGGCGTGAGCCAGCCCTTCGCGGCGAACTCGGCGGTCCAGACGACGTCGACGTCGACCACGTCGTAGTTCTCGTCCTTGGCCTGGAAGTGCTGCACGAGGTCGTCGTGCTGCTGGTCGGCCTGGTCGGACTGCTCCTTGAAGGTCACCTTCTCGTCCGGGTGGGCGGCGTTCCACTTCTCGATCAGCGGGCGCACGACGTTCGAGTTGTCCTTGCCCTGCACGTACGTGATCGGTCCGCGGCTGTCCTGACCGTTCGAGGCGTCGCCCGATCCGGACGATCCGCCCGCCGAGCAGCCGGTGAGCACGAGGCCGACGGCGGCGAGCCCGGCGACGGAGGCCAGGCGCACCCTGGCGCGAGTGTTGGTCACAGCGTTGTCTCCTCATCGAGATCACCAGACGGCGCCGATCGGGGACCCGACGACGCTGCCTGGAGCAGGCCACGCTGCCTGCTGGTGGAGGAAGCTACGCCCGTCGTCGGGCGGAGCGCAACCGGTTGCATCGGATTCGTGACCGGGCCGTGACCTCCGCCCGCCGGTCGGTTTCCCCTGGTGAGCGCTCACTTCGGCCGGTCGTCCCGGTCGCGGGACCCGGTCGCCGGTCCGGTCCGCCGGTCCGGTTCGCCGGTCCGGTTCGCCGGGCCCGGTCGCCGGGCCCGGTCGCCGGGCCAGGTCGCCGGTCCCGCTGCGGGGGTCTGCGGGGTTCCGCACGATCCCCGCCACGGGAGCACACGGGCGTTGTCCGCGGTGCACCGTGCTCGTAGCGTCCGTGCCATGGCCCTGCTCACCCCTGTGTCCGTCCCCGGCCCGCGCCGTGTCGTCAGCGTCGACCTCGACGCTCCGCTCCCGGAGCTCGTCGCGGGTGCGGACGGTTCCTCGGCGCTCGTCGTCGGGTACCGCGACGGGCACCCGGTGACCACGCTCGAGGTCCTGCTCACCGACGACCCGGCCGACGCCGAGCGTGCCCTCGCGCCGCTCCGCGCCGTGGGCAGCCCCGTGGGTGCCGACGACGCCCCCGTCCCGGACGACCAGCTGCCGATGATCTCGATCGTGGTGTCGACCGTCGTCGCCCGCGTCGAGGACCTCGGCAAGCTGCTCGACGTGCTCGAGCACCTCGACTACCCGCGGCACGAGGTCGTCCTCGTCGACAACCGCGTGCGGCTGCCCGAGGTCGACGAGCTCCCCGGGCTGCTCGCCGGGCGGGACGTCCGACTCGTCGTCGAGCGCCGCCCCGGCTGCTCGGCCGGTCGCAACGCCGGCGTCGCGGCCGCGCGTGGCGAGGTCATCGCGTTCACCGACGACGACGTCCGGGTCGACCCGCAGTGGCTCCGGATGATCGGGTCGCGGTACGTCCGCGAGCCCGAGCTCGACGCGGTGACCGGCATGATCCTCCCGGTCGAGCTCGAGACCCCCGCGCAGATCTGGTACGAGGCGTACTACGGCGGCTTCAGCGGCGAGCGCACCTTCGAGCCCGTGACGATCGTCCCCGACGACGTCCCCGGTGCGATGCGCAACGCCCGGGTCTCCGCGGTGGCCCCCGACGGCACGGTGCGCAAGCACTTCGCGGTGTACGGCATCGGCGGGTACGGGGCCGGTGCGAACTGGTCGGTCCGGCGCTCGTCGTTCGACGCGGTCGGCGGCTTCGACAACACGCTCGGCGCCGGGGTCCCGGCCCGCGGCGGCGAGGACCTGGCGATCTTCATCGACCTGCTGTGGGGCGGCGGGCGCATCGGCTTCGAGCCGAAGGCCGTCGTGCACCACCGCCACCGTCGTGACCTCGACGGGCTGCACCACCAGCTGCACTCGAACGGCGTCGGGTTCACCGCGCTCATGTGCGCGCTCGTGGCGAAGGACCGCCGGCACCTCGTCGCGCTGGCCCGCCTGATGCCCGTCGCCGTGAAGATCAAGGGCAAGCAGCTCGTGTCCCGGCTGGCGGGGAAGCGCGACGCGGCGCCGGAGACACTCACCGAGGCGTCGACCACGCGCATCCCGCGCTCCCTGGCGTTCCACGAGTTCCGTGGCTTCCCGGCCGGGCCCGCGGCGTACCTGCGCAGCCGGCGCTTCTGGCGCGACGTCGAGCAGGGTCGCTTCCGCCCGTAGTCGGCGGGGTCGCTCGGGCCGGGACTGGTCCGCGCGGTCCGGGGCGGCGCGTGTGCGACACCCCCGCTGTCGCACGACGGCCACGATGTCGCACGCGCGGGCACGGCCGGGCCGCGCCGCCCGCGAGCGACACCTCCGCTGTCGGACGACGACCACGATGTCGCACGCGCGGGCACGGCCCGGCGGTGCCGCCCGCGAGCGACACCTCCGCTGTCGCACGACGACCACGATGTCGCACGGCCCCGTGCCGGCCCGACCCGGACCCCGAGCCACCGCGCCCGGGCCGCGCCCCTCAGCGCCGCGCGCGAGCTCGCGACACGAGGTACCGCCACGGCCCACCGAGCGCCGCGACGAGCTCGACGCGCTGCAGCCCCGCGGCCGCGGCGCGGAAGTCGTCGTCCACCGGCCACGCCGCGATCGCCGCGACCGCCGCCGTCACCTGGTCCGCACCGGCACCACCGGCACTGCCGGAACCACCGGCACCACCGGCACCACCGGAACCACCGGCACCACCGGCACCACCGCCACGGTTCCCCTGCCCGAGCGCCCCGAGCTGCCGCAGCGCCCCGACCGCCCGCCGGAGCACCGCCACCGCGGTCCGCGGCCGGAGCACGAGCTTCGCGACCCAGGCACCGAGCCCGGTCCCGTACCCGAGCGCCTGCGCACGCAGGGCCTCGCGGTCGGAACGGTGCCGGTGCCAGACGACGGCGGACGGCTCGACGGCGAGCGCCCCGCCCGAGAACAGCACGCGGGTGAACAGGTCCGGGTCCTCCCCCGCGCGGGTCGGGGTACCGGGGCCGAGCGCGACGTCGAACCCGCCGAGGGCGAGCCCGGCGTCCCGGCGGATCGACATGTTCGCGCCGGTGCCGAACGCCCCGACCGAGAACGGGAACAGCGGCAGGTCGGCCGGCGGGCTCGCGGTGCGGAACACCCGGCGGTCGGTGTTGCGCGCCCAGGTGACGCGCTCGTCGAAGTAGCGCTGCGCCGGCGTCCGGAGCTCGCCGCTCGGCACGAGGCCGGTCACGCAGACGACGTCGGCGTCGCGGGCGTAGGCCGCGGCGAGCGCCGACGCCCAGTCGCGGTCGACGACCACGTCGTCGTCGACGAAGGCGACCACCTCGCCGGTGGCGAGGGCGAGACCGGCGTTCCGTGCGCGCGAGACGCCGGGTCGGGCCTCCAGGACGTACCGGACCCGAGGATCACCGACGGCCGCCACGACGTCGCGGGTCGCGGTCGAGCTGGGCGCGTTGTCGACGACGAGGACCTCGAGGTCGTCGTACGCCGAGGCGAGGACCGAGCGCACGCACCGGCGGACGTCCTCCGGACGGTCGCGGGTGCCGATGACGACCGACACGCGTCCGACGGGCGTGCCCGTCGGGGCGGCCGGGAGGCCCGTGGCACGCACCGCGCGCAGGGCCGGTCCCAGCTCGGCCGGGTCCAGGTCCCCGTCCGCGTCGACCGCGACGTCGACGAAGCCGGCGACCTCGAGCCCGTCTCGCACGAGGAGGCGCGCACGACGGAACCCCGCCGCGCCGGCGAGCGCGACGGCGTCGGCGGCGAGCGCCTCGGCCCGGTCGACCGCACCCACCCAGGCGGCACCCGACCAGGTCGGTCCGTCCGGCGACGGCATCGCGGGCGCGAGCGTGAGCACGCGGGTGGAGGTCGCACTGGTGTCGGTCATGGTCCGATGCTCCGATCGGCGCCGGCGGGGGTCAACGCGGCCTCCGGGTGGTTGCGGCGACGGCCGCGCGTCTTGCGGTTTGCCGCCAGTGCGCGGCGTGTCGACCAGTAGGCTCGGCGTCGATGACCCGACGACCGCGCGTCGGGCACGAGGAGGACGCATGTCGGACGCCCCCTGGACCGGGAACGAGTCCGCTGCGACCAGTGGCGGCGCCCCCTCGTCCGGACCCGAAGCCCCCGCGCTGACCGACCGCGGGGGCGACCGCTGGGCCGACCTCGCGACCGACGGGACGGTGCTCGTCCTCGACGCGTCGACGTGCGTCTGCGGCCACGCCGAGGACGCCCACGAGCACTACCGCCCCGGCACCGACTGCGCGCTCTGCGACTGCCCGAAGTTCCGCCGGGCACGCTGAGCCGGCGCCGTCCGGTCGCGCTGGTCCGGGACGACGCCCCGCACCGCGCGGGCACCACGGGAACCGCCGGTCAGACGCCCGACTGCGGGAAACCGCCGCTTCCCCGCAGTCGGTCCGGCACGGGGCTGTGGGCCACCACGGCCCCGGGTTAGCGTCCCGCCATGGCCATCTCCCCCGCGGTCCCCGCGTGCATCGTCCTCGCCCACGAGGACCCGGAGCACGTGCGTCGCCTCGTCGAGACGCTCGACCCGTTCCCGGTGTTCCTGCACGTCGACGCACGCACCCCGGAGTCGGTGCACCGCGCGATGGTCGACGGCCTGCCGGAACGCGTCCGGCTGCTGCCACGGATCCGCACCGGGTGGGCGCGTTGGGAGAACGTCGCCGCCGAGGTCGCCGGCTACCGTGCTGCCCTCGCCACCACCGACGCCACGCACGTCGCGGTCCTCACCGGCAGCGACTACTTGCTCGCACACCCGAGCGAGATCAGCGCGCACCTCGGGGCACACCGCGAGGAGTCCTTCGTCGCGTCGTTCCCGCTCCCCTACGACCGCTGGGGTCGCGACGGCGGCTTCGCCCGGCTGCGGTACCCGCACTGGGCCTGGCGGAAGCACATGCTCCGCGTCCCGCTCCCCCGTCGCCTGCCCCGAGGCGTCACCCTCACCGGCGGCTCCCAGCTCAAGGTCCTCGCCCGTCGCCACGCGGCCGCCGTGGTCGACACCGTGGACCGCCGCCCCGACCTCGTCCGGTTCTGGCGACGGAGCTGGATCGCCGACGAGACCTTCGTGCCGTCGGTCCTGCACACCCCGTCGTTGACGCCCGGCTTCGCCGAGGAGCACGTGCCGGAGTCGCTCTGGTGGATCGGCTGGGACGGTGCGGCACGCAAGAGCCCGCCGTGGCTGACGCTGCCCGACGCCGGCCGCCTGTTCGAGCGCCGCGCGACCCCGGACGCCACGACGCCGAACCTGTTCGCGCGCAAGTTCTCGACCGAGCGGAGCGGTGAGCTGCTCGACCTGATCGACGGCGCCTTCGGGTTGCGGGAGCCGCGTGCGGCACCGCACGCCGTGGCCGCTGCCGGCACGCCGGTCGCCGGGTCCGTCGCGGCGGACGGGGCCGCCTCGTGACGCTGCCCCAGACCCGACGCGAGGCCCGCGCGGCCGAGGGACGGGTCCGCCCGTCCTCGTCCGGTCCGCTCGCCCCCGCCACGGGCGGCACGGACGACGGCCGGGAGGCGCTGGTCACCCCCGCCACGGCCGTCGCCACCGATCCCGCCGACGGCCGGGAGGCGTCGGTCACCCCCGCCACGTCGGCCGCGTCCGACGCGGCGCCCGGCACGGGCAGCAGCGCGGTCGCGAAGGGGTCGAACGCACTGTTCGGCCGCGGCCTGCTGTACGTCGTCGTGTGGTCGATGCAGCTCGTCGTTTCGTCGCTCATCTCGCCCGTGCTGGCGCACCTCATGCCGCCCGCCGAGTTCGGCCTGCTCGCCTCGGCCATCGCGCTGTTCCAGGCCTTCGTCGTGCTGTCCGTGGCCGGTCTCGACCAGGCGGCGGTCCTGCAACGTGCGGAGGACGGCGGCGACGACCGTCGTGCCCGCGGGCTGCTCGTCGTCGGCATCACGACCGCGGTGGTCGTCACCGGGACCGCCCTCGTCACGATCCCGTCGTGGGCCGACGCCGCCGGGTTCGTCGGCGCCCACCCGCTGCTCCTCGTCGCGGTCCTGTGGGTCGCCCCGGCCGCGATCGTCCAGCTCTCGCTGTCCCTGCTCGTCGCGCAGGACCGGATCCGGGTCTTCGCCGTCACGAGCCTGCTGTCCTCCGTCGGCGGTTCGATCATCGGTCTCGGCCTGCTCGTCTGGGTCAGCGCCGACGCGACCACCTACGCGTGGGGCGGCGTCGTCGCGCAGGGCGTCGCGATGGTGATCGGCATCGCGGCGACGCGGCCGCGCATCGCCGGGCTGTTCGACCGCCGCACCACCGCGCGCGCGTTCCGACTCGGGATCCCGGTCGCCCTCGGCAACCTGTCGTACTTCGTGCTCAACGCCGGGGACCGGGTCGTCGTGCAGCGGCTGCTCGGCCCGGACGAGGTCGCCCGCTACCAGATCGCCTACGTCGTCGGCTCCGCGGTGATCCTCCTCCTGACCTTCACGAACCAGGCCTGGGCACCGCACTTCGCCGCCCTCCGCGACCGCGCCGCACGCCGACGCCTCGCGGTGCACGCCCGTGACGAGCTCTACGCGATGCTCGCACCGGTGCTGCTCGCGGTGACGCTCGTGTCGCCGGTCGCCCTGCCGGTCCTGGCACCGGCGTCGTACCGGGTGCAGGACCTCAGCGTCGTCGTCTTCGTCGTCGCGTTGACCGCGCTCCCGGTCGTCGCCAGTGGAGCGACCGGTCGGCTGCTCCTCGTCGAGCGCAAGGGCGTCGCGGTCGGCGTGATCGCGGCCGGCGCGGGCGTGCTGAACATCGGCGCGAACCTCGTCCTCGTGCCGCTGCTCGGCATCGTCGGGGCCGGGCTCGCGACCGTCGTCGCCTACACGCTCCTGGCGGTCGCGCAGCTGCTCGTGCTGCCGGACCGCCGCGAGTGGGTCGGTCCGCGCGCGCGGGTGGTGCTGCCGCTGGTCGGTGCACTCGCCGTCGCCGGGGCCTCCCTGCTGCTCCCCCAGGACACCCTGTGGAACGTCGTCCGCGTGGTCGGTGTCGTCGCGTGCCTGCCGTGGTTCCTCCGTCGCCTCACGACCGCACGTGGAGGTGCATCGTGACCCACCGCCCGTCCCCGGCGCGCTCCGCCTCCCCGGGCTCGTCCCCGGCGGCCTCCGCCTCCCCGGGCTCGTCCCCAGCGGCCTCCGCCGCCCCGGGTCCGTCCCCGGCGGCACCGGGACGGGCGCTGCGCATCGGCGGGCTCGTCAGCGGGCTCGCGCTCACCGGCGGCCTCGAACGGTGCGTGCTCGAGGACACCCGTGCGCTCGTCGCCGCGGGCCACACGGTCGAGCTCTGGCACCGCGACAGCACCGCGGCCCGCGCCGGTGAGGGCCGCGCGGCCTACGACGGCCTCGGGGTCCGGCTCCTGGAGGCGACCGACCCGCGCTTCGGCATCAGGACGGCGCTGCGCGACACGCTGCGCTTCGCCCGCGAGGGGCTCCGGCTCCGTCGCGCCGGGTACGACGTGCTGTGGCTGAACCGGCCCGAGTACCTGCCCTACGGCCGTGTCGTGTCCGCCGTGTCCGGGATCCCCCTCGCGGTGCACCTGCACCACGCCCCGAACTACGGACGGCTCGGTCCGATCGCCGGCGGCCGGTCGCGGTTCCTCGCGGTCTCGCACGCGATGGCGCGGGCGTGGGCCGCCGCCGGGACGCCCGTCGACAAGATCACGGTGGTCCCGAACGGCGTCGACACCGACGCCTTCCCACCCGCGACCGCCGAGCAGGCGGCTGCCGCCCGACGCACGCTCGGCATCGACACCGACCGACCCGTCGTCCTGTACTACGGGCGGCTCAGCCGGTCGAAGGGTGTCGTCGCACTGCTCGAGGCCTGGCAGCTCGTGCTCGCCGACGCCGCACGGCGGTCGGCGGCGGCCCCGGTGGCCGCGGGCTCCGGTCCGGCGGCGCACGACGCCGCCGTCCCCGCGTCGTCGGTGCCCCTGCTCGTCCTCGCCGGGGCGCTCTACCCCGAGGAGCGCGGTCCGGTCGGCCGCGCCGTCGACGCCCTGCCCGCGGGCAGCGTGCTCGTCCTCCCCGAGCGGGACGACGTCCTGCCGCTCCTGCACGCAGCCGACCTCGTCGTCGCGCCGTCGATCGAGCCCGAGGGGTTCGGCCGCACGGTCGTCGAGGCGATGTCCGCCGGCGTCCCCGCGGTCGCCGCGGCATCCGGTGGCACGGCGGAGGTCCTCGCCGACGAGTGGGAGCGGTTCACGGTCGACCCGACCGACACGGCCGCCCTCGCCCGGACCGTCACCGCGGCCCTCGACGAGGCCACCACCGACCCGACCCTGCCGGCACGGTGCCGGGCGTGGGTCCGGGAACGGTACGACCGGGCGCCGCACGAGCGCGCACTGCTCGACGCCCTCGTGACGCACGCGCGCTGAGGCCCACGGCCGAGTCGCGGCTCGGCCGCCGACGGCTCGGCCGCCGACGGCTCGGCCGCCGACGGCTCAGTCGCCGACGGCGCCCGCACCCGGCATGGTCGCCCGCGGCGTCCGCCCCGGGGCCGGCACGTCGATCGTCATCCAGTCGACCAGCAGCGACCCCGCGGCCTCGCGCGGCGGCACCCCGCCGTTCGACCCGGCCTGCACGACGAGGTGCATGCGTGCGGTGGGGATGTCCTCCGTGGTGCTGCCCACGACGCGCCCGTCCACCAGGAACGACATCCGCTCGGGGGTCCACTCGATCGTGTAGGTGTGCCAGTCCGCGAGCGACGCCTCGGTCTGGTGGTGGATGCACTTCTCCGCGGGGTCGGCGAGGCAGTGCACGTTGAGGAACGCGGGCGTCCCGAGGTCGCCCTCGGGGAAGTCGATCTCGCCGTCGGCCCAGACGTTCTCGTCACTCCAGAGCAGCACCGCGACCCCGTAGCCGTCGACGTGGTCGCTCCGCATCCGGATGCTGTACCGTCCGGCGGTCTGGCCGCCCCACCGACCGTCGACGAGCGGGACGATGCCGCCGGCCAGGGGCGTGCCGGCCGCGGTGGTCCGCAGCCGGACGTCGAGCACGCCGTCTCGCGCGGTGAGCGCCGAGGCGGAGTACCGGCCCGTCCCCGCGGTGTCCGCGAAGCCGTGGTACACCGAGAACCGCTCGCCGTACCGGGACTCGAACGCGCCGGTCGCGGTGGGTGTGGCGAAGTCCTCGGAGAACACCCGCCGCCAGTCTCCGCCGTCGGCCGCGGGCATCGCCTCGCCGCTCGGGTCGGCCGCGGTCCCGCCGCCGGTCGTCGCCGCGACGACCGATCCGGCGGCGACGACGAGCGCCCCCGCGGCGAGCGCCAGCCGTCGTGCGCCGCGTCGGCGTCCGCGTCCGTGCCGGGTCGACCCCGCTCCGTGGGCGACGGGAGCACGGTCGCCGTCGACGCGTGCCCCGGCCGGTCCTGGTGTCGGGGGCGGCGGGAGTTCGACGTCGCCCGTCGCGGCCCCGGTGTCGGTCCGGTCGCTCACGACGCCGCCCAGGCGCGGAACTCGGCGAGCCCGGCGTTCTCCGTGCCGGCGGCGACCCGGTCCACCGTGAACCGCACCCACGTCACCGACCGCGGGGTGAACTCGACGGTGGCGGGCGCCCCGTCGTCCGGCAGTGCGTCGACCGCGACGCTCGTGCCGTCCGAGAACGTCAGGGTGCCGCCGGTCACCCGGTCGACGGTGTTCGGACGGTCGTGCAGCACGATCCGTCGCAGGGTGACCGGGCTGGTCCAGTCGAGGCGCAGCCACGTGCCGGTCCCGCCGCCCGGCGCGACCCACTCCGCGTCGGCGCGGTCCGGCCACCCGGACACGACGCCGTCGACCGCCTTCGCGACGGTCTGGCCGTCGGCCGGGTTGTCGGACGACGCGGTCGGCGCGGCGGCCGCCGTGACGTCACGCGGTGTCGAGGACGGCGGTGTCGACCCCGTCCCGGTGCCGGTGCCGGTGCCGGTGGGGACGGTCCAGGCTCGGAGCTCGGCGAGGCCGGTGTTCTTCGTGGTGCCGCTCACGCCCGTGACCGTGAAGCGCATCCAGGTGACCTGGCGCGCGGCGAACGCGACGCTCGTCACGGTGCCGTCGTCCGGCAGGGCGGGGACCGCGACGCTCGAGCCGTCCGAGAACGTGAGGGTCCCGCCGGTGACACGGTCGTCGGTGTTCGGACGGTCCGCCAGGTCGACGGACTGCAGGGCGACGCCGGACGGCCAGTCGTCCTGCACCCAGGTGCCGACGCCACCGCCCGGTGCCGCCCACTCGGCGGAGGGGTCGGCGGGCCACCCGGACACGACGCCGTCGGCCGTCTTCGCGGCGGTCTGTCGGTCGGCCGGGTTGTCGGCGCTCGCGGTCACGACGGCCGTGCGGGCGGCGTTCACCGACGGGGTCGACGGCGTCGGCTCGGTGGCGGTGGTGGTCGCGGCGAGGGCTCGGAGCTCGGCCAGGCCGGTGTTCTTCGTGGTCGCGCTCACCGCGGTGATCGTGAAGCGCACCCAGGTCACCTGGCGGGAGGTGAAGCTGACGCGCTGCACCGTGCCGCCGTTCGGCAGGGACGGGACCGCCACGCTCGACCCGTCGGAGAACGTCAGCGTCCCGGCGGTGACCTGGTCGTCGGTGTTCGGACGGTCCGCGAGCTCGACCGCCTGCAGGGCGACGCCCGCGGCAGCTGTGCCACCCGTGCCACCGGCAGCGGTCCCCGCGGCCCCGGCACCGCCAGCGGTCCCCGCGGCTCCGGCAGCGCCAGCCGCCCCCGCGGGCCAGTCGAGCTGGATCCACGTCCCCGCTC
>NZ_MCIG01000073.1 GCF_001705035.1 Curtobacterium sp. UCD-KPL2560 | reverse complement strand
ACCGCCACCCCACCACCGACCGAACAGCGAGAGGATGAGCCCGTGAAGCGAGGCAAACTGCGGGTCCTGCTCGGCGCGGCCCCCGGCGTCGGCAAGACGTTCACGATGCTCGAGGAAGGGCACCGCATGCAGGCCGAGGGCCGCGACGTGGTGGTCGCCGTCGTCGAGACCCACGAGCGTGCCGCCACCGCCGCCCTGGTCGACGGGCTCGAGGTCGTCCCCCGCCGGGTCGTCGAGCACCGCGGGGTCGCCCTCGACGACATGGACCTCGACGCGGTGATCGCCCGCGCCCCCGACGTCGCCCTCGTCGACGAACTCGCGCACACGAACGCGCCCGGCAGCCGGAACGAGAAGCGCTGGCAGGACGTCCAGGCGCTCCTCGCCGCGGGCATCAGCGTCATCTCGACGGTGAACATCCAGCACATGCAGTCCCTCGGTGACGTCGTCCGCGAGATCACCGGCACGGTGCAGCGCGAGACCGTCCCCGACGCCGTGGTCCGCGCGGCCGACCAGATCGAGGTCGTCGACCTCGCCCCGGCCTCCCTGCGCGAGCGGCTCTCCGACGGGCTGGTGTACCCGGCCGCCCGGATCGACGCCGCGCTGTCCAACTACTTCCGGCTCGGCAACCTCACCGCCCTGCGCGAGATCGCCCTGCTCTGGCTCGCCGACGAGGTCGACGACGCGCTCAAGGCCTACCGCGCCGAGCACGGCATCGACCACCGCTGGGAGACCCGCGAACGCGTGCTCGTCGCGCTGACCGGCGGCCCCGAGGGCGAGACGCTCCTGCGCCGCGGCGCCCGCATCGCCGCACGGAGCGCCGGCGGGGAGCTCGCCGCCGTGCACGTCACGACGAACGACGGCCTCCGCGTCCGCCACCCCGGTGCGCTCGGCAAGCAGCGCGCCCTGCTCGAGCAGCTCGGCGGCACGTACCACCAGGTCGTCGGCGACGACGTGCCGTCCACCCTCGTCCGGTTCGCCCGGTCGGTCGACGCGACGCAGATCGTCATCGGGGTCAGCCGTCGCTCGCGTCTGGCCGCCGCCATCACCGGACCGGGCATCGGCAACACGGTCATCCAGGAGTCCGGCGACATCGACGTGCACGTCGTGACGCACGAGCGCGCCGGCGGCGGGTTCGCCCTGCCGAAGCTCGGCGGCAGCCTGTCCCGCGCCCGGATCGCCGCGGCGTTCGTCCTGTCGCTCACCGTGGGGCCGCTGCTCACCTGGCTCCTGTCGCGCACGGACGACCCGGACTCGATCACGGTCGACGTGCTCGCGTACCAGCTGCTCGTGCTCGTCGTGGCCCTGGTGGGCGGGATGTGGCCCGCCGTGTTCGCCGCGGTGCTGTCCGGGCTGAGCCTCGACTTCTTCTTCGTGCAACCCCTCTACCAGGTCACCGTCCAGCAGCCGTGGCACCTCGTGGCCCTCGTGATGTACGTGATCAGCGCCGTGCTCGTCAGCTTCGTGGTCGACCGGTCGGCCCGGCGGAGCCGCGAGGCACGCCGTGCGGCAGCCGAGTCCGGGCTCCTCGTCGGCATCGCCGGCAGCGTGCTGCGGGGCGACGACGCCCTGCAGGCGCTGCTCGACCGCACGCGCGAGGCGTTCGGCTTCACCGGCGTGCGGATCCGGCAGGGCGACGAGGTCCCGGCCACGTCCGGGACGTTCGAGGGCACGCCGGACGCGACCACGAGCCTCCCGTCCGGCGCCGTCCTGGAGTTCGCGGGCGCACCCGACGACCCGACCCAACGACGGCTGCTGCGGGTCGTCGAGCAGCAGCTCGACGCCGCGGTGGAACACCGCCGGCTCACGCGCACCGCGGTCGACGCGGAGCGCATCGCGGCCGCGGACCGCGTCCGCAGCGCCCTCCTGGCGGCCGTCGGCCACGACGTCCGCCGCCCGATCGCGGCGGCCTCGGCCGCCGTGCAGACGCTGAGCGCCTCCGACATCGAGCTCACCGACACCGACCGGGAGGCGCTGCTCACGACCGCCGACGAGAGCCTGCGTCAGCTCGCGGTGCTGTTGGCCGACCTGCTGGACGTCAGTCGCGTGCAGGCCGGGGTGCTCGCCGTGACCCCGCTGCCAACCGCCCTCGAGACGGTCGTCGCCCCCGCTCTCGACGAACTCGAGCTCGGCCCGGACGACGTCGACCTCGACCTGCCGGGCGAGCTGCCGCCGGTCCTGGCCGACCCGGTCCTGCTGCAGCGCGTCGTCGTGAACCTGCTCGCCAACGCCTCGCGCTACGCCCCCGAGGGCACACGCGTCCGGATCGCGGCGAGCGCCTTCGGCGGCGGCGTCGAACTGCGCGTGGCCGACCACGGGCCGGGCATCCCCGAGGACCGGCGCGACGAGGTGTTCCAGCCGTTCCAGCGGCTCGGCGACACCGACAACGAGACCGGGCTCGGGCTGGGGCTCGCCCTGGCGCGGGGGTTCACCGAGGGGATGGGCGGCACGATCGAGGTGGACGACACCCCCGGCGGCGGACTCACCGTCGTCGTGCGGCTGCCGATCGCGGGGCACGTGGGCGTGGAGGTCCGAGCATGAAGGTCCTGATCGCCGACGACGACGCCCAGCTCGTCCGGGCGCTCGCCGTCACCCTCGCCGCCCGCGGATACGAGGTCGCCACCGCGCGGGACGGCCGCGCCGCGATCGACGCCGTGATCACCGAGCGCCCGGACATCGTCCTGCTCGACCTGGGGATGCCCCGGCTCGACGGCATCGGGGTGCTCGAGGGCATCCGCGCCTGGTCGCAGGTCCCCGTGCTGGTGCTCTCCGGCCGGACCGACTCGTCCGACAAGGTGGACGCGCTCGACGCCGGTGCGGACGACTACGTGACGAAACCGTTCCAGATGGACGAGCTGCTCGCCCGGCTCCGTGCGCTCGGGCGCCGACAGGCCACGGCAGCGGCGACCGCCGGGGCGACCCCCACCGTGGTGGTCGGCGACCTCGTGGTCGACCTCGTCGCGAAGCAGGTCACCCCGCCGACGGGACCCGCGATCCGCCTCACCCCGACCGAGTGGCGCCTGCTCGAGGTGCTCGTGACGAACCCCGGGCGGCTGATGACCCGCGAGATGCTCCTCACCGAGGTGTGGGGCCCGACGCACGGCAACGACTCCGGGTACCTGCGGCTGTACATGGCGCAGCTGCGGCGGAAGCTCGAGCCGGAGCCGTCACACCCGCGGTACCTGGTGACCGAGTCGGGGATGGGGTACCGGTTCGACCCGACCGGCGGCTGACCCGCGCCGCGGGCCCTTCCGCCCGCGGCGTGCTGCTCGCTACCGTGTCGGCATGACCGAGTCACCGTCCGGGGCCGTGTCGGTCCCCCTCGCTGCCCCCGTCCACGCGCAGGCCCTGCGCTACACCCGGCTGTTCGACGGCAAGCCCTTCGCCGAGGCCGTCCTGGTCTACCGGGCGAACGGGTCGTACACGATCCTGTCGCCCGGCGAGGACCACCACGGCAGCTACGTCGCCACCACCGACGTCCGCTCGGGCCCGGTCGAGGTCGACTTCATCTCGTGGCCGTCGGCGGACTGGGACGACGACGTCGCCCGGCACACCCTGCGCTTCGACCGGCAGGACGGCAGCTTCCGCCAGGAGCTCCGGCTGCCCGGGACGTCCGAGCCGCTGCACCAGGCGGGGATCTTCCGTGCCGTGGACGTCGCGGACCTCGTCGGCGCGCACGGGTGGGCCGCCGTGCGGGAGCGGTACGCGGCCACGTTCGCCGAGCTGGACGAGGCAGCGACGTCGCCGTGAGCCCCTCGTCGCGAGACCCGGCCGCCGCGGGCGCGGTCAGGGTCCGCCCGCAGGACGTCGACGACCTCCGGGCCTTCCTGACCGCCTGCGACCTGACGGTCGCCGGTCTCGAGGACCCGTCCACCCGCCTCTGGGTGGTCCGCGACACGGCCGGGACGGTCGTCGGGAGCGCGGGCTACGAGACAGGACCGGACGGGAGGCACGTCCTCCTCCGCAGCGTCGCCGTCGGCCCGGCGCTCCGCGGTTCCGGCCGTGGGACGGCGCTCGCCGAGCTCGCGTTGCGCGCGGCAGCGGGGGAGGGCGCCCGGCGCGCGTGGCTCTTCAGCCGACGGTCCGGACCGTTCTGGCAGCGGCTGGGGTTCGTCGCTGCCGACCGTCGAGACCTGGCGGCCGTCCTCGCCGGCACGAGCCAGGTGGAGCTGTTCCGGGCGACCGGGCAGCTGGAGCGTGAGGTCGCCTGGACCAGCCCGCTCCTGCGGGAGTCCGAGTCTGAGCCGGGCGCCTGGACGCATGCGCTGGGCGGCGCCCGCGCGCCCGGGTCCTGACGCTTCGGGGCCCGGCTCGCCCACCTCGGTCCCGCTCCCTTCCGCGGATGGAGCAGACGATGTCGGGTGCGGCCGCCCCACCCGACATCGTCTGCTCCATCGACGGGACCGGACGACGCCGGACGGTACCGTCGAGCCGTGACGATCGCGCTGCGCCGGGTGACGGCGGACGACTGGCAGGAGTGGCGGACGGTCCGGTTGGCGGCGCTCGCCGAGGCGCCCGACGCGTTCGGCTCGACCCTCGCCGACTGGCAGGACGCCCCCGAGGACCGCTGGCGCACCCGTCTGTCGCTGCCGGACGCGGTGGACCTGCTCGCGGTCGACACCGAGCACGAGCACGAGCACGAGCACGACCACGACCACGCACGCCACGACCACGACCACGTCATCGGCATGGCCACCGGTGTCCCCGACGTCGACGACCGCCGCCGGGCCGAGCTCATCTCGATGTGGGTCGCCCCCGAGGCCCGCGGCAGCGGCGTCGCCCGGCAGCTCATCGACGCCGTCGCCCGCGCGATGGCGGAGCACGGCGCCGAGCACCTCGAGCTCTCCGTGATGCCCGACAACGACCGCGCCCGCCGCACCTACGAGCGCGCCGGGTTCGCCCGCACCGACACCCTCGGTGACGCGCTGCCCGACGGCCGACACGAGCTCGTCATGTCCCGCGACCTCGCGGCGGAGCGCACCCTGCTCGCCTACGAACGCGGGGCCGACCGGTACGCCGACCGCACCGACGACCACCGTTCGGGCCTCGTCGACGACCTGCTCGCCCTCGTGCCCGCCGGGTCACACGTCCTCGAGCTCGGCTCCGGTCCCGGTCGCGACGCCGACGCGCTCGAGGCCGCCGGACTGCGGGTCGACCGGACCGACGGTGCCGCGGCGTTCGTCGACCGGCTCCGCGCGGCCGGACACGACGCCCGCCTGCTCGACGTCCGGCGCGACGACGTCGGACCGGACGAAGGCGTCCGGCGCGACGACGTCGGACCGGACGAAGGCGTCCGGCGCGACGACGTCGGACCGGACGAAGGCGTCCGGCCCGACGACGCCCGGCCCGACGACGACGCCCGGACCGGCACCGCCGCAGGCTGGGGCGGACCCTACGACGCCGTGTTCGCGAACGCCGTCCTGCTGCACGTGGACCGGGACGCCACCGGCCCCGTCCTCGAACGTGCCCGCCGCGCGGTCCGCCCGGGCGGGGTCCTCGCCGCCACGGTCAAGCGCGGCGACGGTGCCGGCTGGAGCGACCGCAAGCTCGACGACCCGCGCTGGTTCACCTACTGGACCGAGGACGCCCTCGCCGCCGTCGTGTCCGCAGCCGGCTGGCACGGCGTGCACGCCCGCGAGACCACCCGTCCCGGCGCCGACGAGCGCTGGCTGACCGTCACGGCCCACCGGCCGGAGGAGGACTGACCGTGCACCGTGCCCTGCGAGGAACCGCCTGGGTCCTGACCGTCGTCGCCCTGCTCGTGGTGGCGTTCCTCGTGTACGCGCACATCGTGATGCCGGGTACCCGGAGCGCAGCGCTGCAGGTCTGGCGGGACGACCGCGTGGCCGTCCGGGACGCCGGCGACGCCGTGGTGATGACCCCCACCGGCACCGCGGACGGGAAGGGCATCGTGTTCGTCCCCGGCGCGAAGGTCGACCCGTACGCCTACATGGCGACGTTCCGGCAGGTCGTGGCCGCGGGAACGACGGTCGTCATCACGAAGCCGACGCTCAACCTGGCGTTCTTCGACACGCGTCCGCTGTCGACGTTCGAGGCGCACGCACCGCGGGTCACCACGTGGGCCGTCGGCGGGCACTCCCTCGGCGGGGTCCGTGCGTGCCAGCTCGCCCGGGAGGCCGGCGGGCTCCTGCTCCTCGGCAGCTACTGCGCGGACGACCTGTCGGACACCGACCTCGACGTGCTGAGCGTCTCCGGGTCACGCGACGGGTTGTCGACCCCGGCGAAGGTCGCCGCTGCGCGCGGGAAGCTGCCGGCGGACGCGCGGACGGTCGAGGTCGTCGGCGCGAACCACGCGGACTTCGGTGCCTACGGCGACCAGCCCGGTGACGGGACGGCGACGATCCCGCGCGCGCAGGCGCGCAGCGAGATCGCCGCGGCGATCGAGGACTGGGTCCGCACCCTCGGCTGACACGTCCGGACGGCTGACGCGACCGGACGACGGACGGGAGGCTCGGAGCGGGTCCGCCCCGTGCCTCCCGTCCGCCACGAACGCGGCCGGAGGCGCGTGACCGGCCCGCACCGCGCCTCCCGTCCGCGTCCCTACGCCGCGGTGCGCTCGCGGCGGCGCGTGAGGCGCGCCACCACGTACAGGACCACGCCCACGAGCAGCAGCACCGCGGCGTACAGCCAGACCTGCCCGCTCTGCTGCGTGAGCAGCAGGATGCACGAGGCCACGCCGAGCACGGGCACGGCGGTCCAGACCCGGAAGTGGTCGTGCTCGACCTCGTCCTTCCGCAGCACGAGCACCGCGACGTTCGTGCTGATGAACACGAACAGCAGCAGGAGGACGACCGTCTCGGCGAGCGTGCCGACGTCGCCGACGAGCGTGAGCAGCATCGCGACGACGGTGGTCGCGACGATGGCGGTCCACGGGGTCTTCCGGTTCGGCAGGACCTTGCCGAGCAGGCTCGGCAGCAGCCGCTGCTCGGCCATGCCGTAGGTCACGCGGCTCGCCATGATCATCGTGAGCAGGGCGCCGTTCGCGACGGCCACGAGCGCGATCAGGCTGAAGACCCAGTCGGGGATCGGCACGCCCGACGCGGACACGACGGCGAGCAGCGGGCCGCTCGAGTCGGAGAGCTCCGACGCGGGCAGGGCGATCGAGCTGGCGAGGCCGACGAGCACGTAGACGACACCGGCGGTCGCGAGGGCGCCGAACAGGGCCTTCGGGTAGACCTTCCGGGGCTCGCGGACCTCCTCGGCGACGTTCGCCGACGTCTCGAAGCCCACGAACGAGTAGTAGGCGACGATCGCGGCGCTCAGGGTCGCGAGGGCCGGGTTCGCCTCGGCCGGGAAGGCCCCGACGCGCGAGACGTCACCGCCGCCACCGCCGAGCATCACCGCGACGACCACGACGACGATGACGAGACCGGACACCTCGATGATGGTCATGACGACGTTGCTCTTCAGCGAGTCCGAGATGCCGCGGGCGTTCAGGCACGCGACGAGGGCCAGGAACACGATCGCGGTCGGCACCGGCGGCAGGTCGACGAACGTGCCGAGGTAGTCGCCGGCGAAGGCCAGGGACAGCCCGGCGGCGCTCGTGACCCCGGCGGCGAGCATGCTGAAGCCGACCAGGAACGACACGATCGGCACCTTGTAGGCCCGCTCGGCGAAGACCGCGGCACCGCCCGCCTTGGGGTACTTCGTCACGAGCTCGGCGTAGGACCCGGCGGTGAGCAGGGCGAGGAGCAGCGCGAGGACGAGCGGTGCCCACAGTGCGCCGCCGACGTCCTTCGAGAGCGTCCCCATCAGGGCGTAGATGCCGGCGCCCAGGACGTCGCCGAGGATGAACAGGTAGAGCAGGGGACCGGTGATCGCCTGCTGGAGCTTCGAGCCGGTCTCGCCCTGGGGGCGTGCGGCGGTGTCGCTGGTCATGGTGGTGCCTTCCGTCCCGGTCAGCGTCACCGAGGGGGCCTCACCGGGCTCCCGGAACGTCCACTGGGCGCAGGCGGTTGTCCGTTCCTCCACAGGCGTCGGACCGGTGAACGCTGTCCACAGGTGCGTGCGGCACCGGAACGGCGGACCCGGCCCGGTCCTAGACTCGCCTGAGCACACGACGACGACGTCAGACCGAGACAGCACGATGCACGCGGAGGATGCCATGACGACGCCGGACCGGCGCACACCAGCGCGACTCGCCGACACACGAGCGCTCCTGTTCGACCTGGACGGCGTCCTCACCCCCACCGCGGACGTGCACATGCGCGCCTGGAGCCGGCTCTTCACGCCGTACCTCGCGGCGCACGGGGTGGCCCCGTACACCGAGCAGGACTACTTCGCCTCGATCGACGGCAAGCCCCGCTACGACGGCGTGCGCACGCTGCTCGCCTCGCGCGGCATCGAGCTGCCCGAGGGCACCCCCGACGACGCACCCGACGCCGACACGGTGTGCGGCCTCGGCAACCGCAAGAACGCCGAGTTCACGGCCGAGCTCACCGAGCACGGCGTCGAGCCCTACCCCGGCTCGTTGCGGTTCCTGACCGCCGCGATCGACGCCGGCATGCACGTCGCGGTCGTGTCGAGCTCCGCGAACGCCACGCAGGTGCTGCGGACCGCGGGGATCCTCGACCGCTTCCCGGTCGTGGTCGACGGCCTCGTCGCACGACAGGACGGCCTCGCGGGCAAGCCGGCGCCGGACACCTACCTCGACGCCGCGGGCCGCTTCGGGCTGACCGCCGCCGAGTGCGTCGTCGTCGAGGACGCCACGAGCGGGGTCGAAGCCGGCCGCAACGGTGCCTTCGGGCTCGTCGTCGGCGTCGACCGCGGTGCCGGTGCCGACGCCCTGCGCGAGCACGGTGCCGACGTCGTCGTCACCGACCTCGCCGAGCTGCTCGACGAGCTGCCGGGCGCGAC
This sequence comes from Curtobacterium sp. UCD-KPL2560, assembly GCF_001705035.1. Classification (GTDB taxonomy): domain Bacteria; phylum Actinomycetota; class Actinomycetes; order Actinomycetales; family Microbacteriaceae; genus Curtobacterium. The sequence goes on along the minus strand of NZ_MCIG01000073.1, from coordinate 6,258 downwards.
CACGAGCACGGACCAGCCAGCGGCGCGGTAGCGCGCCGCGCGTCTCGTCCCCGACACCCCCACGACCTCCCTCCCACGGAGCACACACGCATGAACCCCATCACCTCCGACCCCCTGGACCGCGTCCGTTACCCGGTCGACGAGTGGGCGCTCGTCGAGACCGAGTACGCGCCCGACGAGCAGGGCGTCGCCGAGACGAACTTCGCGGTCGGCAACGGCTACCTCGGCCTCCGCGGCAACCTCGACGAAGGCCGGGGCGGCGTGCAGTACGGCACGTACGTCAACGGGTTCCACGAGACCTGGCCGATCCGGCACGCCGAGGACGCCTTCGGCTTCGCCAAGACCGGGCAGACGATCATCAACGCGCCCGACGCCAAGGTGATCCGGCTGTACGTCGACGACGAGCCCCTGGTCCTCGCCGAGGCCGACGTCCTGCGCCACACCCGCCGGCTCGAGTTCCGCGGCGGCTACCTGTACCGCGAGACCGAGTGGTCGACGCCGTCCGGCAAGCGGGTCTGCATCCGGTCGAAGCGCCTGGTGTCCTTCACCGACAGGCACCTCGCCGTCATCGACTACGAGGTCACCGTGCTCGACGGTGACGCATCGCTGCTGCTCTCGAGCCAGATCCTCAACCGCCAGGACGTCCAGGACGAGTACCACGCGGGGATGCGGGCGGCCGCGAACGCGTTCGACCCGCGCAAGGCCGAGACGTTCACGCAGCGCGTGCTCGAACCGAAGCTCAAGCGCAGCACCGGCGGGCGCTCCCTGCTCGGCTACCAGGCCGCGAGCTCGGGCATGACGATCTGCGTCGGTGTCGAGCACCACCTGGAGACCGAGAACAGCTGGGACGAGTCCTCGTCGATCGAGGACGACCTCGCGAAGCACGTGTACCGGGTGCAGGCGCGCCGCGGGGTGCCGACCCGGCTCGTGAAGCACGTGGTGTACCACACGTCCCGCGGGGTGCCGGCCCGCGAGCTCGCCGACCGCTGCGACCGGACGCTCGACCGCGCCCGCACCGAGACGGTCGACGAGACGTTCGCGAAGCAGCGCGCGTGGATGGACGACTACTGGACCCGGAGCGACGTCGAGATCCCCGGGCAGCCCGAGATCCAGCAGGCCGTCCGGTGGAACCTCTACATGCTCGCGCAGGCGACCGCCCGGACCGACGGGCACGGCATCGCCGCCAAGGGCGTCACCGGGTCCGGGTACGGCGGTCACTACTTCTGGGACATGGAGATCTACGTCCTGCCGTTCCTGTCGTACACGGCGCCGATCGTGGCCCGGAACGCGCTGCGGTTCCGCTACAACATGCTCGACGCCGCGCGGTCGCGTGCCCGTGAGCTGAACCAACGCGGTGCCCTGTTCCCGTGGCGGACGATCAACGGCGAGGAGTCGAGCGCCTACTACGCCGCCGGTACCGCGCAGTACCACATCGATGCGGACATCGCCCACGCCCTCATGCAGTACGTGCGGGCCTCGGGTGACCGGGAGTTCCTCAAGCGCGGCGCGATCGACATCCTCGTCGAGACCGCGCGACTGTGGTCCGACCTGGGGTTCTGGCGGTCGAACGGCGACAAGAAGTTCCACATCGACGGTGTCACCGGACCCGATGAGTACACGACGGTCGTCGACGACAACCTCTACACGAACGTCATGGCGCGGGCGAACCTGTGGTTCGCCGTCAACGCCTGCCACGAGCTCGCGGTCGACGACCCCGAGGAGTACGGCCGCATGGTCCGGCGGACCGGGCTCCAGGAGTCCGAGGTCGTCGAGTGGGAGCACGCCGCCGAGTCGATGGAGATCCCCTTCGACCCGCACCGCGGCATCCACCCGCAGGACGCCCAGTTCCTCGACAAGGAGCTCTGGGACCTCGAGAACACGCCGGAGTCCAAGCGCCCGCTGCTGCTGCACTACCACCCGCTGGTCATCTACCGGTTCCAGGTGCTCAAGCAGGCCGACGTCGTGCTCGCGCTGTTCCTGCAGGGCCACGAGTTCACCGCCGCCGAGAAGCGCCGCGACTTCGACTACTACGACGCCCTGACCACCGGGGACTCGACGCTGTCGGCGGTCGTGCAGTCGATCATGGCGGCCGAGGTCGGGTACCACGACCTCGCGGCGCAGTACTTCCTCACGGCGCTGTACGTCGACCTCGCGGACCTGCACGGCAACACCTCGGACGGGGTGCACATCGCCTCGACCGGCGGCATCTGGGGCGCGCTCGTCAACGGCTTCGGGGGCATGCGCGACCACGGCGGGCGGATGACGTTCAACCCGCGGCTGCCGAAGGACTGGGAGCGTCTGACCTACCGGCTGACGATCCACGGTTCGCGCATCCGGGTCGACCTCGAAGAAGCCACGATGACGTTCACGGTCGAGACCGGCGACGGCTTCACCGCGTGGGTGCACAACCAGCAGTGGGACGTGCTGCCGGGGGAGCCGACCGTCGTGCCGCTGCCGCACCACGGCCCGCGGATGTCCGGGCACGCGCCCACCACGAGCGACATCCAGGGCACGCTGCGCGCGGACGGGTCCGTCATCACGGCGTCGATCCCGACGATCTCGCTGGACCGGATGTTCGACGTCGACGAGACGACGGCCTGACGGCCTGACGGCCTGACGGCCTGACGGCCCTGCCTGGAGGCGCGGTGCGGGTGGTCCCGCACCGCGCCTCCGCTCGTGGTGGCGTCCGGCGGGGGCGGTCGTCGGTCGGCGTCCGCTCGACCTCCACGGGCGTCCAGCTGCCGGCGGGCACCGTGGTCCCTCGTGCCCCCGGGCCGATGGCGACTCCTGCGGCATGCATCGTGCAGCGAGAGGAGACGACCATGGACAAGCGGTTCGAGGGCAAGGTGGCGATCGTCACGGGAGCCGGTTCCGGCATCGGTGAGGCCACGGCACGGGCGTTCGTCGACGAGGGAGCCGTCGTGCTCCTCGTGGACAGCGTCGAGGACAAGGTCCGGGCCGTTGCGGACAGCCTGCCGACCGGGCGCGCGGTGCCGTTGCGCGCCGACGTCGCCGATCCGGCAGCGTGGGAGACGATCGTCGCCGACGCGGTGGACCGGTGGGACCGGGTCGACGTCCTCGTGAACAACGCCGGCACGTTCACCTCGGGGGACATCACCGACATCGCCCCGGAGGAGTGGCGGCGCGTCATCGACACCGACCTGTCGAGCGTCTTCTACGGCACCCGGGCGGCCCTGCCGTTCCTCCGCGAGACCCAGGGGTCCGTCGTCAACACCTCGTCGGTGTCCGGCATGGGCGCCGACTGGCGGATGAGCCCCTACAACGCTGCGAAGGGCGGGGTCACGAACTTCACGAAGGCGGCGGCACTCGACAACGGCCACTTCGGCGTGCGGGTCAACGCGGTCGCGCCGGGGCTGATCTGGACCGACATGACGCAGCAGCAGGCCGAGGACGAGGAGCTCCAGCACGCCTTCGCCGAGCGGGTGTCCCTCGGCCGTGGCGGTCGCTCCGAGGAGGTCGCCGCCGCGATCCTGTTCCTGGCGAGCGACGCCGCGAGCTACATCACCGGCGCGGTGCTCCCCGTCGACGGTGGGACCACGGCGAGCAACGGGCAGCCCGCCCAGGCCTGACCGAGCGCCCGGGGCTCACAGGAGCTTCCGGAGCGTGTTCGTGTTGCGGGTCGTCGTCGTGCGCTTGAAGCGTGCGGCGGCGGCCCGCTTCGCGAACACGGTGTCGGTGCTCGACCCCTTCGGGCACGACCACCAGACGACGCCGTCGCCGCGGGCCACCCGCTCGACCGACTCGTCGACGGTCAGGTCCTCGAGCAGCGCGTCGAGCGCGGCGTCATCCGAGCCGAACACGACGTAGTCGTGCCGATCGGGACCGGACGGGAAGGGGAACCCGTCGACGATCGCCGCGAGCCGGTCGTGCGGGACGAGCACGATCCACGCGTCGTACCCGAACCGGTCGCGGAGCCCCTGCTCGACGGCCGCCTTGACCGTCCCGGCGTCGCCCGCGCCCACGTCTGCCGTGAAGACGACGTTGCCGGACGCGAGCACGGTCCGGACGTCGGTGTACCCGAGCTCCCGGAACAGCGCCGCGAGCTCGGCGCTCCGGATCGTGATCCCGTTGACGTTCACCCCGCGCAGCAGCGCGACCCACCTGGCCATCTCGGCACCGTAGCGTGCGGGACCGACGCATGGCGCGCCTCCCGTCCGTTCCGCAAGAAGTATTGCGCAATCTTTCTTGTGCACCTAGGCTCGAGCCATGTCCACCCAGCGACTCGACGACGCGGCGCACATGCGTGCGCTCGCCCACCCGACCCGGCTGCGGATCGTCGGTCTCCTGCGTTCCGGGGGGCCGCAGACCGCCGCGATGCTCGGGGAGCAGGTCGACGAGGCGCCCGGGACGATCAGCTACCACTGCGGTCGTCTCGCCGGGGCCGGCTTCATCGAACCGGCCCCGGAGCTCGGCACCGACCGGCGCGAGCGTTGGTGGCGGGCGGTCGCGCGGCACACGTCGTGGAACCTCGCCGACGCGTTCGACGACCCCGAGCGGATGCTCGCGGCCTCCGCCCTCGACCACACGGTCGCCGAGGCGTACGCCGCCGAGTACCGCGCCTTCATCGACGCGGTGCCGGCGCTGGGGCGCGAGTGGGTGGCGGCGTCCACCAGCGGTGACCGGGCGCTGCGGCTGACGGTCGACGAGCTCCGGGACCTCGGCGCGGAGCTGCAGGCAGTGCTCGACCGGTGGGAGGCCGTGAGCGACCAGCACGTGGCCGGCGACGGTGCCGAGCGGGTGACGGCAGTGGTCCAGAGCTACCGGTCGGCCCGGCCGTGAACGCGCACTGGCGGCTGCGGTCGCTCCTCGCGGTGCAGGTCGTCTCGCGCACGGGCAACGTCGCGACGACCATCGCCGTGCCGTTCGTCGTGCTCGCGCGTGGTGGGTCGGCGACCGACGTCGGGATCGCGGCCTTCGCGGCGACGGTCCCGATCGTGCTCGGTGGGGCGTTCGGCGGCGTGCTCGTCGAGCGGTTCGGCTTCGTCCGGTCGAGTGTCGTGTCCGACCTCGTCAGCGCTCTGACCCTCGCCGCGATCCCGGTGCTCGCCTGGACCGTCGGGCTGCCGTCGTGGGGGCTGCTCGTGCTCGTGTTCCTCGGCGGGTTGTTCGACACCCCGGGGGAGTCCGGGCGGCGGGTGCTCCTCCCCGGGCTGGCCGCGGCCGCGGGCATCCCGCTCGAACGGGCCGTCGGGCACTTCGAGGCGTCGGTGCGGTTCTCCGTGCTGCTCGGTGCGCCGGCGGCGGGGCTCCTCGTCGGTGCCGTCGGGCCGCTGCCGGCGCTGGCGGTCACCGCGGTGGTGTTCGCGGCCGCAGCGGTGCTCGCGGTGCTGACGCTCCGCGGAGTGTCGACGACCGCTCCTGGCGCCGCACCGGACGCGGCACCCGTGGAACCGTCGGCCGGGTACTGGCGCGACCTCGCCGCCGGGCTGCGGTTCTGCGTGCGCGACCCGTTGTTCCGCCTCGTCATCGCACTCGTGCTCGTCACGAACCTGCTCGACGCCGCTCGCTCCACGGCGCTGCTGCCGCTCTACGCCGACCGGGTGCTCGACGGGGCGCAGTCCCTCGGCATCGTCAGCGGGACCTTCGGCGGAGCGGCCTTCCTCGGGTCGCTCGCCTTCGGGTACGTCGCACACCGGGTCCCGCGCAGGATCACGTTCGTGGTCTGCTTCGTGCTGGCGGGCGGCCCGTCGCTCGTGGTGCCGGCGCTCGGGCTCGGGCTGCCGTGGGTGCTCGGTGCGTGCGTGGTGTCCGGGTTCGCTGCCGGGGCGCTCAACCCGATCCTCGGGGCCGTCGAGCTCGAGCGGATCCCGGCACCGATGCGGGCCCGCGTGTTCGGCCTGCTGTCGGCCGGGTCGTGGGCGGGCATCCCGCTCGGCGGGCTCTTCGGGGGGATCGCGGCGGACGGCATCGGGGTGACGGCGACGTTCGGCGTGGTGGCGGTCGTCTACACCCTCGTCACGCTGACCCCGCTGCTCGGTGGGTCGTGGCGGGCGATGGAACGCGGACCCGCTTCGTCGCCGGCGGCCCCGTCGCCGCCCGTGCCAGTGCCGTGAGGGGCGCCGCGCTGTCGCGCGCACAACGGGAGGCACGTCGCACCACGGAATCGCGTGGTGCGACGTGCTTCCTCTTGTGCGCGAGCACCCCGCGCCGCGGGTTGCCCGCGCCGCGGGTTGCCCGCGCCGCGGGTCGCCCGCGGCGCCGCCGCCCGCGCCGCGGGTCGCCCGCGCACAAGAGGAA
>NZ_MCIG01000072.1 GCF_001705035.1 Curtobacterium sp. UCD-KPL2560 | reverse complement strand
CTCGGCCCGTGCAGACCACGAAGACGGCGCGGCCGACCCGCGCGCCGAGGACGACCCCGCCGAGCCGCGCGGCGGGGACGACCCGGCCGAGGCGCACGACGCGCGCGAGCCTGCTCGCGGTGTCCGCCGTGGCGGGGCTGCTGGCGCTCGCCGCTTGCAGCACCGGCGGCCCGACGGCCACACCCCGCTCGTCCGTGGCGCCGAGCGCGTCGACCACGGGTGCGCCGTCCTCGACGCCGGCTCCGGTACCGACGGCCGACGCCGCCACCGGGCAGGCCTTCGCCGCGCTCGAGGCCCGCGCGGGTGCCCGGGTCGGCGTGGTCGCGCTCGACACCGGCGACGGGCACGCGATCGGGTACCGCGCCGACGAGCGGTTCGCCTTCGCCTCGACGAACAAGGTGTTCATCGCCGCGGCCGTCCTCGACGCCGCGACCGGGTCGGACCTCGACGAGGTCGTGCACTACGACCGGGGCGACCTGCTGTCGTACGCCCCGGTGACGCGCCCAGCGGTGGACACCGGGCTGACCGTGCGGCAGCTCGTCGACGCCGCGGTCCGGTCCTCCGACAACACCGCGGCGAACCTGCTCGTCGAACGCCTCGGCGGCGTGGACGCGGTGGCGCGCTGGCTCCGCAGCACCGGGGACGACGTGACGGACGTGTCCCGCACCGAGCCCGACCTCAACACCGCCGTGCCGGGCGACCGGCGGGACACCACGACCCCGGCGCAGTCCGCCACCGACCTGCGCGCGGTGCTGCTCGGGGACGTCCTCGACGCCGACGACCGGGCGCTGCTGCTCGGCTCGATGCGCGGGACGACGACCGGCGACGGCACGATCCGGGCCGGGGTCGACCCCGCGTGGACGGTGGCGGACAAGACTGGGACGGCGTCGTACGGCGTCCGGAACGACATCGCGGTCGTCACGCCGCCCGGGCGCGACGCGATCGTGCTCGTCGTGATGACGTCGCACCCGGCGTCGGACGCCGAGCCGTCCGACGCACTCGTGGCCGAGGTCACCCGGACGGCGGTCGAGCGGCTCGGGGCCACGACCGGCGGCTGACCGGGACAGCGACCGGACTGGTCAGCAGCCGGACCGGCCGGCAGCTGCTCCGGCCCACAGCCGGACCTGTCAGCGGGGGAGCGAGGCCGACCAGCGGGCGACCGCGTCGTACGCCTGCTCGCGGACGGCGGGCACGGACAGCACGACGTCGTGCAGGGCGCCGTGCAGCCGACGGACGGTCACCTCGGCCCCGAGCGACAGTGCCCGTCGGGCGACCACGTCCACGTTGATCGCGACGTCGGCCCGGGCCATGCCGTCGTCCCAGCGCGGCTGGAGCATGCTCCGGTCGCTCAGCAGCACGAGCGTCGGGACGCCGATGCCGAGCCCCCGCTCGACCTGCTCCTGCCCGGCGAACACGGCGGCGAGCCAGTTCGGGTGGAGCGGGAACCCGCGGTCCGGGCGCCACTGCTGGTCGTACGTCCACGAGCCCTCGCCCGCCGCCGAGACGGTCCTCGTGTAGAAGCCGGGGTCGACCGCGGGCATCGGCGCGAGCGGGTTCCGCCGGGCGCCGAGCCGGATCACCGGCGCCACGAGGGCCCGGCCGACCGCGCTCGCCTGGAACTCGAGCCACGGACTGTTCAGGACGAGGCCGTCGACGAGCTCCGGGTGCCGCGCAGCCCAGAGCGACAGCGTCAGCCCGCCGGTCGAGTGGCCCATCGGCACGAGCCGCCGTCGGGGGCCGCCGTGGTGCTCGGCGGCGATCGCGTCGAGCGCGGCCCCGATGTCCTCGTCGTACACCGCGAGGTCGTCGACGTTGCCGGGGGTCTGGTGCGGGCGCAGGCTCCGCCCGTACTTGCGGAGGTCGAGCGCGTGGAAGCGCGCCCCGAGCCGTTCGACGCGTTCGGCGAGCTCGACCTGGAAGAAGTAGTCCGACCACCCGTGCACGTAGAGCACGTCGACGCCGTGCAGCGGTCCGCGGGCGTGCAGGAGCAGGTCGTTCGGGGACCGTCGGCGCCGGACGAGGGTGGCGACCACGGGGCCCTCGGTGTCCTCGCCGAGCGGCAGCTCGAGCCGCTCGAAGGGCGGGCCGAGGACGTCCTCGCGCCAGCGCCCCGTCTCCATGCCCCGAGGCTAGCCTCCGCCGCCGGTCACGACCCGGTCACGAGCGGGTCACGGACGCATCACGCGGACACCGCCGTCGGTAACGATCCGTGCCGACCCGGGCCTTTCCCAGCCCGCACCCCGTGTCCACCCCGGGAACGCGGGGTGATCGCCCGAGGAGCGCTGCGAGGGTCACCACGGACTCGACCGAGGGGGAGACACATGACGATGCGACGGGTGACCGGGGCCGCGGCCGGATTCGTGGGCGGCAGCGTGCTGGCCGGGCTGCTGGTGGGCGTCGGCGTGACGCCGGTGCTCGCGGTGGCCGGGATCGGGACGACGAGCGCGATCGACGTCTTCGACTCGATGCCCGAGTACATCGAGATCGGTGACCTGCAGACCCGCAACGAGGTCTGGGCGTACCGCGGCGGACAGCCCGTGCACCTGGCCGACGTGTGGGACCAGAACCGGCAGGAGGTCGGGCTCGACCGGATCAGCGACACCGTCGAGCACGCCGCGATCGACGGCGAGGACAAGCGGTTCCGCGAGACCGGCGGCGTCGACGCCACGAGCCTGGTCCGGTCGCTCGTCAGCGTGGTGGCCTCGGGCGGCGAGGGCGGGAGCGGCGGGTCGACGCTGACGATGCAGCTCGTCCGGAACATCAAGATCCAGGCGGCCAGTGAACTGCCGACCCAGGAGGAGCGCGACGCCGCCACGGAGGAGGCGACGAAGCGGTCGCTCGACCGCAAGCTCGGCGAGGTCAAGCTCGCGATCGGCCTGGCGAAGCGGCACACGAAGGACGAGATCCTGGCCGCGTACCTCAACATCGCCTACTTCGGCGACCAGACGTACGGCGTGCAGTCCGCGTCGCAGCACTACTACGGCAAGGACGCCGCCGACCTCAGCCCGGCCGAGGCGGCGTCGCTCGTCGCGATCGTGCAGTGGCCCGAGGAACGTGACCTGTCGACCCCGGAGCACCACGCCGCGAACCAGGCCCGCCGCGACGTCATCCTGCGGTCGATGCACCAGCAGGGGCACCTCGACGACGCCGGGCTGCAGGCCGCGCTCGCCTCGACACCGGCCGACTACGTCCGGCTCACCCCGTCGCGGCAGGGCTGCGAGTCGGCGGTCCGCGGGGCGGAGTACCTCTGCGCGTACGCGGTCGAGGTCGCGAAGGCGCTGCCGCAGCTCGGCGCGGACGACGCCGCCCGGGCGGACGCCTGGCGGAAGGGCGGACTGCGCGTGCAGACGACGCTCGACCTCGACCTCAACGACCGGCACAAGGAGCTGCTCGACCGGTACGACGGCGCCGCTCGCGCGCAGTTCGCCCTCGGCGCCACGTTCGACACGGTCGAGGCCGGCACCGGGCGCGTGCTCACGATGGCGCAGAACACCGACTACGACCGTTCCTCGACGGCCCCGCCGACGGCGACCTCGCTGAACTTCGCGACCGACGAGGCGAACGGCGGCTCGACGGGCTTCCAGGTCGGGTCGACCTACAAGATGTTCACGCTGCTCGCCTGGCTGGCCGACGGTCGGAGCCCCGACGCGGTCGTCGACGGCACCCGGCAGGCCCGGTCCTCGTGGACGCAGTGCGGCAAGCGCGTCACCACGAAGGCCTGGAACCCGAAGAACGACTCGGCGGGGCAGACCGGGCCGTACTCGGTGCGCTCGGCCACGGCGCAGTCGGTCAACGCCGCCTACGCCGACATGGCGTCGAAGCTCGACCTGTGCGACATCCGCGACGTGGCGACCCGGCTCGGTGTGCACCCCGCGAGCGGCGGCGAACTGCCGGCGAACCCGGCCGCGGTGCTCGGGACGACGAGCATCGCACCGCTCACCATGGCCGCGGCGTACGCCGGCATCGCGAACGGCGGGGTGTACTGCGCCCCGGTCGTCGTCGACCAGGTGACCGGCCGCGACGGGGAGGCCCTCGGCGGACAGCCGCGCACCTGCTCCCGGGCGGTGTCCGCGTCGACGGCGGCGACGGCGTTCGACGTGATGCGCGGCGCCTTCCGGGGCGGGACCGCGGAAGGCGGGCAGACGCCGGACGGCACGACGCTGTTCGGCAAGACCGGCACGACCGACGCCGCCGACCAGATCTGGCTCGTCGGCGGCAGCGAGCGCGCCGTCACGGCCTACTGGCAGGGGAACACCGACGGCGGCAAGGCGAACCTCCGGCGGTACGCGAACGGACAGGGCGGGAACTACGCCGGTGCGCGAGCGGGCGTCTGGCGGCAGGCGCAGACCGCGGTGAACGCCGCCCTGCCCGTCCGCTGACGCCCGGGCACCGGCGCACCCGGCGTCCCCGGTGCCCTTCGCCCTCGTCGATGGAGCAGACGACGTCGGGTCGCACGGCGCGACCCGACGTCGTCTGCTCCATCGGGGCGGTGGTGGCGACCCCGCGGACGACGGGAGGCGCGGTGCCAGCCGGCACCGCGCCTCCCGTCCGGCTCCACCCGGGCTACGAGACCTTCTTGCTCTCGGCGAGCCAGCCCGCGAGCTTCGTCATGTAGTCGGCCTGCGACGCGTAGTCGAGGGCCGGGAACGTCCAGCTGTGCACCTGGCCGGCCCTGAGTGCCGGGTTGTCGGCGAACGTCGGCTGCTTCTCGAGGTCCGCCACCTGGTACCCCTGCTGGGAGAGCAGCAGGACGTCGCCGGTGATCTGACCGGCGTTCTCCCACGAGTAGATGCCCCAGTAGAAGCCCTTCGGCTTCGGGTCGACGAAGTCGACACCGAACGACGAGTACATCTGCAGCGTCGGCTCGTCGGACGGGCGGGTGACGTAGGCGCCGTCGCCGTCGGCGTACATCGAGACGACGGACACGTCGCTCGCCTTCGCGGCCTTCTCGAGCTCGTCCTCCGCGGCGTCGAAGCGCTTCTCGGCGGCCTCGACCTTCGACTCGGGCGCACCGAGCGACTCGGCGAGGTCGGCGATCTCCTCGATGACGTCCTCGCCCTTGCCGCCCCACTCGACCGTCGCGACGGGAGCGATGGCCTCGACCTGCTGCTGCTGCTCCTTGTCCTTGAAGCCGTACGCGGGCTGCGTCTTGTCCAGCGTGCCCTTCTCGTCGGTCGGGTACACCGAGGTGACGACGAGGTCGGGCTTCAGGGCCGCGAGCTCCTCGAGGTCGATGTCGCCGTAGGCGTCGCCGAGCTGCGTGATGCCCTTCGTGTCGAGCCCCGCGAAGCGCTTGTCCTTCGCCATCGTGAGCTGCCCGAACGTGCCGACCGGGCGCACGCCGTACTCGATGAACGAGATCGCGATGTCGTTCAGGACGACCACGCGCTTCGGGGTGTGGTCGGTCTTCACGGTGGCGCCGGTGGCGTCCCGGTACGACCACGGACCGCTCGCTGCGGAACCCTTCGCCGCGCCCCCGGAGGAGTCGTCGGCACCGTCCGATGCGGAGCAGCCGGAGAGCAGGAGGGCCGAGACGGCCACGGAGGTCACGAGGGCGGCGCGCACGGAGCCGCGGCGGAGGATCTTCACGTTAGGGGAGCCTAACCTAACTCTGTGGGTTCCGCCAGGTGCGGGGCTGCCCGGGGGCCGCACGCGCGTCGCGCGCTGCCGCACGCGCTGCCGCACTCGTGCGAGCGCCGGCGCTCCCGCGCGCGTCCCCGCCCCTGCTCAGTCGTGCTCGTCGGCCTCGGGCACGATCATCGGCGCCCCGGTGACCGGGTCCGGCACCACCCGGGCGTGCAGCCCGAACGCCCGCTCGAGCACCGCGGGTGTGAGGACCTCCTGCGGCGTCCCGTCCGCGACCGCCCCGCCGTCGTGCAGCACCACGAGCCGGTCCGAGTAGCGCGCGGCGAGCGTCAGGTCGTGCAGCACCATGACGACCGTCGAGCCCTGCTCCCGGTTCAGCCGCCGCACGAGCCGCAGGACGTCGAGCTGGTGCGCGAGGTCGAGGTAGGTCGTCGGCTCGTCGAGCAGGAGCGTCTCGGCCTGCTGTGCGACGACCAGGGCGATCCACGCGCGCTGCCGCTGTCCACCGGACAGGCTCGCGACGTCGCGGTGCGCGACCTCGGTGAGCCCGGTGGCGGCGATCGCCCGCTCGGCGACGTCGGCGTCCTCCGCGGTCCACGGTCGCGCCCAGGCCTGGTGCGGGTTGCGGCCGCGCATGACGAGGTCGAGCACGCTCGTGCCGGCCGGCGCGACGGGGGACTGCGGCAGGATCGCGAGCCGACGTGCGACGGAGCGGGTCGGTTCCCGACGGATCGGGGTGCCGTCGAGCAGGACCTCGCCGGACTGCGGCTTCAGCACGCGCCCGAAGGCCTTGAGCAGCGTCGACTTCCCGCAGCCGTTCGCACCGAGGAACGTCGTGACGGTCCCGCGCTCGATCCGCAGGTCCAGGTCGCGCAGGACCGGCTCGCGGTCGTAGCCGACGGACAGGCCGCGCGCCTCGAGCACGGGGACCCCGCCGGGAGGCGCGGTGCGGGTCGGTGCGTCGGCGTGCGTCGACGGGGTGGTCGCATCGGCGCCGGGGGCGGCCGGGTGGCCTCGTCCGTCGGCCCCGGTCGCCGTGGACGGGTCGGTCGCGCTGCGTGCGGTCATCGGGACATCTCCTTGCGGTGCCGGACGAGGAGCCAGATCAGGTAGGGGGCGCCGACGACGGTCGTGACGATGCCGACGGGCACCTGCCACGGGAACGCGGAGCGGGCGAGCAGGTCGGCCCCGAGCACGAGGACGGCACCGAGGGCCCCGGCGAGCAGCAGCGGCGGGCGGTTCGTGCCCGCGAGGCGCAGCGCGACCTGGGGCACGACGAACGCCACGAACCCGATCGGCCCGGCGGCGGCGACCGCGGTGGCGGTGAGCACGACGGCGAGCACGATGACGAGCAGCCGGTGCCGCTGCACCCCGAGCCCGACGCCGGTGGCGACCTCGTCCCCGAGCTGACCGGTGCCGAGGGTCGCACTCGTGGCGAGGGCGAGCGGCACCGCGACGGCGGCGACCACGAGCAGCGGCCACACCGCCGACCACGAGGTGCTCGACAGGCTGCCGACGAGCCACTGCGAGGCCGCGGTCGCGATCGTGATCTTCGCGCGGACGAGCAGGTAGCTCGTGACCGCGTCGAGCGTCGCGCTCACGCCGATGCCGACGAGGACGAGCCGGTAGCTCTGCACCCCGCCGCGCCACCCGAAGCCGTACACGGCCGCGGCGGCGACGAGCGCACCGATCGTCGCCGCGACCGGGATGCCGCCGCCGAGGACGATCGAGGACACCGAGTACGACCCGCCGCCGAGCACGATCGCGGCGACCGCGCCGACGCTCGCGCCCGCGGTGACGCCGATGATGTCCGGGGTGCCGAGCGGGTTGCGCGTGACGGTCTGCGTCAGGGCACCGGCGACGCCGAGCACGAGGCCGACGAGGGCGCCGGTGAGCACGCGGGGCAGGCGCAGGGTCGTGACGATGAAGCCCTCGGGGCCGTCCTCGGCGCCGAGCAGCGCGCGGACGACGGTGGCGGGGGCGATCCAGGTGCTGCCGATCGCGACGCCGAGGACCACGAGGACGAGGGCCGCCACGAGCGCACCGACCGTGTACCAGAGCACCCGGGGGCGCCAGGCGAGCCCGACCGGGCCGACGCGCACGCCGCGGCGGCCGGGGACGACCTCGGGGCTGCGGGTCGTGGCGTTCACAGCGACACCAGCGATCGACGGCGGGCGACGGCGACGAAGACCGGTCCGCCGATGACGGCGAGGACGATGCCGACCTCGACCTCGGAGAACCCGCCGACCAGCCGCCCGACCACGTCGGCGACGAGCACGAGGGCCGCGCCGACGAGGGCGCTCACCGGCAGGGTCCAGCGGTGCCCGGTGCCGACCAGCGCGCGGGCGACGTGCGGGACGGTGAGGCCGACGAACCCGATCGGCCCGGCGGCGGCGGTCGCCCCCGCGGCGAGGAGGGTGATGCCGCCGAGGCCGACGAGCCGCGCGACGAGCACGTTCTCGCCGAGCCCCCTGGCCAGCTCCGCACCGAGCCCGAGGGCGTCGAGCGACCGGACGTTCGCCACCGCGAGGGCGAGTCCGACGAGGAGGAACGGGGCGGCGGCGGCCAGGACGTCGAGCTGCCGGGCCGCGAGCGAGCCGACCACCCACAGGCGGTACGCGTCGAGCGACTGCTGGTCGGTGAGCACGATGAAGGACGTCACGGCGCCGAGCAGCGCCGACACCGCGGCGCCGGCCAGTGCGAGTGGAACGGGGCTCGCGGTGTCGCTGCCGGCGATCGTGACCGAGAAGACGACGACGCTCGCGACGACCGCACCCGCGAGGGCGAACCACACGGTCGCGCCCGTGCTCGTCACCCCGAAGACGTAGACCCCGAGCACGACCGCCAGGCCGGCACCGGACGAGACGCCGAACAGCCCGGGGTCGGCGAGCGGGTTGCGGGTGTGCCCCTGCATGAGCAGACCGGCGATCCCGAGTGCGGCTCCCACCGCGGCCCCGATCAGGGTGCGGGGGATGCGTGACCCCCAGACGACGGCCTCGGTCGTGCTCGACCCGGTGCGGGTCAGCCCCGCGAGGACCTGGTCGACCCCGAGCCGGTTGCTGCCGAAGAGCAGGCTCGCGACGGCGGCCAGCAGCAGGACGACGACCAGGGCCGCGACGACCGCGACCCGGCGTCGGACCGCGGCACGGTGCACTCCGAGGGCCGCGACGCCGGTGCCGCCGACCCGCGCTGCACCGGGAGCCGCCGCGCCGGGCGTCCGGGGGTCCGGAGCCGCCGCCGGGGACGCCGGACGGCGGTCCGCCGGGGTCGGCGTCGTCAGGGGATCGGGGGCTGGCACGCGGACCAGCTTAGGGTAGCCTTGCCTCATGGCGAAGACCCCGCGGCTCCTCCCCGAGAACCCCGCCCTGTTCCGGGCCCGCGTCGTCCGGAGCGTCCGCCACACCCCGTCGATCCAGCGCGTGACCGTCACCGGAGCCGACCTGCACGCCTTCCCGTTCCTCGGCTTCGACCACTGGTTCCGCCTGTTCGTGCCCCGCCCCGACCAGGACGGCTTCCGCATGCCGGACCTCGACGGGCGCCGCTGGTGGCCGTCGTTCCTCGCGATCCCCGAGGCCGTCCGACCGCACTGCGCGAACTACACGGTCGCGGCCTTCCGCCCCGACGCGGCCGAGCTCGACGTCGACTTCGTGGTGCACTGCGACCGTGACGGCGAGCCCGAGGGCCGCGCCGCGATCTGGGCCTGCGCCGCCCGACCCGGCGACGAGCTCGCGCTCCTCGACCAGGGCTGCATCTTCGACTGCCCGCCCGACACGAGCGAGGTCGTCATCGCCGCCGAGGAGACCGGCCTGCCCGGCGTCGTCGGCATCGCCGCGTCGCTGCCGCGCGACACGGTCGGCCGCATCATCCAGGAGGTCCCGACCGCCGGCGACGTGCGCGAGCTCGACGCGCCGGCCGGCGTCCTCGTGACCTGGATCGTCCGCGACGAGACCGAGCACGACGTCCCGGGGCACGCGGCGCTCGCCGAACTCCAGCGGCACGTCCCCTCCGACGACCGCGGGTACGCCTTCGTCGTGGGGGAGTCCCGCCTGGCCACCGAGGGGCGTCGGCACCTGCACCGGGCCGGGCTGCCCAAGGACCGCATCACGTTCTCGGGGTTCTGGAAGCACGACGCCCGGCAGGTCGTCCCCGCCTGAGCTCCGGTCGACCGCGTCCCGCGACGAGTACGGTCGCGGCATGAGCAGCCGACTGAGCGAACTGGTGCTGAACTGTCACGACCCCGAGGAGCTGTCGCGCTTCTGGTGCGCCGTGCTGGGCTACGTCGAACTCGGCAAGGACGAGGACGGCATCGAGATCGGGCCCGAGTCCGGGTTCGGGGGAGCGGCCCCGACGATCATCCTGTCGAAGGTCGAGCACGCGAAGGCGCAGCCCCTCCGCCTGCACATCGACGTCTCGCCCGTCGACCGCGACCAGGACGCCGAGCTGGAACGCCTGCTCGGCCTCGGTGCGCGGCCGGCCGACATCGGGCAGACCGGCGAGGAGTCGTGGCACGTCCTGCAGGACCCCGAGGGCAACGAGTTCTGCCTGCTGCGCAGGCGCCTCGACCCGCTCTGAGACCCGCGTTGCGGCCGTGACGGCGCAGCGCGGACGCGGGTCGCCGGTGCGACCGCAGGCCGCGGACGTGGTCGCACCTCGCCGACGCGACCGGACGACGGACGGGAGGCGCGGTGCCAGCCGGCACCGCGCCTCCCGTCCGTCCCGGGGTCGCGTCAGCCCTTGAGGCCGGACCCCGTCACGCCCTCGACGATCTGCCGCTGGAAGATCAGGTAGAGGATGATGAGCGGCAGCGCCGCCAGGATCGCCCCGGCCTGGATGTCCGCGTAGCGCTGACCGAAGCTGCCCTGGACCGTGGCGAGCCCGACCGGGATCGTCATGAGGTCCGGGTTCGACAGCACGAACAGCGGCAGCAGCAGGTTGTTCCACACCCCGACGAACGTCAGGATCGCCACGGCGGCGATGACCGGACGCGACAGCGGCAGGATGACCGACCAGTAGATCTTCCACATGCCCGCGCCGTCGATGCGCGCGGCCTCCTCGAGCTCCTTCGGGATGCCGTCGAAGAACTGCTTGAAGATGAACACCGCGATCACGGCGGGTACCTGCGGGAAGATCACCGACCAGTAGGTGTTCAGCAGGTTGACCGCGTTGAGCTCCTGGAAGATCGGGATGATCAGGACCTGCGTCGGGATCATGATGCCCAGGATGATGAGCAGGAACGCGACGTTGCGGCCGCGGAACGCCAGGCGGGACAGCGCGAACGCCGCCATCGAGGCGAACAGCACCGTCAGCGCCGTGGTGAACAGGCTCGTGATCCCGCTGGCGAGGTACCAGTTCCAGATGTCCCCGGCCTGGAACAGCGACGCGTAGGAGTGCAGCGTCGGGTTCCAGTTCGACAGGATCGAGTTCGCGCCCAGTGCGGCGACGCCGTTGTCGGACAGCGAGGTCTTCAGCGCGAACAGGCTCGGGATGAGCCAGATGATCGCGAAGACGGTCAGGATGATGCCCGACGCGATCGTGAAGCCGCGTCCGCTGACGCCGATCTTCGCGGCGCTCGTCGGGGCGGCCGACGAGACGCCGGACCGGTACTTCGGGCGGCCGGTCGTGATGCTCTCGGTGGCGGTCATGTCAGGCACCGATCTCTCGCTTGGCGGCAGCGCGCTCGACGAGCTGCCGGATGACCGCGATCGCGACGATCACGATGAACAGGAGCACCGAGGCGGCCGATGCCGCACCGAGGCGGTTGTCGGTGAAACCGACGCCCGTGATGAGCTGCAGCGAGACCTGGGTCGAGATGCCCGGGCCGCCGTTCGTCATCAGGTAGACCTGGTCGAAGATCTTCAGGCTCGCGATGATCTGGAGCAGGATCACCAGGGTCGTCGTGCGGCCGAGCAGCGGCAGCGTGATCGACTTGATCTGCTGCCAGTTCGAGGCGCCGTCGACGGCCGCGGCCTCGTACAGCTCACGGGGGATCTCCTGCAGGCCGGCCAGGTACAGCACGAAGTTGAACCCGAGCGTCCACCAGATCGTGGCGATCGCGACGCCGATCATCGCGGTGTTCGGGCTGGACAGCATCCCGGAGCCCGGGGTCATCCCGATCGCGGTCTGCAGGCTCGCCCACAGGCCGGTCGACGGCGTGAAGATGAACACCCAGATGAGCGAGATCGTCGCCGACGGCAGGATGAACGGCAGGAAGAACGCGAGGCGGAAGAACCACTGGCCGCGGTTCATCCGGTTCGTCAGCACGGCGAACACGAACGCCAGGATGACGAGCGGCGGCGTCGTGTACAGCGTGAACTGCAGGGTGTGCCAGAGCGACGACCAGAAGTCGGCGCGTCCGAGCATCTCGGCGTAGTTCGCGAACCCGGCGAAGCTGCCGAGGCCGGTGCGGACGGTCGAGGTGTTGAAGAAGCTGGTGACGATCATCCAGACCGTCGGCCCCAGCAGGAAGGCCAGGTAGAAGAGTCCGAACGGGGCGAGGAACAGCCAGCCGGAGCGGCCCTGCCCGCGGTTCGTCGAGTTGACGCGGGGGCGGGTCCGGCCGGTGATCGACGCGGCGTCGGTGGGACGGGTGAGAACGGGTGCAGCGGTCACGTCATCGTGCCTCTCGTGCGGGGGCCACAGGGATCGAGGGGGTCGCGGGCCGCATCACAGCGGGCTCGGGGTGTCGAGGTAGGTCTGGAGTTGCCCCTTGATGGCACTGAGCGCGCTGGCCGGGGTGGAGCTGCCCTGCTGCACGAGGGCGAGCTGGGCGCCGACGATGCCTTCGAACGTGGAGCCGGACCCGCCGTACCAGGCGGGGTCGTCGAACACGGCGGTCTCGGCGGCCGACGCGTAGTTCGACTGCGGCTTGAGGTCCTTGTAGGCGGTGCTGTCGAACGTCGGCATGTACGCGGGGACGTGCCCGCCCTCGGCCCAGGTGAGGCTCTGCTCGAGCATCTGCTTGATGAAGAGCATGTGCGCCTTGCGTTGCTCGGGCGTGCGGTCCTTCTTCGGCAGGATGAACGTGTGCGAGTCGGCCTGGGTGGCCGGCTTGTCGAACAGCTGCGGGATCGGCACCATGCCGAACTTCAGCCCCTTGATGGACTGGGCGGTGCTGATCTCCCACTCGCCCTGCATGAAGAACCCGGCCTTGCCGTCGAACATCAGCGACTGCGCCGTGGCGTAGTCGAGCGCCTTGTTCATCCAGCCGTTCTGCACCCACTTCTGGGTCATCTCGGTGACCTTGGTGTAGGCGTCCTCGTTGACGGTGAGCTTCGCGCCGCCGTCGCTGATGAACGGCGTCGCGCCCTCGATCTGGTTGTACATCGTCCAGAAGAACCGCCACGGGGTCGCGGTCTCGGGCACCACGTTCGCGACGTTGAGCGCGGTGCCGCCGGTGACCTTCGCGACCGCGGCGAGCGCGGCCTCGAAGGCCTCGAGCCCGTTCAGGTCCTTGAGCTCGCCGTCCGCGCCGATCAGGCCCGCCTTCTGGCACACGTCAACGTTGTAGAACAGCACGAAGGGGTGCGTGTCGAGCGGGACGCAGATGTTCTTGCCGTCGGTCTTCTGGGCCGACCACGCCTTCTGGTTGAAGTCGCTCGCGCTGAGGCCGACGCTCGCGAGGTCCTCGGACGTGATGGCGTCGAGCAGCCCGCCGTCCCAGAGCGGCTTCGCCCGGGTGAGGTGCGCGATCGCGACGTCCGGCGGCTTGTTCCCGACGGTGGCCAGTGTCACCTTCGAGTAGTACGGGTTGCCCCAGGCGAACGTCGTGGCCTGCAGCGAGGACGAACCGCCGTGTTGCTTCGCGTAGCCGGCCTCCATCGCCTGCATGCGGAGACCGTCACCGCCACCGAACAGGTTCCAGAAGACGAGCGTCTCCGGGTTGAGTGGGGCGCCGGCGATCCCCGCGGCGAGGGGACTGGCGCAGGCGGCGAGGGGAAGCACCGCTGCTCCCGCTGCGGCACCGGCGAGGAGGCTGCGCCGTGTGAAGGCGCCGCCGCGTGGGGGCGGGGTGGGTACAACGGATCGGATCGGCATGGCATCACTCCATCGGGACGGGCCGAGCGGAGCAGGGTCGGTGCTCCGTGAGCGCTCACACTAGTGCTGGGTCGGACGTCGCGCCAGCCTTTTCGTGAACGTCACGACGACCGTGCGCGTCCCCTTCCGTGTCCGGGCCCGAGCCGCTAGCGTCGTCCGTGTCGTGAGCGCTCACGCAGGCCGACGGACACCGATCGGACCTCCCCACGCGTGACCCGCTCCCGCCACGTGCAGCACCAGCCCCCCAGCAGATCGAAGGAGATCCATGCCTCGCACTCACCTCGTCCTCGACAGCGCGTTCACCGTGGGGCCGGTGCGCCGTCGGCTGTTCGGCGGGTTCGTCGAGCACCTCGGTCGTCACGTCTACGACGGCATCCACGAGCCCGCGCACGAGACCGCCGACGAGCACGGCTTCCGGAAGGACGTCGTCGAGCTCGTCAAGGAGCTCGGCGTCTCGGCCATCCGCTACCCGGGCGGCAACTTCGTGTCGGGCTACAAGTGGGAGGACGGCGTCGGCCCGGTCGAGCAGCGCCCCCGTCGCCTCGACCTCGCGTGGCACTCCACCGAGACGAACGAGGTCGGCCTGCACGAGTTCCAGCACTGGCTCGACCAGGTCGGTTCCGAGCTCATGCTCGCCGTGAACCTCGGCACGCGCGGGACGCAGGAGGCCATCGAGCTCCTCGAGTACGCGAACATCGACGCCGGTACCGCGCTGAGCGAGTACCGCCGCTCGAACGGCCGTCATGAGCCCTTCGCGATCAAGATGTGGTGCCTCGGCAACGAGATGGACGGCCCGTGGCAGCTCGGCCACAAGAACGCCGAGGACTACGGCAAGCTCGCCGCGATGACCGCGAAGGCCATGCGGCAGATCCAGCCCGACCTCGAGCTCGTCGCGTGCGGGTCCTCCGGGGCGTCGATGCCGACGTTCGGCGAGTGGGAGCGCACGGTCCTCGAGCACACCTACGACGACGTCGACTACATCTCGGCGCACGCCTACTACGAGGAGGACGACGACATGTCCTCGTTCCTGGCCTCGGGCGTGAACATGGACCACTTCATCGACACGGTCACGACCGCCGCCGACCACGTCAAGGCGCACAAGAAGTCCGACAAGCGGATCGACATCTCGTTCGACGAGTGGAACGTCTGGTCGATCAAGCGCTGGGAGGCGCAGCAGAAGACCTTCGAACTGCAGGACTGGCCGGTCGCCCCGCGCCTCCTCGAGGACGTCTACACGGTCGCCGACGCGGTCGTCGTCGGTGGGCTGCTCATCTCGCTGCTCCGCCACGCCGACCGCGTCGCGTCGGCGAGCCTCGCGCAGCTCGTCAACGTGATCGGCCCGATCATGACCGAGCCCGGTGGTCCGGCCTGGCGGCAGACGACGTTCTTCCCGTTCTCGGTGACCTCGCGTCTGGCGAACGGCACGTCGCTGCAGGTCAAGGCCTCCGGTGACACCGTCGACGGCGGCAAGTACGGCGAGGTCCCCGTCGTCGACTCGGCCGCGACGGTCGAGGACGGCACGGCCGCGGTGTTCCTCGTGAACCGCAGCCAGACCGAGTCCACCACGGTCACGATCGACCTCGCCGGCATCGGCGTCGAGGGTGACGTGCACGCCGAGGGCGTGTGGGACGACGACGTGCACGCGGTGAACGACCTCGGGAACCGCGAGCGGGTCGCACTGCGCACGAACGAGACGGTTCGTCGCGAGGGCGACACCGTCACGATCGAGCTGCCGCCGGTCTCCTGGACCGCGGTGTCGATCGGCTGACCCCACCGTGCCCGGTCCGCCCGGGCACGGTGCACAGGTGCCTCGGCGAGCGCCACGGTGAGCGTCGAGTGAGCACGGAGGGCGTCGGTCCGCGCGAGCGGGCCGGCGCCCTTCCGCTGTGCGCGCAGGCCGATCGCGGTCTGAGCGTCCGCTGGGCGCAGTCCGGACTTGACCCGGGCGTCCGCCGGAGGCATCCTCGCAACGGCAGCGTCGCAGTGGAGGATCAGGTCCCGGCGGCGCGGCGGGTGCCGGGGTCCGTGTTCGGGTCACGCCCGGTGCTCGGTGGCCGCGGTCCGTCGCACGGACCGCGGCCACCCGTCCCGGCCCTCCCGGCCGGTCACGCCCGGTGCTCGGTGGCCGCGGTCCGTCGCACGGACCGCGGCCACCCGTCCCGGCCCTCCCGGCC
>NZ_MCIG01000071.1 GCF_001705035.1 Curtobacterium sp. UCD-KPL2560 | reverse complement strand
CCCCGCACCCACGCCGGGGCGGACCCGGCGCGCACCGTCCGCAGCTCGCGGACGGCCCGCCTGCGGTGCCCGCACCTGGCGGACGGCCAGTTCGCGGTCCGCGGCTGCAGGCGCGGTCGCCCTCAGTCCCCTGCCCCGGCCCCGGCCAGCCGGCGCACCGTCGCGTGCGCGCCGTCGGTGAGCAGCCCGTCCAGGGCGTCCAGGTACGCGGCGACGAAGCGCTCGTCGTCCACGAGGTCGCCGAACACCGCCCGGTTCTCGATGAAGGCCGAGCGGTGCTCCCGCTGGGTCGCCGCCGTGCGCTGCAGGTCCTCGGCCAGCCGGTCGACGACCGTGATCGGCTCGCCGGACTCGTCGGTTCCCTCGGCGTACCGGGCCCACGACGCGACCACGGCGGCGGACAGCGTCACGGGCCTGCCGGCGGCCAGGTTCTCGCGGACGACCGGGAGCAGCCACGTCGGGATGCGGTCGCTCGACTCGGCGCACAGGCGGGCCAGGGTGTCCCGCACCTCGGGGTTGCGGAACCGGTCGACGAGCGTCGCCTCGTAGGCGTCGAGGTCGATGCCGGGGACCGGGCGGAGCGTCGGCGCGCCCTCCTCGGCCATGTACCGGCGGAGGAACGTCGCGATCGCCGGGTCCTGCGTCGCCTCGTGCGCGTGGCGGTACCCGGACAGGTACCCGAAGTAGCACAGGGCCTGGTGGCTGGCGTTGAGCAGCCGGAGCTTCATGAGCTCGTACGGCTCGACGTCGTCGACGACCTGCACGTCGGCCTGCTCGAAGGGCGGGCGACCGGCGGGGTGGTCGTCCTCGAGCACCCACTGGAAGAACGGTTCGGCGACGACCGGCCACGCGTCGTCGATGCCGAGCTCGTCGCGCACCACGGCACGGTCGGCGTCGGTCGTGCCCGGGGTGATCCGGTCGACCATCGAGTTCGGGAAGGCGACGTGCTCGTCCACCCAGTCGCCGAACGCCGGGTCCTGCAGCCGGGCGAACGCGGTGAACACCGCGCGGGCGACGTGTCCGTTGCCCTGCACGTTGTCGCAGGACATCACGGTGAAGGGCTCGATCCCGCGGTCACGGCGACGACGCAGCGCCTCGGTGACGAGGCCGAAGACGGTGCGCGGCGGGGTGTCCCCGGCGAGGTCTGCGACGACGCCCGGGTGGTCGGCGACGAACGCTCCGGTGACGCGGTCGGTGTTGTACCCGCCCTCGGTCACCGTCAGGCTGACGATGCGCGTGGTGGGTGCAGCCATCCGTTCGAGCACCGCCTCGGGGTCGTCCACCGCGAGCAGGTACTCGACGATGCTGCCGACCACGCGTGCCTCGCGGGACCCGTCCGGGTGCTGCAGGACCAGCGTGTACAGCCCGCCCTGCTCCCGCATGACGTCGGCCATCCGGCGGTCCTGGTCGAGCACGCCGACTCCGCAGATGCCGTACTCGCGGGCCTCGCCCTGCTCCAGCAGCCGGTCGACGACCATCGCCTGGTGCGCCCGGTGGAAGCCGCCGACGCCGAAGTGCACGATCCCGGGCACGACGCCGTCGCGGTCGTACGTCGGGACGGGCACGCCGAGGGCGGCGACCTGGTCGAGGGTGTCGGGCGACAGGCGGACGGGCATCGGTACTCCTTCGTACGCGGCGGTGGTCCACCGGCTGCGGCGGACACGGATCAGTCTGCCACCCGGAACGTCCGTGCTGCACAGCGGTTCACGGCTGGGAGTCCCGGGGGACGAACCTGAGGGAGTGCTCCCATTCGTTGCACCGAGTGCATCGATGCACCTAGTGTCTCCACTCGTGACCACCTCGACCGACCGCCGCGCTGCCCTCAAGGCGAAGCACCGCGCCGCGATCGTGCAGGCCGCGCGCGACCTGATCGACGCACGCGGAGGCCGTGGGTTCAGCGTCGACGACCTCGCCGAGCGGGCCGACGTCGCCCGCCGGACGGTGTTCAACCACTTCGCCTCGCTCGACGAGGTCCTGCTCGCCGTGTGCGAGGAGGAACTCTCCGTGATCATCGACCGCTTCCTCGCCGACATGGCGCGGACCCCGGTCGGCGACGGGAGCCGGGCGTCGATGTTCGACGAGCTCGAGTCCGCGGCGCGCGGGGCCGACCTGGCACCGGCGATCTCCGGCATGTACCGGATCATCGGCGAGCCCGGGAAGGAGGACCCGAAGGCCGCGGTGCTCACGCAGACGGCGTTCTCGCGGGTCACCGACCGGCTGCGCGACGAGGTCGCCCGGCGGCACCCCGGCGCCGACCCCCTCGACACGGCCCTCCTGGTCGACTCCCTGATGAGCGGCATCGTCGTGATCGCCGACCACTGGCTCACGACCGACGGCCCCGACCTGACACCCCACAGCCTGGGCGCCTGGGACGCACTGCTGAGCAGACTCGTGCACAGCGTCCGCTCCGGCTACATGGCCGTCGACTGACACCTCCCCCCGGGGTCCACCGGCGCACCCCGCACCTCCACAGCACCTGACACGAAAGGAACGGGGCAACCGCATGGCCGGTCTCCTCTACCGTCTCGGACGGTTCGCCGCACGACGCCACTGGCTGGTGATCATCACCTGGATCGTCCTCATGGGCATCGCGGGACTCACCTACAGCCTGTTCGCCGGCACGATCTCGTCGTCGATCACGATCCCGAACACCAAGACGAGCCAGGTCCAGGACCAGCTCGCCGACAAGTTCCCGTCGGCGAACGGCGGCAACGGCACGCTCGTGTTCGAGACGACCGACGGCAAGGCCTTCACGGACGAGCAGAAGGCGGACGTCGGGTCCTTCCTGAAGGGACTCGAGGACCTCGACGGCGTCAAGGGGGTGCGCGACGGGTTCACGGTCCAGCAGCAGCTCGACGAGCAGCGCCAGAAGATCACCGACGGCCGGCAGCAGATCACCGACGGCCGAGCGCAGATCACGCAGCAGACGGCGCAGCTCGACGCGGGCAAGCAGCAGCTGCAGCAGGCGCAGCAGCAGCTCGACCAGCAGAAGGCACAGGCGCAGTCCGCCGGTGCCGCCGCGGCGGCCGGCAGTGCGGCGGGCGCAGCGGCCCAGGCGCAGCTCGAGCAGGCGCAGGCCCAGATCGACGCGCAGCAGCAGCAGATCACCTCGGGTGAGCAGCAGATCCAGGCCGCCGAGCAGAAGCTCGACGCCAGCGAGCAGCAGCTCGAGCAGGGGTCCGACCTGCTCGACCTGTCGAAGGGCATCCGGTTCGTGTCGTCGAACGACTCGGCCGCGATCGGCACCGTGCAGTTCACGACGTCGACCTACGAGGTCCCCCAGGCGACCAAGCAGGCGATCTCCGACCGTGCCGACGACGCGAAGATCGACGGCGTCGCGGTGTACGTCTCGAACGACATCGCGCAGGGCGTGCCGTCGATCCTCGGTCCGGGCGAGATCATCGGCGTCGTCATCGCGGCGCTCGTGCTCCTGCTGATGCTCCGCACCGTGATCGGCGCGGCGATCCCGCTCGTCTCCGCGGTGCTCGGCGTCGGCGTCGCGACCCTCGCCTCGCTGTCGTTCTCGAGCCTGGTCGAGTTCATCTCGGTCACGCCGGTCCTGGGGGTGATGCTGGGCCTGGCGGTCGGCATCGACTACTCGCTCTTCATCCTCAACCGGCACCGCACGCAGCTGAAGACCGGCATGGGCGTGCACGAGTCCATCGGCCTGGCGAACGGCACCTCCGGCAACGCCGTGGTGTTCGCCGGCACGACCGTCATCGTCGCCCTGCTCGCGCTGAACATCACGGGCATCCCGTTCCTCGGTCTGATGGGCACGGTCGGCGCGGTCGCGGTCCTGTTCGCGATCCTCATCGCCACGTCCTTCACCCCGGCGCTGCTGTCGCTCATCGGCATGCGGATCCTCCGGCGGAAGGAGCGCGACCAGATCGGCAGCACGGGTGCGATCCGGGTGCCGAACAAGCCGATGTCGACCTGGCGCGCGGTCGTCACGCTCGTCGCCGGCGTCGCCGTGCTCGGCACGATCGCGCTGCCCGCGACGCAGATGCGCCTCGGCCTGCCGACCGGTGCGTCCGAGTCGGTCGAGTCCAGCCAGTACAAGGCGTACAAGGCGCTCGACGACGAGTTCGGCGCCGGCCAGAACGGTCCGCTGCTCGTCGTCGCCGACCTGCCGAAGGCGATCAGCAAGGACGACGTCACCGCGACCGAGGTCACGATCGGCCAGGCGCTCGCGAAGAACGACGACGTCGAGGCGGTCCTGCCGATCGGCGCCTCGAAGGCCCGCGACATCATCGCCTTCCAGGTGAAGCCGTCCGGCGGCCCCGACAGCGTCTCGACCGAGGACCTCGTGAAGGACCTCCGCCAGCAGACCGTCCGGACCGACGACGGCCGGGTCACGCTCGGCGTCGCGGGCAACGCGTCGGCGAACATCGACGTGTCCGAGAAGCTCGCGAACGTGCTGCCGCTCTACCTCGTGGTGGTGGTCGGCCTGTCGCTGCTCATCCTCATCCTGGTGTTCCGGTCGTTCCTCGTCCCGATCACCGCGACGGCAGGCTTCATCCTGTCGGTGCTCGCGTCGTTCGGTGGTCTGACCGCGATCTACCAGTTCGGCTGGCTCGGCTCGGTGTTCGGGGTGCACGACCCCGCGCCGATCCTGAGCTTCCTGCCCATCATCGAGATCGGCATCCTGTTCGGTCTGGCGATGGACTACCAGCTGTTCCTGGTGTCGGGCATGCGCGAGGCGTACGCCCACGGCGCCTCGGCGAAGGTGGCGGTCCAGCGCGGTCTGCACGCCGGACGCGCGGTGGTCACGGCGGCCGCGATCATCATGATCTCGGTGTTCGCGGGCTTCATCTTCTCGGACTCCTCGACCATCAAGCCGATCGGCTTCGGGCTCGCGTTCGGTGTCCTCATCGACGCCTTCGTGGTCCGGATGCTGCTGATCCCCGCGGTCATGCACCTGCTCGGGAAGAGCGCCTGGTGGATCCCGAAGTGGCTCGACCGGATCCTGCCGGACGTCGACGTCGAGGGCGCGAAGCTCGAGCGGTCGCACCCGGGCGACGGCAGCGGCGCCCAGCACGGCACGGACGACCAGCACGGCCCGCGCCACGGTGCACACGCCGCACCGGTCGCTCCGGACGGCGGCGGGATGCACGCGGAGGGCCACCACGGGTCGCACGCCGCGGACGTGGCACCCGACGCGGGCCCGCACGAGGGGCACACCCCGACGCACCGCGCCTAGGGCACGGCCGCTCGCGTCCCGACGCGACCAGCGGTCGCGCCCCGCCCCACGTCCCGACGCGACCACCCTGGAGGCCCGGTGCCGGTCCACGAGACCGGCACCGGGCCTCCCGTGCGTGCGCCACCCACGCGACCCGGCGCGCGCAGGTCGGCGCACGGACCGGAACGGGCGTACCCGGCGCAAGCGGGCGTACCCGGTCGCCCCGAACGACCAGGTACGCCCGATCCCGCTCCCCATCGCGGGTACGTGGGGAACGAACGGACGCCCATCGACGAATCGTTCGCCCACGAAGTACCCTGACGACATGACCGCGACCGACGTCGACCCCCTCGCCCTCGACCGGCAGCTCTGCTTCGCCCTGGCCGCGACGAGCCGGAGCGTGATCGGCCTGTACCGCGACCTGCTCGACCCGCTCGGCCTGACGCACCCGCAGTACCTCGTCATGCTCGCGCTCTGGGAGCACGACCCCCGGTCCGTGCGCGAGATCGCCCGCGAGCTCCGCCTCGACTCGGCCACCCTCAGTCCGCTACTCAAGCGCCTCGAGGCCTCCGGCTACGTCCGCCGTGCCCGCAGCACCGCCGACGAACGGCAGCTCGAGGTGTCCCTGACCACCGCGGGCCGCGCGCTCCGCGACCGCGCCCGGGACGTGCCGCTCGCCGTCGCCGACCGGCTCGGGTGGCCGCTCGCACGGCTCGAACGCCTGAAGGACGACCTCACCGAGCTGCTCGGGCGGGTCGACGCGCTCGACTGAGGGGTCGGCCGCCAGTGCGGGGCCGTCGACGCGCGGAACACTTCGTGCCACAATGATTGGTGTACGAACGAAAGGACGGACCGTGGGTCGCTTCGGCAGCTGGTACGACCGCTGGAACCGCACGCTCATCGAGAAGATGGGCCCCTCGCAGATCGGCGCCGGGCGCGACGAGGGCATCGACGACCGCACGGTCGACCGGCCCTGCCCGATCTGCCACCAGCCGCTCTCGCAGCACACCGTGATCCGCCCCGAGGGCCAGGTCCGGTCGAGCACCCTGGTGTGCCCCGTCCGCTGAGCATCCGCCGAACGTGTCCGCCGGACGCGGAATTGCTCGGGGCAACACGTGGTTCAACGGTTCCGTGAAGCTCTTCGAACCCGCCGACCTCGGCGCACTCCACCTGAACAACCGCATCGTGATGGCCCCGCTCACCCGGACCCGCGCCGGAGCCCAGGGCGTCCCGAACGACCTCCTCGTCGAGCACTACGCGCAGCGCGCCGGCCTCGGCATGATCATCACCGAGGGCACCTGGCCCGTGCAGGAGGGTCGCTCGTACCCCGGCCAGCCCGGCATCGAGACCGACGAGCAGGTCGCCGGCTGGCGCCGCGTCGCCGACGCCGTGCACGAGCGGGGCGGCACCATCGTCATGCAGCTCATGCACGGTGGCCGCGTCTCGCACACCGACATCTCCGGCACCCCGCGCATCGTCGGCCCGTCCGCGGTCGCCGCGCCCGGCCAGACCCACCTCGCCGACGGCAGCAAGGCCGACATGCCCGTCCCGCACGAGCTGACCACCGACGAGGTCCGTGAGGCCGTGCAGCAGTTCGCCCGCGCCGCCCGCAACGCGATCGCCGCCGGCCTCGACGGCGTCGAGGTGCACGGTGCGAACGGGTACCTCGTGCACGAGTTCCTCTCCCCCGTGTCGAACACCCGCACCGACGAGTACGGCGGGTCGCCCGAGAACCGCGCACGCTTCGCGGTCGAGGTCACCACGGCCGTCGCCGAGGCCGTCGGCGCCGAGCGCGTGGGCATCCGCCTGTCCCCGGAGCACAACATCCAGGGTGTCCTCGAGGAGGACGCCGACGACGTGCGCGCCACCTACACGGCCGTCGCCGAGGGCCTCGCACCGCTCGGCCTCGCGTTCGTGGACGTCCTGCACGCCGAGCCGGGCAGCGACCTCGTCCAGCACGTCCGCCGGACCGCCGGTGCCCCGTTCATCGCGAACTCGGGCTTCTCGTCGATGACGTCCCGCGACGAGGCGATCACGCTGCTCGACCAGGACCTCGCGGACGCCGTCGCCGTGGGCCGCGCGGCGATCGCCAACCCGGACCTCGCCGAGCGCTGGGAGCAGGACGCGGAGCTCAACGAGCCGCGCCCCGAGCTCTTCTACGGCGCCACGGCCGAGGGCTACACGGACTACCCGACGCTGGCCGAGCTGCAGGAGCGCGCCGCGTAGTCGACGCGACCACCCCACGGACGGGAGGCGCGGTGCCGGCTGGCACCGCGCCTCCCGTCCGTCTGCGGTCCCGCTCCCGGCGCCGACACCCGCGCCCTCCGCGGATGGAGCAGGAACCGTCGGGTCGCGCCCGGCCACCCGACGTTTCCTACTCCATCCGCGGGGCGGGCCCCCGGGCGGCCCGCGGGTCAGGCCCCGCCGAGCGCGCGCGTGGCCAGGTGCAGCGCCAGACGCGTCTCCGGGTCGCCGAGGTCCACGCCGAGCAGCCGCTCGACCCGCGCGACCCGGTCGGCCACGGTGTTCCGGTGCACGCCGAGCACCGCGGCGGTCTCGGCGACCGAGGACTCGGCGTCGAGGTAGGCGGCGAGCGTCGCCCGGAGCGCTCCCCCACCGCGTTCGAGCGGTGCGAGCAGCTGCTCGGCGGCCGGCAGGAACGTGTCGGTCTGCGTCCACGCGAGCAGCAGCTGCGCCAGCCCGAGCCGGTCGACGTGCACGAAGTACCCCGACTCGGGGCGCGCGGCGGCCAGGCGGACGGCGTCCCCGGCCTCGCCGAGCGTCCGGACCAGGCCGCCGGCGCCGGCGTGCACACTGCCGACGCCCGCGTTCGTGTCGACGGCGCCCCGCAGTGCCCGCTGTGCGGTGCGGACCGCGGTGGCGACCGCGGCGACCCCGGCCCGGTCGGGCTCCTCGGTCGAGGACCGCCAGAGCGCCCAGCCGTCGGCCTGCTCGACCACCGTGACGTCGAGGCCCGTCGCCGCGAACGCGACCTCGACCTCGCGCCGGAGGGCCACCGCGTCGACCGGCTGCCGCGCGACGAGCCGGACCCCGACGTGCCAGGCGTCGAGCTGCCACCCGGCGGCGATCGTCCGCTGCACGAGGGGCGGTGCGGGTGCGCCGTCGGCCGCGCGGAGGTCGTCGAGCATCGCCATCCGGTACCGGGCGTCGCGCTCGTCGTCGAGCCGCGTGAGCACGAGGCGGTGTCCCGCGGCGACCGCCGCCACCCGGAGGGCGGTCGCGAGCGTGGTGCGCTCGGCGGCCAGCGGGGCGTCGAGCCCGACGGCCAGCCAGGCACGCGGGCCGATGCCGGTCGGGACGGGGACCGCCACGACGGTCTCGCCGAGCTCCGCGCCGTCCGGGTCGGCGGTCGCCCACACCGGCTCGCTCGTGCCCACCGTCCGGGCGAGCAGGGCAGCCGTCGCCGGGGCCACCCCGGCGCCGCGCAGTGGTCGGCCGGAGGCGTCGAGGAAGCGGACGGCGTGGCCGAGCTCCGCCTCGAGGCGGCCGAACAGCTCCTCGAGGTCGGGGCCGGCGTCGAGGCCGACGCGCGCCACGGCAACCGCGGCCCGGGCGGCCGGGGCCTCGCCCGACCCGATCAACTCGTGCATCCGGACCGAGGTCGCCCACGGGTCGGGCGTCACCACGACGCCGACGCCGAGCCGGTCGGCGAGCGCCGCGGTCCCCGGTCCGGGCGCGGGCGCGCTGTCGGTGACCGCGACGACGAGCGCGGTCACCCCGGCGGTGGCCGCGCGACGGAGCAGCACGTCGAAGCGGGCGTCGAACCGGGTCACGGGGGTGAGGAGCACGACCGCGTCGTCGGCCGGGGTGAGCGTGCGACCGACCTGCTCGGGCGGGCCGACCACACCACGGACGGCGGCCACCGCGCCGGACGCCGGGCCGACGAGCAGCGCCGTGCCGGACGGCAGCAGCGGGAGGAACTCGGCGACCGGGATCACCGGGCGCCCCCTCGCGCGGGCCGCTGCCCGGGCTCCGGCACGGGATCGGCGTCGATGCCGAAGGCGCGGGGTGCGACCCGGTCGGTGCGGTGCGGTTCCGCCCACCACCACGGGGCGCCCGGCAGCACGACCACGGCGAGCTCGTCACCCACCCGGGCACGGTCGGTCGACACCGGGCGGAGGGACCGGGCGTCGACCACGACGATGCAGCTCGGTGTGCTCGCCACCGGTTCGCCGTCGACCAGGCAGTGCACCCACTCGCTGCCGGCCTCGACCCGCACCACCGCTCCGGTGCCGGCGTCGCGGATCGCCATCGAGCCGTGCACGAACGAGACCGCGTCGCCGCCGCGCTGCACGTCGAGGACGCGTCCGCGTGCGACGAGCCGGCCGCCCGACACCGCGGCGAGGTGCTCCACGTCCCGCGCCTGGCCCGCGGCTCGTCCGGTCCGGACGGCACGGGTCACGCTGCCGTCCACGGCCCGCCCGGCGAGCAGGTCGGCGTCGACGGGGCCGATCGCGAACGCGGCCCACCCGCCGCTGTGGGACACCGCCTCGCGCCACACCGTCTCGAGGTCGCGCGGGTCCGGCGCGTCGACGACGATGCGGAGCCCGCTGGACGTCACGGCGGCCGCGGTGACCGTGGGCAGCGGGTCGACGAAGAGCGACAGCTGGTCGATGCGCGGCGTCGCGCGTCCGACCAGGTCGGCATCGACGAGCGGGAGCCCGGCGGCGTGCGCGGTCAGGGCGGCGGCGGGTCCGGTGACCCCGCCGATCTGCGCGGCGACGACGGCGTCCGCACGGCGACCGGTCCAGCGTTCGACGGCGGCGAGCGCGTCCGGCAGCTCGCGGCCGCTCGGCGTCTTCTCCTCGAGCACGGTCGTCGACCCGACGAGTCCGACTGCGATCACCGAGTGTGCGGGCCCGTCGAGCGGGACGACGGGGACCGTGTCCGCGCCGAGCGCGACGCGGAGCGCGTGCACCATGTGGTCGACCTGTCCGCCGCCCCCGCAGCCGAGCAGCGCGGTGCCGCGGCCGAGGTCGACGGCGTCGCCGGCCTGGAGGCCCGTCACGGCTCCGTCACGCGGGTCACCCTGGTGCACACCCCATGCTCTCACCCCGTGGTCGCCCGGGTGCGGACGCGGCGGTGCCGCTCACCCCTGGTCGCCCGGGTCCGGACGCGGCGGTGCCGCTCACCCGGCCGGAGCCAGCTGGCCGTGCAGCTCCTCCACCGGAACGAAGGCGTCCTCGAGGCCGAAGCAGGACGGACCGAACACCGCGAGCGCCTCGGGCGTGCGCATCAGGTCGGGCGTCGAGACCCCGACCACGCGGACGCGCTGCCCGTACCGCAGGCGCTCGGTGGTGATCGGCTCCGCGGTCTCGGCGTCGAGGACGCAGATCAGGTCGGGCACCACCGCGACGAGTCGGCCGTCCCGTCGGGCGACGAGGTTCTCGTTCTGGAAGGCGATCTCGAGCGTGGACCCGTCGGCGTCCTGCACGACGGCGCGGCCCTTCGCGAAGCCGTCCACCGTGCGACGCTCGACGTCGACGACCTTGCCGTCGAACAGCTCGCGCAGGTGCGTGTAGATCGTCTGCCCGAACGCCTCGGCGAGTCCCTCGACGGGGTCGCGGTGCTGCTCGCGGGCGAGTCGGACGGCGCGGCCGACGGACAGCGCGAGCGAGAGCGTGCGCGGGACCGCGGTCTCCCGGACCTGGCGTCCGGTCATGGCGTACTCGGCGATGTACGCGACGCCGCCGAGGCGGATCGTGACACCGCGGGCGAGCCACTCCATCTGCCGGTTGTCGTGCCCGGTGTCGATGACGACGCCGTGGCCGTTCTCGTCGCTGATCGCGAGCGGCGACCCGGGCACACCGTAGACCGAGAACGTCTCCATCTGCAGCTCCGGGAACGCCCGGCCCATGCCGTCGGCGTCGACGACCGGCAGACCACCGGTGGCGCCGACGAGCAGCGGGATCATCGAGTTGATGCCGCCGCACTCGATCGGCATGGTGGCCGTCGCGGTGCGGCCCAGGTGCTGCTCGAGCCGGCGGAGGGCACCGAGCGGCTCGGGTCCGGCCGGGATCCGTTCGAGCACGACCGTCGGGGCGCCCATCTGCGCGGTGGGGATGACGAACGCGTCGTCGTCGAGCTCGGACGGGTCGAGGATCGTCACCGGACCGTGCTGCTCGATGGCGGCCTTGACGAGGAGCATCCCGATGGTCGGGTCGCCGCCGCCGCCGGTGCCGAGCAGTGCGGCACCGCGGGCGAGGTCGGGCAGGTCGTCGACGTCGATGGTCCAGCTCACGGCTGTTCTCCTTCGCTGACGGTGCCGTCGTGGCGGACCGCCGGGGTGTCGTAGCCGAAGTACCGCGGGCCGGCGAGCGCGAGGCCGGCCGGGCTGTGCCACCGCGGGTCGGCGGGGGCCGTGACGATCCGGACGCGCGCGCCGAACCGGAGGCCCTCGGTGGTGATCGGTTCGCCGGTCTCGGCGTCCAGGGTGACGATGAGGTCGGGAGCCGTGGTGCGCACCGAGCCGGCCACCTCGACCAGCAGGTGCTCGTTCTGGAACCGGAGCACCGCCTCCCGTCCGGTGTCGTCGCCGGAACCCGTGACGCGGGCGGTCCCGCGCGCGAACCCGGTGACGGTCTTCCGTTCCACGTCGGCGACCTTCCCGCTGAAGACGACGCTGCCGCCGAGGGTCGCGGCGACCGCCGCGACCGGGTCCGCGTTGGCGGCGCGCGCCGCGACCAGGGCCTCGCCGAGGCGGACGCACAGCGACAGGCTGCCGCGCACGTACGACTCCTTGACCTGCGCGCCGGTCATCGCGTAGTTCGCGGTGATCGCGGAGCAGCCCATCTCGACGGTCGCGGTCCGGGCGAGCCGTTCCGCCCACCGGTTGTCGACCGTGCTGAACACGGCGGTGTTGCCCTTCTCGTCGGCGAGCGCCATCGGGGTGGCGCTGACGGCGGCGAGCGTCGGCAGGACCATCTGCACCTCCGGGAACGCGCGTCCCATCGCGTCGCCGTCGACGAGGGGCAGGCCGAGCTCGGCGGCGGCGACGATCGGGCTGGTCGAGTTGACCCCGCCGACCTCGATGCAGGCCACGTGCGTGGGCGTCACGCCGAGGTGGGCGGCGAGGCTGCGGACCGCCTCGGCGAACTGCGCGCCGGAGGGGAGCTTCTCGACCATCACGGTCGGTGCGCCGATCATCGCGACGTTGAGCACGACGGCGTCGTCCGGCAGGTCCTCGACCTGCACGACGGTGACCGGGCCGTGCTCGCGGACGGCGGCCTCGGCGAGGAGCCGGCCGATGTAGGGGTCGCCGCCGCCACCGGTGCCGAGCACGGCGGCACCGCGCGCGAGGTCGGCGCAGTCGCCGTCGACGACCGTGAGGGGGCGGGCGGTGGGGGCTGTCGTGGCGGCGCGTGCCGACGTGCCGCCGGCGTGCGTCGACGCGTCGGTGTGTGCCTGATCGTCGGTGTGTGCCGGTGCCGCGCCGTGGGTCGGCGCGGGTCCCGCTGCGGTCGTGCTCACCGGACCAGGGCCCCGAGTGCGAGGTCGCCGACGGCCTTCGCGCGGATGCGGGTCGCGTTGCCGGGCAGGTACGGGATCGGGACCTCGTCGAAGTCGACGATCGCGACGGTCGCCGGGTCGGCCCCGGCGGCGACGGCCCGGTCGATCGCCTCCTGCCGCGCCTCCTCGACCACCGTGGCACGGCCGCCGTCGGTGATCGCGTAGACCTTGTCGACCTCGCCGGAGACCTGCGCGATCGCCGCGCCGATGGCGTTGGCGACGGCGTAGTGCTCCGGGCGGTGCACGGTGCCGAGCCCGGGCAGCGTGTCCGGCAGCAGCACCGAGCCACCCCCGACCGCGACCACCGGCAGCGGTGCCGACGAGGTCCGCATGCGCTCGACGACGTCGGCCACGCGCTCGGCGATCACCGCGAGGGCGCGCTCGGCGACCTCGGCGGGCACCTCGGCGACCCGGTCCGGGTCGCCGATCGTGCCGCGGCCACCGCGGACGGCGACGTCGGTGGCGGTAAGCGTCGTGCCGCCGAAGACGAGGCCGTCCTCGGTGAGTCGGTAGCCGACCGAGTCCGGACCGACGAGCGCGCCGTCCTCGCGGATGCGGGAGCCGCCGCCGATGCCGATCGACAGCACGTCGGGCATCCGGAAGTTCGTGCGGATGCCCGCCACCGCGACCTCGCCGGTGGCCTCGCGCGGGAACCCGCCGGTCAGGACGCCGACGTCGCTCGTCGTGCCGCCGACGTCGACGACCGCGCAGGTGTCGAACCCGGACAGCACCGCGGCGCCGCGCATCGAGTTGGTCGGTCCGGAGGCGAACGTCGCGACCGGGTACCGGCGGGCGTACTCGACGTCCATGAGGGTGCCGTCGTTCTGGCTGAGGAACAGGGGCGCGTCGATGCCGCTCGACGCGACGGAGGCGGACAGCCCGTCGACGATCCGGTCGGCCAGCTCGCGCAGGGCGGCGTTGATGATCGTGGCGTTCTCGCGTTCGAGCAGCCCGATGCGGCCGATCTCGCTCGACAGCGAGAACGCGACGTCCGGTCCGAGCTCCGCGGCCAGGATCTCCTGCGCGCGCTGCTCGAACGTGTCGTTGATCGGCGAGAACACCGACGAGATCGCGACCGAACGGATGCCGGCGGCCCCGATCGCCGCAGCGTGGCGCTTCAGCTCGTCCGGGTCGAGCTCCGAGATCACCCGGCCGTCGAACTCGTGGCCGCCGTGCGCCAGGAACGCCCGTCCCTGCACCGCGGTGACCAGGTGCTCGGGCCAGTCGGTGAACGGGGGCAGCGAGGCCGTCGCCGGGAGCCCGAGGCGCACGGCGGCGGTCGGCGCGAGCCCGCGGGCCTCGATCAGGGCGTTGATGAAGTGCGTCGTGCCGATCATCACGCCGTCGATGTCCTCGGACCCGAACGCCCGCTGCTCGCGGAGCCCGGCCAGTGCGGCGACGATCCCGGACGTGACGTCCTGGCTGGTGGACCGCTTCACGGCCGCGGCGACCGTGCTGCCGTCCATGAGGACGGCGTCCGTGTTCGTGCCGCCGACGTCGATGCCGATGCGCATGGGGTTCCCTTCGGGGTGGAGCGGGGTGGTGCGGAGCCGTGCGGGTCGCTGGTGGACGCCGAGCGGCCGTCGGGCGGAGGTGGCGGTCGACGTGGGGGGACGCCGACCGCCGGTACGGGGGCGACGGTGCCGGCGCGGGGCGGGCGGCACCGTCGCCGGGTCTAGGCGGTGGTCGCCGGGGCGGGGACGGCAGCCGCGACCGGCGCGGCCTCGGTGCGGCTGACGCCGAGGCCACGGACCCAGCCGGCCTTGCCCGCGACCACGTACAGCACGAAGGCGATGACCACCGAGTTGATCGACGGGATGCCGACGGCGACGAAGTACCCGACCACGGCGGCGACCGCCCAGATGACCAGGGTGGCCGGTACCCACGTCGGACTCGTCGGCGGCAGGCCCTCGCTCGCGCTCAGCTCGGGGCGCCACCGCTTCACGACGAAGTACTCGGCGATCATGATGCCCGCGATCGGCGGGAAGACGACGCCGAGCACGATGAGGAACGGCGTGAACGCGTCGAGGAACCCGACGGCCGCGAGCAGCGACCCGACGACACCGAGCACGAGCGTGACGACACCGCGGTTCACCTTCTTGCCGAACACGACGTCGATGAAGTTCGTGACGCCGAGGCTCGAGCTGTAGATGTTCCAGTCGTTGATCTTGAAGGTGCCGAGCAGGATCACGAGGATGCCGACCCAGCCGACGCTCGACGTGATCACGCGGGTGATGTCCGAGGAGCCGACGGCGTGGGCGAGCAGGACGCCAGCGAGGCCGATGACGTACTCGCCGAGGGTGACACCGAGCGCGGTCTGCTTGACGACGTCGCCGACCGAGCGGTTGAAGCGCGTCATGTCGGGCGTGATGACGGCGCCGACGATGAAGCCGCCCGCGACGAGCGTGGTGCCGGCGACGAAGCTCAGCTCGGGACCGGCCGGGGCCTTCGCGGCGAGCTCGGCGAGCGAGTGCTTGCTCAGCTCGACGACGACCGCCCACCCGACCAGCACCAGGAACAGCGGCACGGTGACGTTCGCGAGCCACTGCATCGAGTGGAAGCCGCGCAGCACGATGGCGGTGACGAGCAGCCCGAACACGAGCGACCACGCCCACGCGGGCAGGACCGGCAGGATCGCGACGAGGCCAGCTGCCGAGACGCCGGACTGGATGCCGAACCAGCCGATCAGGCTCAGCCCGATCGCGAGCCCGACGAGCGCCGACCCGGCCTTGCCGAACCCGGTCCACCGCGCGATGACCGAGGTGTTCAGCCCCTCGCGCATGCCGATCACGCCCACGAACACGGACACGACCTCGAGGATCACGGCTCCGAGCGTGATCGCCCAGAACGCCTCCCAGAAGCCCATCCCGAAGCCGAGCGTCGCACCGAGCAGGAACTGGGACAGGGCGGAGATCTGCCCGAAGCGCTGCACCGCCACCTGGAACCACCCGTAGCGGGCGGACATCGGGACGCGGGACAGGGAGTGGTCGTCGACGACGACGGACGGGGCTGGTGGTGCTGACGCTGCACT
Organism: Curtobacterium sp. UCD-KPL2560; assembly: GCF_001705035.1. Lineage (GTDB taxonomy): Bacteria > Actinomycetota > Actinomycetes > Actinomycetales > Microbacteriaceae > Curtobacterium. The sequence goes on along the minus strand of NZ_MCIG01000071.1, from coordinate 260 downwards.
GGCCATCGGGTGCTCCTGGGGGAAGGGGTGCCGGCCGGGGCGGCCGGGTTGGAGCAACCGTAGTGAGCGCCCGGCGACCGGCGACACGTGCACTCCGTCGTTACGGGAACGTGAATCGGTGCACTGTGCACAGCCGCCGTCGACGGCCACTGACACCCCGCGGCACCCGCCTGCCCCGCCGAGCGCCCCGCCGTACGCCCGGCCGTGCGCCCTGCCGTCCGCGGATGGAGCAGGAAACGTCGGGTCGAGGACCTCTACCC
>NZ_MCIG01000008.1 GCF_001705035.1 Curtobacterium sp. UCD-KPL2560 | reverse complement strand
GTGGACGGAGTCACCCTCGGGCATGCTCCGACGCTAGGTCGCGCCACCGACACCCGTCCGCCCGGGGCCCCCGGCCCCCGGGATGGAGCAGAAGACGTCGGGTGCGCGCCCTCTACCCGACGTCTGCTGCTCCATCGGGCCGCGCGGGCCCCGGGCGGACGGGTGTCGGTGGCGCGACCTAGCGTCGGAGCATGCCCGAGGGTGACTCCGTCCACCGCCTGGCCGCCCGGCTCCGTGCGACCGACGGTGCCCTCGTGGTCCGGGGCGAGCTCCGCGGCGGGCCGAGCGCGGGGACGTCCATCGCCGGCCGACGGATCACCGGGCACGCCACGCACGGCAAGCACCTGCTCACCCGGCTCGACGACGGCACGACCCTGCACACCCACATGCGGATGACGGGCTCGTGGACGGTCACCGGTCCGGGCCGACGGCTCCCGACGCACGTCGCGCGCGACGCCCGGGTGCGGATGGCCCTGGACGACGGCCGCACCGTGTGGGGCATCGCCCTGCCGGTGGTCGACCTCGTCCCGACGCGCGACGAACACCGGGTGGTCGGACACCTCGGACCGGACCTGCTGGACGACGACTTCGACCGTGCCGAGGCGGTCCGGCGGACGACGGCCGACCCGGACGCGCCCGTCCGTCGGGTGCTGCTCGACCAGCGGCTCGTCGCCGGGCTCGGCAACCTCTGGGCGAACGAGCTCGGGTACGTCCGCGGTCTGCACCCCGACCGGCCGATCGGGACCGTCGACGTGCCGACGCTGCTCGACACCGCGCAGCGCATGCTCCGGCACTCGGCGACGGTGCCCGACGCGTACCAGGTCACCACCGGGCGGCTCCGGCGCGGGGAGCAGCACTGGGTGGTCGGCCGCGCCGGTCGACCGTGCCTGCGCTGCGGGTCGCGCGTCCGGGCCCGCGACGACGTCGAGGTCCCGGGGTCACCGGCGCGACGCGTGTGGTGGTGCCCGCGGTGTCAGCCGGCGGTGGACCCGGCGGCGATCGCACGGGCGACCTGCTCGGGGGAGCGCCCCACCGTGTCGACGACCTCGGCCGCGTCGTGCAGCCAGGTGCGGGCGGCCTCGGCGTAGGGGTCGAGCCGACTGACCCGGAAGGTCGAGTACCCCACCACCGCGTCGTCCTCGATCCGACGGCGAAGGGTGTCCTGGTCGGCGTGCAGCACGACGTGCCGCACCGGGATCCCGTGCTCGGCGAACCCGTCGGCGATCTCCCGCCAGTAGGCCTCGACGAGCACGGTCTGGGGGAGCACGAGGGTCCCGCCGACCAGGTCGAGCAGCCGCCGCGCGGTCTCGACGACGAGCGGACGCCACGGGTCCCAGTGCTGGAAGTCCCCGTGGTCCGGCAGCGGCGGGCGGACGTCCATCAGGACCTCGCCGACCTTCTCGGGGTCGAGGACATGGGCGTCGGGCAGGAGCGGTTGCAGGAGACGCGCCGTGGTGGTCTTGCCCGCCCCGTGCGTCCCGTTGATCCAGACGATCATGCGCGGACGCTACCGCACCGGGCCGCCCGGTCGGCGGACGCGCAGGTCCGGCCAGCCGGTTCGGCAGCCCGGTCCGCCGACGGCGCGTCGCCGACCGTCCGGCAGGATGGAGCCAGCCGCACCTGCCGCCGAACGCCCCCACACCCCCAGGAGCCCGCCGTGTCCGACCAGCGCCCCGCCGTCCTGTTCGTCTGCGTCCACAACGCGGGTCGCTCCCAGATGGCCGCGGGCTGGCTGCGCCACCTGGCGGGTGACCGCGTCGACGTCTTCTCGGCAGGATCGGCACCGGCCGACCAGCTGAACCCGGTGGCCGTGCAGGCGATGGCGGAGCAGGGGATCGACATCGCCGGCGCGCAGCCCGCGGTCCTGACCGTCGACGCGGTCCGGCGTGCGGACGTCGTGGTGACGATGGGGTGCGGCGACGCCTGCCCCGTGTTCCCGGGCAAGCGCTACGAGGACTGGGCGCTCACCGATCCGGCCGGGCTCCCGATCGAGCAGGTGCGCGGCGTGCGGGACGAGGTCCGGCAGCGGGTCGAGGCGCTCCTGGCCGAGCTGCTCCCCCGGGCCTGACGCCCGGCTCAGCCCTCCGGGGCAGGCCAGCTCGGGACGAGGACGGACTCAGACGAGCCCGGCGATGCCCAGCGCCACGAGCGACAGCAGCGGCAGCGCGCCCTGGGTGGTCGCGGCCCGGCGCTTCGTCGCGTCGCTCGTGAACAGCACCAGCGCGGCGGCGAGCATGCTCGCGGTCCCGGCGACGACGAGCGTCGTCCCGACCGCGGTCCCGCCGGCGGCGGCCACGACGATGCCCACGACCACGAGCACGGCGAGGAACAGGTTGTAGAAGCCCTGGTTGAACGCGAGCCCCTTCGTCACGACGGCGTCCTCCTCGGTCGTGCCGAAGGTGGAGCGGGCGCGGGGGGTCGTCCAGAGGACGGACTCGAGCACGAAGATGTACACGTGCAGGAGCGCGGCGAGGGCTGCGAACACCAGGGCGACGACGGTCATGGCACGACCCTACGACGCGGCGGACGCCCGTGCCGCGACCGGCAGGCGCGGCACGCTCCCGCGGGTGCCGTGGGACGGGATCAGCGGCGCGTCGTCCCCGGCAGCGGCAGCTCCCGCCCGTGGTCCCACGGCTCGGTCCAGTCGAGCCGGTCGAACAGCGCGTCGAGCAGCATCGCGGTGAAGCCCCACAGCGTGTGCTCGCCGCGGTCGGAGCGGACCGTGAACGCCGGACCCCGCCACTCCTGGCCGCCGCGCCGCAGGACCGTGACCCCGCGGTGTGCGGGGTCGAGCAGGTCGGCGACCGGCGTGCGGAAGACCGCGGCCGACTCCCGCTCGTCGACGACCCGGACGGGCGTCGGCTCCCGCCACCAGCCGAGCACCGGGCGCACCAGGTGGTTCGAGTGGGCGAGCGGGACGGCGGGCAGGGTGCCGAGGACCTCGACACCGGTCGGGTCGAGTCCGGTCTCCTCCCGGGCCTCGCGGAGGGCGGCGGCGGGCGCGTCCGCGTCACCCGGGTCGATGCGACCGCCCGGGAACGCGACCTCGCCAGGGTGCGACCGGAGCGTCGACGCACGCGCGAGCAGGAGCACGTCGAGGTCCCGGTGCACCGCGTCGGCGCGCGCGGGACGGCTGCTCGGGACCCGGTCGAGCACGCCGAACAGCATGAGGACGGCGGCGGCGCGGGGGTCCTCGGTGCCGGGCATCGCGGGCACGAGCGGCCCGGAGCCGACCACCGCGGCGAGCGCGGCCCGTGCGTCGTCGGCGGTCGTGCTCACCCCTGGTCCGTCCCGGTGACGTCCGCGGAGGCGCTCCCGGCACTGTCCGCCGTGGGTCGGCGACGCTGCACGAGGCGGGTGACGAGCACCGCGGCGAGCGCGACGACGACGATCCCACCGAGGACCCACGGGGTGCTGCCGCCGTGCTGGTGCCCGGCGGTCGCGGCAACCGCGGTCGAGGTCGCTGCGGTCGAGGTCGCTGCGGTCGGGGTCGGCTCGGCAGCGGGTGCCGCGGCGGACGCGGATGCGGACGGAGCGGCGGTGGGCGAGGGCGTGGTGGCCCCGGTGGACGTGAAGCGGTACTCGCCGGAGATCGGGTGCCCGTCGACGGAGACGCTCCGCCACTGCACCCGGTAGGTCCCGGGCGTCGCCAGGTCGACCGGCTTCGCGATGGTCGTCCCCGACACCCGGACCTCGCCCGAGGTGTGCTCGGCCCCGGCGGCGTCGGTCACGCTGATGACGATGCCGGTCTGCAGGCCGGACAACGGCTCCTCGGACAGCGTGAGCGTGACCACGTCGAGGTCGCCCGACACGGCTGCGTCCGCCGCGGGGTCCGACGACACGAGGACGTCGTGCGCCGACGCAGGACCGGCGAGGAGCACCACCGGCGCGAGCGCTGCGACAACGACGGTGGCGAGGAGGGCTCGGAGACGCACGGGGGCCTTTCGTGGGGTGGCCCGGTCGGTCGCCGGGCCGGCTGGTGCCGACCGGCCCGAGCGTACCCGCGCAGGTCGGGACGCCCGCCCTGCCGCGACCGGCGCGACGCACGCCGCGCTGGACGGGTGGGTCGCGGACCGGGACGCGACCCGGCACCGGACGGGAGGCGCGGGTCGGGCCCGCACCGCGCCTCCCGTCCGCGACGCGTCGACCACACCGCAGACCGGCACCGCCGTCGCGTCGGCGCCGGTCCGGCGCGCGTCAGCGCCCGGCGGTGGCGTGCGCGGCGACCTGCTGCGCGGTGAGCTCCGTCGAGTACACGGCGGCGTACCGCATCGAGCCGGTGAAGGCGAAGTTGGCGGGCGCCCCGGGCCACCCGCTGATCGTGTCGTACCCGATGCGGAAGTAACCCGTGTAGTTCTCGGCGACCTTGTAGGACGTGTTCGACGCGACCACGACCCCGTCGAGGTAGAGCCGCATCCCGTTCGTGGGCGACATCGTCGCGACCACGTGGTGCCACACGCCGTCGGTGACCGCCTTCGGCGAGGTGACCACCTGGGTGGCGCCGTTGTAGGCGCCGAACACGAGCTGGCCGGACGTGTTGACGTAGATCTGCCGGTCGTGCTGCCCCGACTGCATCACCTGGTTGCTGCCGAAGCCGATGAGCAGGCCGCCCGCCACGGTGGTGCGGAACCAGACCTCCTCGCTGAAGGTGGTCGGGTTGGCGTACGACCTCGGGGTCGAAACGAAGTTCGGCGTCATCGTGGAGCCGTTCAGCGCGTACGAGCCGCCGGCGTCGCGCGGGCAGGCGTTCGGGTTCGGCGTCGTCGAGGTCATGCCGTTCTGGTACGTGCCGGCGGCACCCTTGCCGGACGAGTCCGCCGCGGTCCGCGTCCCCGAGGTCTCGTCGAGGTCGTAAGCGAACAGCGCGTTCGCGGCGTCCCCGGCCACCGCGGCCGTGCACGTGAAGTACGGCGCCGTGGCGGCGGTGTTCGTGGAGTCCGTGACGGTGGCGCTGAACGCCGAGCGGGTCGGCGCGAAGTGGTTCACGAGCAGGACCGCGGCGAGTGCGGCGACGAGCAGGACAGCGACCACGCGGGGGTCCCGCAGGCGGCGGAACGGGACCGCAGCGAGCAGGCGGCGGAACGGGACCGCGCCGAGCAGGCGACGGCTGGCGGCCGACCGGGTCGGGGTGGAACGACGACGGCCGTGGACCGGCTGCGCGGTGCCGAGCTGTCCGTGGTTCACGAGGCACGCACCGGTTCGACGCGGCCGACGGCCAGGCAGGCGACCAGCGGGACGAGGCAGACGAGCAGGAGGGCGACCCAACCGATCGGGTCGAGGTCGATGTTCGACGTCAGCTGGTACTGCCCGTTGTGGGTGAGTTCGTGGATGACGACGCGGCCGACCTCGCCGTCGACGAGGTGCACGGTGTTGCCGCCGTGGGCGTCGATGCGCACGGGGAACACGCCGGAGGACACCACGGTCGCCTCGACACCGTGCGGGGTGGAGGTGTTCGTGATGGTGGTGACGTTGACGAACGGCTTGAACAGGAACGCCGCGTAGGAGCTCGTCAGGGCGGTGCCGGCGATGCGCAGGCAGCTGCGGGTGACGCGGTCGGTGAACGCGCTCGTCAGGGTGAGGACGATGAGCGTGCCGATGAGCAGGACCGGGGCGGCGCGGAACAGCCAGCCGACGTACGGCACGAGCAGGACCGGGGTGCCGATGACGTCGGCCTGGGTGAGCGTCCACGGGTCGGTCGCGCCGTTGATGTCACCGCGGGTGTGGAGGCCGCCGTCGGCGTCCTTCGCGATGATGCGGTGCGTGTAGACGACGCCCGGGTTGGCCGTGGTCTCGAAGGAGACGACGTCGCCGACGTGCAGGGTCGTGACGTCCACCGGCAGGTCGAGCACGAGCGTGCCGACCGGGGCGGCCTCGCCCATCGAGGGGGTCTCGACGACGAACCAGCGACCACCGGCGGAGAGGAACAGGACCGCGGCGCCGAGCAGGACGGCGGCGACGGCGGCGACCAGCCAGGCGAGGAGGACCTCGGAGCGGCTGGTCACGCGTCCGCGCAGGTGCAGCCGGTCGAGCGTGCCGGTCAGCGGGAGCGCTGCGATCTGGCTCATGTGGTGCTCCGGTCGGTGGTGGGCCTGCGGTGGGACGGTCGTGCGGTGGAACGGTGCTGCGTGGTGTTGTGCTGCTGTGGTGCTGTGGTGCTGTGGTGCTGTGCTGCTGTGCTGCGTGGTGCTGTGTGCGGCAGCGCCCGGCCGGAGGGGGGCCGGTCGGGCGCTGCCGGTGGTGGCTCCGGCCGTCTCGTGGGGGGACGGACGGCCGGTGCCGGTCCTGGGTGGGGTGGTGGGCCCCGTCGTCCGGTCCGGGATCGTGTCACCGGACCGGACGGTATCAAGCGGTGAAGGTCCAGGTCATCGGGACCGAGGCGGCGAGGCCCTGGTAGGTGTTGCCGGCCGAGGAGTCGAGCGTGACCGCGAAGTTGAACGGGACGGACGCGCCGGCGGCGGGGGCCTGCGGCATCGTGAAGGCGGTGGCGGCCGCGCCCTTGAAGCTGGCGAGGGTGCCGCTGAAGACGGTGGTCGAGCCCGAGGTGATGACGACGTTCATCTTGGCGCAGAGGTCCGTCGCGGTGCCGTTCTGGGCGCCGTTGGCCGACTGGGTGCAGGTGGCGCCGGGGGTCAGCGTGAAGGTCGCGGCGTTCGCGGTACCGGTGTTCTTGATCGAGATCGCGGTGTTGACGGTGTTGCCCGGCGTCATCGTCGTGCTGCCACCGAACTTGTTGATGGTCGAGCAGGTCGCGGCGTTCGTGGAGACCGAGCCGCCGTCGGTGCTGAGGCACGTGACGTTGGCGCCGGCGTTCTGCTCCTGCATGACGAGCGTGCCCGAGGCGGCGGTGTTGCTGCTGTTCGTGATGCTGGCCGCGAACCCGGAGAGGGTGCCGGTGAGCGAGAGCGACAGCAGGACGGCCGCGAAGATGCCCGCGACCAGGGCCACGGGGGCGAAACGGATCCGCTTCAGGGCGGCGGTGCGGAGCTTGGACACGGTGTACCTCGTCGTTCGGTGGGTGTTCTCGGTGTGTGGACGAGCAAGGGGTTCGGGCCGACTTGCTTCACTGATCAAGATAGTCAACCGTTGACCAACTTGACAACTCGTATACTGTCCCCAGAGCGGGGGACGCCCGGGTACCCCGCCCGACGGAAGCAGGACGCACCGTGACACCCACTGCCGACGACGACGACCTGATGGCCGCGTTCGCCGCGGTCGTCCGCGCCAACACGAGCCTGGTCGGCCAGCTCAGCGCGCGGGCGGGCATCCACGAGAACGCGCTCCGCGCCCTCGTGCTCATCAGCGACACCGGGTACAGCACCCCGACCGAGGTCGCCGGCTACCTCGGCCTCACCTCGGGCGCCGTGACGAACATGATCGACCGCATGAGCGCCGCCGACCTGCTCGAGCGCGCCCCGAACCCGAGCGACCGACGGGGCTCCCTGCTGCGGCTGCTGCCCGGCGGCGAGGCCGTGGTCGCCGACTACCGCGCGCGCTACGGCGCGATGCTCCGCGCCGTGGACGGCGCGCACGGCGGCGAGCTCCACCAGGTCCTGAACGCGCTGGCCGACGGCCTGTACGACCAGGCGGCCGACACGATGGCGCACCCCGCGCAGACGGGGACCGCCTGACGGACGGGAGGCCCGTGGCGGCGCCGCCACGCGCCTCCCGTCCGCCCCGCGGCAACGCCGCGAGCGCCCGTGGCGCGGTGTCGTGGCGGCCGCGCTCCCGGAACCGCGCGCGACCTGCCATCATGCCGTCATGGCACCGGAGTCCCCGGAGGCGGACAGCCCCTCCTTCCGACGCTTCCACGTCGAGGCGATCAGTGAGGACCGCGGCGCCGAACTCGACCGGATCTACGGCACCGGGGGCGGCATCGACAGTGCCCTCGAGACCTTCCGGTACGTCGGTGCCGGCGACGCCGACGTGTCGATGCGCGGCGCCGAGGTCGAGGGGACCCGCAGCGGGCGGATGGAACCCCGCGCCGACCACATCGTGTTCTGGGTCGCCGACGGCACCGCCTCGCTCGAGGACACCCGCGACGGCACCGTGCTCGAGGTCACGCCGGGGCACCCGCTCCTGCTCTCGGCGTCCGTGGCGTACACGTTCTCGGCCGACATCCGGAAGCTCACGATGGTCCACCTGTCCGACCGCGTGCTCCGCGCCGAGCTCGCCCGGCGGCAGCGGTTCGTCCGCGGCCCGCTGCTCTTCGACCAGCAGCCCGACATCGAGGTCGCGCTCGGCCCGCTCCGCGCGATCATCCGCTCGCGCGCCGGCCAGGTGATGGACGGGCGGCTCGACGAGGCCCAGCGGGCAGCACTGAACCAGCAGATCGCCGCAGCCGTGATCGACGCCTTCCCCCTCGTCGAGGGTGCCGAACCCGAACCCTCCACCGCCGCCGCTCGTGCCGCCGCATGGATCCGGGACAACGCTGGGTCGCCGCTCGAGCTCCGCGACATCGCGACCGCCGTCGGGCTCAGCGAACGCGGGCTGCAGAGCGCCATGCGTCGCACCTACGGGGAGTCGCCGATGGAGCGTCTGCGTGCCGAACGACTCGAGGGCGCGCGGCGGGAGCTCGTGGCGGGCGGAGCGGGCACGACCGTCGCCGAGACCGCCCGCCGGTGGCACCTCACCCACCTCGGGCGCTTCGCCGGGGCGTACGCCGAGCGGTTCGGCGAGCCGCCGAGCGTCACGTTGCGGCGGGCTCGGGCGGGGGCGCGCGAGCGCGTCGAGCGCTGACGTCGGGTGGTCTCGGCTGGGCCTGCCGGTCTGGTGGTCGTCGGGTCTCGGTACCGTGGGTGGGCAGCCGACGAGGGGACGACCGTGCACGACGACGACCACCAGCCGATCACCGATCCGGACGAGATCGCCGCCTCGGCAGCCCACACCTTCCTCGCACGCACCGCGATGTACATCGGCGAACCGGTTCGGTTCGACCGGGTGACCGCCTTCATCAGCGGCTACTCGCTGGCCCTGACGTCCGACGTCCTGCACCGGGGCGGTGGTGTCACTCCGTCGCCGGAGGCCGACTTCCGGGACGAGCTCCGCGAGCAGGGCCGCCTGGGGTGGGAGCGCTGGGACCTGACGGTCGTCGCCGAGGCCCTGGGGTGGGACGCACCGGAGCCGCCCGTGCTCGCGGACCTCACCGACGCGCAGCACCTCGCCGCGATCCGGGCGCTCGAACCGCTCCTGACGCGGATGTTCCGCCTGGCCGGAGCGGAACGCTAGCGCCCCCGCAGGTCAGCCCGCGGCGGCGATCATCCGCTGCAGCTCGGCCGCGTAGGCGACGAACGCCGACCGCCCGGCGGGGGTGAGCGACGCCCAGTTGCGCGGCCGTCGGCTCCGCAGGTCCGGCCGGGGCTCGACCGTGACGTACCCCGCGTCGACGAGCACCTTGAGGTGCTTGCTCGCCACCGAGTCGGCGACCCCGAGCTCGTCGCGGATCACGCCGAACTCGACGGCGTCGGCCGATGCCAGGAGCGCGCAGATCGCCAGCCGGTTCGGCGTGTGGACGACCTCGTCGAGGTGGACCCTCACCGGGTCCGCCCCGCACTGGTCGCCGTGCCGACGCGGGGGCTCATCGTCCGCCCACCGGTCGGGTCGCCGCGCCGACCACCGCGCGGTCGAGACGGATCCCGAGCACGGCGACGACCGCTCGAACGCTGCGGGGCGGACACCGCGGTGACGCGTCCAGGCCGCGGCCCACAGCGCGGTCGCGACGACCACGACGAGGACGGCGACCAGGGCCCACGGCCGGCCGAGGGCGAAGGCCGCGACCGGGAGCGCCCAGAGCACCCCGAGCGCGACGTAGCCGAGCGGTGTGCTGTGCAGTCGGGCGGCGATGCCCTGCTGGGCCCGTGCGATGCGGTCCAGCTGGTCGGAGGCGTCGTGGTTTTCCATGTCGGAAACACAGCAGGGTTTTCCACCGTAGAAAACCCCGGACGGGAGGCCCGTGGTCGCCCTGCCGTACCGCCGCCGCCCGGCAGACGCGTCGATGGGCCCGACGGACAGCGGTCCGCGGGACGGGGCGGCGGCCCGACGGTCGGCGGTCCGCGGGCCGGTTCGCGCGCGCCGGGGGACAGGGGGACTGCCGAGATCGTCCCTGTCTGGAGGAACGCCCCGGATCGTCGGCGGGCCCGTGACGATCGTCGTTCCTGCGTCGTCACCTCCGTGGCCGCCGCCGATCCCGGACCACCCTGCGGACGGCCCGACCCGGTGCGCGGTACCCGCCGCGGACGCCACATCCCTGACCCGTTCCACCCGGAGGAGCACCATGGCGAAGAAGCAGCAGCACGAACAGACCGTCCGTCGCGGAGGAAGCGGGGCGGTGAGCACGTCCACGTCGGAGCAGCGTCGCGAGGACGCCGCCGAGTGGTCGCCGCTCGCCCGCTACGGCTCCGAGTTCTTCGGCACGTTCCTGCTCGTGCTCGGCGGGGTCGGCACCGCGCTGTTCGCGGCGAACGTCCCGAGCGCCACCGACAACCAGCAGGGCGTCGGGTACCTGGGCGTCGCCCTCGCGTTCGGCCTGACGCTCGTCGCCGGCATCTCCGCCGTCGGACACATCTCCGGCGGCCACTTCAACCCCGCGGTGACCCTCGGCCTGCTCGCCGCCGGGCGCACCGACGCCGAGCACGTCGCCGGGTACATCGTGTCCCAGGTCCTCGGAGGCGTCGTCGCGACGAGCATCATCGCCGCCGTCCTGAGCGGCAAGCCCGGAGCGTTCGCCGCCGCCCACGACGCCGGCTTCGCCTCCAACGGCTACGGGTCCGCGAGCCCCGGCGGCTACGGCCTGGGGTCGGTCTTCCTCGCCGAGGCCGTCCTGACCGGCGTGTTCATCGCCGTGATCCTGTCGATCACCGCGAAGCAGGAGTACCAGGCCGTCGCACCCATCGGCATCGGCCTCACGCTGACCCTGATCCACCTCGTCAGCATCCCGATCAGCAACACGTCCGTGAACCCCGCCCGCTCCATCGCCGCGGCCGTGTACGGCGGCACCACCCCGCTGTCGCAGCTCTGGGTGTTCGTCGTGGCCCCGATCGTCGGCGGTGTCGTCGCCGGGCTGGTCGTGCGGGTCGCCGGTCGTCGGCGGATCACGGGCTGACCCGAGGGGCGGGCGGCGGCGGCTCGGGTCGACGGGACGCCCTCCTCGCCGACCGTCGAGCACGCGCAATGGCGGATGATGGACGGGTGAACCGGACCGATCGTCTCTACGGTCTCGTGGAGGAGCTCCGGGCCGTGTCGCCGCGGCCGCGGAGCGCCCGTCGCCTCGCGGAGCGCTTCGAGGTGTCCGTGCGGACCATCGAACGGGACCTCGCCGCATTGCAGCAGTCGGGCATGCCGATCTGGGCGGAGCCCGGCCGGACCGGTGGGTACGTCATCGACGCGTCGGCGACGCTGGGTCCGGCGGGGTTCACGCCGGACGAGGCCCTCGCGGTGCTCATCGGACTCGGCGCACTCCAGCGCAGCCCGTTCCGGCAGTCCGCCCGGACCGCCGCGAAGAAGGTGCTCGCGGTCATGCCCGAGCGCGCCGCCGCACGCGCCAGTGCCTCCGCGTCCCGGGTGCACTTCCTCGAGAGCGACGACGACGGGGGCGCGCCCGTGCCGCTCGCGTTCGCGGAGGCCCTGCGTGCCGACCGCGTCGTCCGGCTGCGGTACCAGGACGCCAGCGGAGCGGAGTCCACCCGCGACGTCGAACCGCTGGGCTCGATCGAGAAGGACGGGCAGTGGTACCTGATCGCCTGGTGCCGGCTGCGACAGGGTGTGCGGGCGTTCCGGGCAGACCGCATGCTCGCCGTCACGGTCACCGACGAACGCCCGCCGGTGCGCGCGCTCCGCGCCGAGGACCTCGCGATCCAGTACGGACGGCTCCGGTCAGCGGTCGGGGACTGACCGGCGGTCGCCGTCCTGCACGAAACACCGACAGGACGGTGTCGCGACCTCCGGTGATGCTGGTGCTCCACCCCGCCGACATCACCACCGCAGGAGCTCCCATGTCGTTCTCGTCCATCCGCATCGTCACCGACGACCTCGACGGTCTCGTCGCGTTCTACGAGCGGGTCACCGGCCAGCGCGCCGAGCGACCCGCCCCCGTCTTCGCCCGGTTCAGTGGACCCGGCGCGACCCTCGCGATCGCGAGCACCGCGACCGTCGCGATGCTCGGCGGTGCGCTCACCCCGGCGACCAACCGGTCGGTCTTCATCGAGTTCGAGGTCGCCGACGTCGACGGCCGTTTCGCCGCACTCGAGCTCGACGGCGACGACGTCGTCCTCGAACCGACCACGATGCCGTGGGGTAACCGCTCCGCGCTGGTCCGGGATCCCGACGGCAACGTCGTCAACCTCTTCAGCGCGCCGCCCGCGGAGGAGTCGCGAGCCCACGGATGACACACCGGCCCCGAACGGGACCTCGGAGGCGAACTCGGCGTGTGTCCCGACCGTCGCGTTACGGTCCTGATGTGGGGATCCAGGGGAAGGCGCCGTCGCAGCGGGTCAACAAGCGGTCACTCGTCGCCATCGGACTGCTCATCGTGTGGGCCGGCGTGCTCGTCGCGACGCACCTGTTCGACCCCGCCGGACAGACGCCGCCATCGCAGTTCGACTACGACGACGGTGCCGTACCGCCCAGGGCCGACGAGCGTGCGCTCGCGACCGTGCAGGCCGTTGCGCTCGTCACGACACTGCCGGTCACGGTCCTCGCCCTCTGCATCGCCGCGAGCGCACTCCGCACCTGGCGGGAGCAGGTGTCTGCGACCATCGCGATGGTCCTCACCAGCATTGCGGCCATGGCCGGCATCGCCTTCGCCTGGATCGGCGTCGGGACGTTCGTCTTCTTCACCTAGAACGCGCTCGACCACCGACGCCCGGGCGACTCGACAGCGGTCATCCGCCTGTGCCGGGTTCGGCCGCGCCACGCGGACCAGCGCCGCTCCGGCGTCGGTGACCCGGACGAGCACACCTCCGTCGACCGCCTGGCGGCCGACGTGTCCGCGGTTCTCCATCCGCGTGAGTTGGTGAGACAGGCGCGTGCGGTCCCAGCTGAGCAGCGCACCGAGCTCGTTCCGGCGGAGCTCGCCGTTCCCGCTGCTGTCGTTCATGGGTCTCCTGACCGCATCACAAAGGAGTAACGATGGTTCTACCCCTCTCATGGGGGCCATAGGTTCGATGTGTCAGCAGAGTTGCTGACTACGACAGGAGCCGGCTCTCGGGTCCGGGACAGAGGACCGGTGGAACCCGTTCGTTCTCGACAAGAGCGCCAGCCAGTGCAAGTAAGGACGGTCTGATGTCTCCTCGCAGCTACAAGATCATCCTCGCCGTCCTCGGCGTGGTGAGCCTCGTCCTCGTGCCGTTCCTCGTGCTCGGGGCGCTGCCGACAGCGGTCGGCACGATCGCCCTCGTCGCAGTCGTCGCATGGGTGCTCTTCGGCGCGACGAACTCCATGTTCGCTCGAAGCTCGAGCCGACAGTAGGTACGGCCCCGCTGGAACGACCCTCGGCCAGACCGGCTGGGGGTCGTTCTTGCGTGCGGCGGAGTGATGGTCCGCGCGCCGCCTCTCCGGCCACGTCCGCTTCCGCACCGAGAACGGACGGTGAGGCGGGACCTTCCCGCCTTCTTCACCTGTGCCGCACTCCGCCCGACCGACGCCCGGGCGACTCGACAGCGGTCATCCGCCTGTGCCGGGATCGACCGCGAGTGCCTCCAGGGTCCGGAGGAGCGTGGCGTCGTCGACGCCCTGGACTCGGTGCAGGAGGTGCTTCCGGACGGCCTCCGCGTGGATCGGCCGTGCCACGCGGACCAGGGCCACTCCGGCGTCGGTGACCCGGACGAGCACACCTCCGTCGACCGCCTGGCGGCCGACGTGTCCGCGGTTCTCCATCCGCGTGAGTTGGTGGGACAGGCGCGTGCGGTCCCACCTGAGCAGCGCACCGAGTTCGTTCTGGCGGAGCTCGCCGTTCCCGAGCTCGACCAGACGAGTCAGGATCCCGAACTCCTGATCGGACAGACCCGAACCGGCCTTGATGTCCTCGGCAACCCGCTGCCGGACCGCTTCTGCCGCGACCTTCCAGGCGTGCCAGAGGCGTTGTTCCTGCTCGGTCAGCGGGGCGCTCATGTACCCATCCTACCGGGACGGTGTTGACGCATCAACACGAGAGGCGCATGCTGTTGACATGACAACACGTAACAGCACGCAGAAGGTCGCCCTCGTCACCGGCGGGAACAAGGGCATCGGCATCGCGATCGTCCGTGGCCTCGCACAGGAGGGCTTCACGGTCCTCCTCGGAGCCCGGAGCGCCGCGGTCGGACGAGCCGCAGCCGACACGGTCGACGGTGACGTGCGCCCCGTCGTGCTCGACGTCACCGACCAGGGCGAGATCGACGCAGTCGCAGCCGAGGTCGCGACCGAGTTCGGCCACCTCGACGTCCTGGTGAACAACGCCGGGGTCAACACGATGACGTTCCGGCCGATGGCAGAGCTCCCCAAGCCGACCGACGAGACCGTCGAGGACTTCGAGAACGTCTACGCGGTCAACGTCTTCGGTGTCGTCCGCATGATCACCGCGTTCCTTCCGCTTCTCACCCGGGCCGATGCCCCTCGGATCGTGAACGTGACGAGCAAGCGCGGTTCGATCGGCGAGGAGGGAGCCTGGGTCGGGCAGCCCTCGATGGTGTACTCGAGCTCGAAGACCGCGCTCAACGCCATCACGGTGCACTACGCGCGCGAGTTCGCGGACACCCCGTTGAAGGTCAACGGCGCCGCCCCCGGCCACGTCGCGACGGACTTCAACGCCTTCCGCGGCACCCGCACCCCTGACGAAGGCGCCGCCGTCGCTGTGCGCCTCGCCACGCTGCCCGCTGACGGCCCCACCGGCGCGGTGTTCGAGGACGACACGCAGCTCGCGTGGTGACCGCACCGCGCCGACGCACGACGGAGGAGGAGCACTGAGAACACGTGCTGTCCCGTCCGTCAGCATTGGTTGCGCTTCGCCCCGAAGTCACTCACCCGCTCGACCAAGGCCGGCACATGCACACGGGACAGCCGTTCGGCTGCTGCCGACAGCCGACCGGATCCGCGACGTCAACCTCGGGCGGGATGGATGCCGTCCGGCGATCGTCGATCCTGTGCTCGGGACCGCGTCGTCCCACCGAGAGGATCGAGGGGAACCATGAAGACAGGGATCGCACTGGTCGCGACGAGCGCCCTCATCGCTGGTCTGTCGTTGACCGGCGCGCAGACCGCATCGGCTGTGCCGGTGCACACCGACCAGGGCGGCGTGGGATGCGGGCCGGTCGTCACGAAGCTCAGCAACGTCGCCGACGCCGGTACCACGGTCAAGTCGCCGTCGGGACCGAACTGGAGCGTCTCCGGCGTGGGACCGGGAACGTTGTCGCTGACGAAGTCGGTCGCGGTGAGCAACTCGGTGACGGGCAACGCAGGCGTGTCCGCCGAAGCGGTCAGCGGGTCCGTCGGATTCAACGTGACGTCGACCTACACCACCTCGACGGGCTACTCCGTCGCCATCCCGTCCGGGCAGACATGGATCCTGCGCGCAGACGCCGTGTACTCCGTCAAGAGTTTCCACTGGACGCAGACCCAGTCGTGCAACACACCCGGTGGTGGCTTCAGCAAATCCGGGAACGGCAAGGCCTACGAGTTCGAGCGGCTCCAGTACCGTTCCTACCGTGCGTGAGACCCGACGCTCGTCCGGACCGCCCCTGCGCAGTCAGCGCCGGAGCGGCCTCCGGTACGCCGTCACGATCGCGCTCACGTCGCTCCTCCTGACCGGCTGCTCTCCTGCGCGGCCCACGCAGTACCACGTGGACCCCGCCGTCTCACGGCTGCCTGTGGTGGCCGCTGACTCCGCACTCGTCGGGGCGCTCCCACCAGTACTGCGCGCACACGTCGTCGCGACCGGCACCTCCGCCGAGGGGGGCTTCGCCATCGCCCTCGCCGGAGGCCGTTGCGCCGTCGCCGTCCTCCGGGACAGCGACCCCGACGTCGTGTCGGCCCGTGTGCCGCGTTCGTCGGACGACCCGGTCTCGACGCCGACACCGACCGCGGCCCGCTACCCGATCGGACCGTCGACGAGCGTCGCAGCCGCCACCACGCTCGCGGAGGTCACGCTCTGGTGTGGAACCGAGGGTGCCGCGATCACCCTGCGACCAGGGGCGACCTTCACGACCACCGGCACCATCGAGCCCGTCACCGACGCGACGGACACCGCGTCCTTCGTGACCTCCGCCAAGGGCAGCTGAGCATCGCGCGGTAGCTCTGCCTGCCCTGGATCGAGCCGGGAGAGCCGCGACCTCCGGCCCGTCCGTACTGCCGAACAACGTGTCCGTGACCGTCCTTCAGACACGGCGAGTTGCAGTCGGACGAGTCAACTGGCGGACGAAACAGATGCGTCTTCTCGCAGGCGCTGTCGAAGGCGGCCGCGGCAGAGCGGCCTTTCTCACGGGACATGTCACCGCTGTTTCTCACGGTACGTGGCAGATCTTCTTTGCCCTGATCAGATGCGGATCGCGTGTCTGCTCCTCATCGTGTCTCCGGTGCCGAATCCGACTGCCATGTAGAAACGTCGTGAGGTGCGGCGTCTGTTCCTTCGAGCGGGGTGCGCGAGCCGCCACGCGCCATTGGCCTGCGTGCACCCGGGCTCGGTCGCCCGGACCCAGGCGGAAGGTCAGTCCGGCGCGATTGCGTCTTCGTGTGGTCTGAGGAGCTCGACCCTCCGACCACTGATGAGAACACGCCGGACGTCAGGATGTGGCCTTTCATCCCTTGCCGCGTGGGCACCGCTAGTCGATCGTGACCACGAGAGCGAACTCCGGGAGCCACACATCTTCAGAGCGCTTGCGCGGCACTTGCGTTCGAGGGCCGTCAAGTCCGCGTAGTACGTATTCAGGTAGGGCCGAAGGACGACGGAGCGGGGAAGCCGACTCGCCCTCCACATCAGCAAGGACCGGCCTCACGATGTCCAACCCTGCGTCGGCCTGTGCGGGGAGGGAGGGACTGTCCCCGTCCGAGGGTCCGGAGCCGCCCTGTGCGCCGTTGCCGTTAGTGCCCGGTCCGGCGCCACCACCGAGTGGTGGCTGCGCACCGGACCCGCCGGATGGCGATATCGGAGACGTCGGCTTCACGGGAGGCGGAGGTGGCGGGCTCAGTCTGGTGAGCAGCTCGGACCAGGGAAAGCTCTTTGGCAGGTAGTCGACTGCCTTCAGGCTGGGCCTGCTGAGACGACGGATTCGCGCCACCTCGTGGGTGGAGACGGCAGCGCACCCAAGCTTTCGCTGATCCGGTGTCGGTGGTATCGGCGCATCGGTATCGCTGGGATCCCAGCCGTTGTAGAGCAGGTGGAAGGGTCGGGTTCCGTTGGTCGCCGCGTGCCGAAGCAGAAGATCGTGTTGAGCGGCCGGTCCGACCTTGTGTCCGATCGAACGGTACTTGTAGGTCGCACCAACCCAGCTGCCGACCTTCGCTTGGATCGAGTATGCCCAGACCGGTCTGCCTGCTCGGTCGACCAGCCAGATCTCGAAGTCGGCGCCGCTTGTCGCCTCGTCGTGCGCATGGACGAGGCGTACATCACTACCGGCCGCGGACGCGAACTGCTGAAGCGCGAGCAGGTTGTGGTCCGTGATCGAGACTTCACCCATGCGCATCGTCAGGCGCCTGGCCTCCACGAGTTTGAACCAAGTCAGCTCCGCGAGTTCGTCCATGACTTGTGCCAACGCTTGCACCTTCATCCCGTAATCATCACAGATTTCGTGGAGAATCCTCATTGCCAGAGCGCCGCCCGCGCTCCCGCTCATACCCCGTCCCCGAAACGAACGAAGCAGACAACATGCCGACCAACGTCAACAGCATCTTGATCCTCATCGCCTCACCGGGAGACACCCGTGAAGAACGTGCGGCAGTGCGGGACGCGATCAACGACTGGAGCGTGCAGAACGCGCACCGCCAGAACATCGTCGCGTTGCCGTGGCTGTATGAACGGCACGCGGTCGCCGCGCTTGGGGATCGCGCCCAAGCCCTTATCAACGCGCAGGCCGTCGATCGCGCCGACGTCGTCGTTGCGTTTTTCGACTCTCGCCTCGGCACCCACACCGGCTACGACGTGTCGGGCACGGCTGAGGAGATTCGCCGCGCAGCGGCGGTCGGGAAGCCAGTGCACGTCTACTTCTCATCCGAGGACCTGCCCCGCGACGTCGACCCGAAGCAACTCATCGCTCTCAAGGACTTCAAGACCGCACTCGAGCAGGACGGGCTTCTCGGCGACTACAGCGACCCCGGGGATCTTGCCGCTCAGGTCACCCGTGCTCTGGAGCACGACGTCGACGACAACGGGTGGGGTGAAGGCTCGCTCCCTCGTCGGTCCTCAGGCGCGGATCCGGCTTGGGAGCACGTCCATTTGGTGGACCAAGTCGGCTTCGACCGGAACGGCAAGATGAAGACCCGAACTCGTCGGAACGACCTTGTCCTTCGCAACCTGTCCGAGGTCGACGCCGAACAATTTGAATTCACCATCGAGCCGGTCGGGTCGGACGATAGCGCTTATCGCTTCGAAGGCCCAACCGAGCTGTTCACACTGTTTGGTGAGTCAGAACTTCAATGGAGCCTGATTACCCTAATGGGCACCATGACTTTCGAAGTACACGCAACGTGGATCGAGAACGGGGTGCGTCGCGAGAGGACACGGTCGTTCACGACCTCCTGACGGGACGACATACTGACGCCGGGACCGGAGCGTTCCGTATCGTGTTCGGCTCTCGCGTTAGGCCACCCGCGCATGCTCCGCTATAGATTCTCGGCAAGCTTCGCGCGGAGCGACTGCATCTTCGTATCGAGAGCGATCTGCGCCGGCGCGCCAGTGAAGCTACGAAGGTGGTTCATCAACGCGGTCGCTGAGCGGTTGATGAGCTTCGGGGCGATGATGTCGAGGAGACGCGCGAACTGGCTCTTCGGGATGTCGTAACGCAGCAGGGCAGAGACATCTGGCCCAGTCGCCACGAGAAGCGCACCTGCCGCTTCGTTCGGCGTCATTCGGCGGAGGAGACGCTCGTATATTGGGTCGGCCGCGTACGCAAGGCCCGACGACCTCCCAAGGAAAGCGTCGACGATGACCTGTGCAAACTTGTCACTGACGCCAGCTGGCAGCGCCAACGTGCCGACGTAGGTCTCAAGCTCGTGCGCGACGGGCGGTTCGTTGTAGAAGTTGTCGAAGCCGTGGTGGGCGCTGCGCAGTCGGTCGAGGAGTGCGTCTATCTGTCCCGATCGGATGTCCTCAGGGAGATAAGACGTACCGCCCACCGCGACGAGGAACTCGTGTGCAAGTTCAGCCTGAGCCAGGTCAAGATTGGCCTGGAACCTCGCGTATCGGACGCCGAAGTTCGCTTTCACCGACTCCGTCACGTGCGGCCACAGGAGCGGAAGGAGCAATCGGATGTTGTCGCGGATGACCGAGGTCGATTCCGGTGATACGTAGAGGCCGAACAGTCCGTTCGCCAACGTCTCGGTCTGGTCGCGGCGTAGGCCTTCGAAGAGCGGCGCGAAGCTCTCGGCGTGAGCAGCGGTGACTGTTTCCCGCTTGATGTTCGCCAACAGGCGCGACGTGGCAACCATCGTGGGTGAGTCCGGAAGCGTGATCACTTCCTTGATGCACGTTTCCATGTACCCGAGCAGCGCGAACGGCTGCAGCTCGTGCTGGTTCGGATGGGCAGCGCTCGCGTGGTTTCGCATGAAACGTACGAGATCGAGCTGCTGCTGTCCGACTGAGGAGACGAAACCGATCTTCGCCGCGGCACGGATCAACTCGTCGTCCGTGACCTTGAGGAGGTCGTCGGGGCCCGACAGGTCCTTGCGCTTCTCCGGCGAGGAGACGGCATTGTCGAAGAAGTAGTCGAGGTCGTACGCGATGATCCGCTTCCGGAGTTCGCCGATCGTTTCGTCCCACAGGTAGTTCAGCGCGGCGTCGAAGAGCCCGGCGGACACCGCCATGATGAACTTGGACAGGTACATGGCCGTCGCGCGCTTCTCCTGCGGAAGGTTCGCCATGGCGCCGTCGAGGTTCGAGAGAACCTGCACGCGCTGCTGCACCCCAACGAGAACTCCCTCGGACGGAAGGTGCAGGGCGTCGACCCGGGCGAGAAGCGCCTGCTCGAACTCTTGGATCGTGGACGATATTCCGCCCTGTGATCCTGTGCTGGCGACTTCGAGATCCATATCAGCCATCGTTCGGCTTCCCCCTTTTGTCAGACTAGAAAGCGTAGCCGTCGGTACCGTCACGCCGCTGACCCCCGTCCACGGCACAGGCTGTTGCAGTAGTTGCTTCAACCGTCCTCAAACAGGCAGGAGCGACTCCCGGGTACTCACTCGTCCCCGACGTCCCCGTCGCGGTCGCGGTCGCGGTCGCGAAGGATGGCGACGATATTGTCGCGATAGCGCGGCTTAACACGGTGCCTGATCCCCGTCGCCATCTCCTGAACGATTTTCTGCAACGCGGGCGCGTGCTTGAAGCCCCCACCTACGGCAAAGTACGCGCGCAGCCAAAATGTAGGGTCAACGGGATATCCCTCGACTGCGAAAGCTCTGACGAGTTGCACAACGGCGTCTTTGCCCTTACCAGAGCTAAGCCCGTTGTAGTCCTCGCTCTTGATCATCCCGGCCGCGGCGAGCAAAAGGGAGTCCTCGACGCCCGCGGTCTTCCGCGTGTGCAGGTTCAACGCTCCCATGCCATCGAGCCACGTACGCACGATGTCGTCGCCTGACCACACGAGGATGAACAGCTTGCGCAAGCTGTTCGCATCAGCCACCTTGCGGATCGCTTCGAGGTCGCTCTCCTCGAATGGATGTAGGACGACCACCGTCTGAAGCGTGACGTCAGCACTTGTGGAAAATCGCGGAAGCCGCCGGGTACTCAGGACGCTTCGATTGACCGCATCCGCATCGAGGTACCCTGCCGCTTCGGCATCCGCATCATGATCATCCACACCGAAAGCGCCCGCGTCCGACACTGCGAAGACGTAGGGTCCCGGACCGAGCCAGTCCCGGATGACCACACTCTGGGCAGTCATCCCCGTCCCCTGTTGACCCCAGTCGGCCCGGACCATGTACGCGAGTTCTGTCATGTACACAGTGTCCTGGTACCCGCCGACACGGGGAACGCAGCCGCTGATGCGACGTCCTCCTTCGAAAGACACGTGTTGCACGACAAAGGTAATCAACGACATTCTCGCCGAGGCAGGACAGCCGCGCAGCTCGTGAGTGAGAACCGCCCACCGACGAACGCTCCGACCATTCGACTCCGCGGAGGTTATGCCACAATGATGAGCAACCTCCCCTCCCATGAAAGGCATTCCAGTGGCACAGCGAGTGACTACACACCTCATCGATGACCTCACCGGCGACACGATCACCGAAGGCAAGGGCCGCACCCTGCGCTTCGCTTTCGACGGCAGCGAATACGAGATCGATCTCAGTGACGAGAACGTGGAGGCGCTCCGCGGGGCCCTCTCCGACTACGTTGCGGCCGCCCGAAAGATGGGCGATAGAGCCGCTCGCCGGCGAAGCGGCTCCGCCTCGAAACGAGGCAACGCAGACGAACTGGCCAAGATCCGAGAGTGGGCAAACGCGAACGGTCACGACGTGTCGTCGCGTGGGCGCATCAGCCAGGTAGTCCGCGACGCGTACAACGCTGCGCACTGACACCGCGTCCCGTGCCGACGCTGCACCGCTTCGTCGGCGCGGGAACCGGAGTGTTGCAGGTGTCCGCCTCGTTGGACGGCGATCCCGCGGCGCGGCAAGATGAACCCGTGCCAGCCGCTCTGGAACATCACGAGATATCGACGTCGTACCGACCACCGCGCGTGGCGGTTCTGACTTATGCCGGGTCCTCCTGGCAGGCGTGGGCACGCGAAGCTCTCTCCGCGGTGTCAGCTATCTGGGGTGGCGAAGGCTTCGTCTTGATTCCGTACGGACGGGAGGGCGAGATAGACCCCGGCCTGCTCGCGCAGCTACGCCATTACGATCCCGATTACCTTGCCGTGTATGCCCCCGGAGAGCTGATTTGGTCCGCGTTGTCTCCGGAAGCCTTGAGCGACCGATTGAGCAATGACGGAGACGTCGCTGACTGCGACTCGATGGCTCCGGCCGCGGCGGCGATCGCTGCTGCGACCGCGGGCGCGGAATGCGAGCTGCTTCGTGGATTCACCGACGGCTTGCCGATCCCGCAATACCTTCGACTCCGAGCTGTCGGCGAGAGGCTCCCCCCGCAACTGCTGGCTGCTACAGCGCTCACATCCCCGGTGGCAGCGCAAGTAGCGAGGACCCACTGGAAGTCCAGCGCCGCACTGTTCGCGGCCTTTATCACCGGGAAGCCGCCAATAGGGCCCGCCGAGGACTCGGAGCCGGCCGCTCCGCCAAGCGACCTCATCCGGTGGATCGCCTCACGGGACAGTTCGCACGCTCCAGACGCCTTGACCTGGTTTGCGAACATGGTCCTCTCGTCACGCAGCAGCGACCTGCAACCATGGTTCGATGCAATCGATGACGGCCTGACCTGGTGGGGCAACGAGACACAGCCGGCAACCGTCACCGCGTCAGTCGGGGACACCGCGGACGATTTTGCGCTTGCCGTACTGCTCGACCGGCTGCATGGACAGGCGGTGTGGATCACCACCCCGATGCTCGAGCAGCCGGCTGAGAGCACCGCTCTTGCTGCGGGGCTCGCCGGCCGGATGGCGACCGATCCATTCGAGCGTCCCGCTTATCTCGCGTCAGCTTCCATGTCCGCCGACGAACTAGAAGCGGCGGTACGTGTACTCGGGTCACTCGTCCGAGACGCGGGACTGGAAGACGCCGAGGAGCGTCTGCGCGGAAGCGACCTCCCCATCCGTGCGCCACAGCGGCGCCTACTCGTCGCCGCTCACGCCGATCGTCGGACCACGTTCCCTTTCCTCATCGAGCGCGATGGGACGGCGGTATTGGCCCACGAGCCGACACTCCCACTGCCGTCTACTGCGTCGCCTCTCCTGGCCGACGCCGAACGACCGGGGTGGTTGGTCGACGCTGCGATCGACCATCCGCAGTCCCCGCGCGGGCGAGGAACAGTCCCAGGGAGCCTGCAAGCGGATGGCCGCGCGACTTGGGTAAACCTTCGCGACGCGAAGGACGGCATCACCTTCGATGCTGCATTCACCGGGTACCTTCCGCCCGAGACTCCGCTGGAGCAACGGATGGCCCGGCCCCGACTGCAGTTCCTGGGACTAATGCCGTGGGTACAGCAGACGGCTATCCGCGGAAACATGAGGGCCACCCTGTCCCGCCCGGGGCAACTCGCCGACCTCGTCGCGGATCGGCTCGGCGGACGTGGCGCCTTCCGCCAGCTTGTCGTCTCCTCACGCGGTCGGATGCTCCGCGCCTTCCAAGCCGAGGAACCGTCGGAGGGTGGTCGCGTCCGACTTCGGCGAGACGCCGCCTACGAGTCGTTTCTCACTTTCGATGCACTCCTCGCCCAAGGGTCGACCCCCGATGCGGCGGCGCTGCGGGACGACCTCGACGAGCTGCTGCGGTCGTCGCTACTCACGCGCGGCTTCATGCTCAACTGCGGAGAGTGCAGAACCGTGCAGTTCACGCCCATTGAGCGCGTCGGAAGGACCTACCCGTGCACTCGTTGCGGCGCGCTCAATTCCCTCACGGGTGACCGATGGCATCGGGCAGGAAGTGAGCCCGAGTTCTACTACGACTTGCACCCCGCGATGCGGACCATTCTGAAGGACAGCGGCGATCTCACACTCCTACTTGGCAATCGTCTCGCTCGCCTCGCCGAGGAGTACAGCGACCTAGCGGAGGTCGAGTTCGCCGAGGAAGGTGCCGGTAAACCATCGTTCGAGATCGATCTCATCGCGCATCGAGATGGGGACCTCGTCATCGGCGAATGTAAGGAAGGCGACCTCGGCGGCGGCCAGACACGTCAGCAGCTGATAGCGAAGCGCCTCGACGCCGCGGAGCTGTTGCGAGCGGATCGAATCGTCTTCGGTACCGCTCTTCCGGAGTGGCCGACGGGTGATCAGGACGCAGTCCGCACGCTCGCATCATCGAGAGGGATCAAGGCACAGATCGACTTCATCGCAGACCTCCGACGACACTGATCGCGAGGCCGCCGCTTCGACAACCCGGCGTTAGCTGTGATGCCCTGAGTAGATCGACCGGGGTGGCAGCGGCCACATGCAACGTCAGTTGATGACGCCCAAGCACGCAGCCGCGGACCGCAGTGCAAGGCGTTGCGGGGCGAGACCCGCGTCGCCTTCCGGGTGCGTACGAGCCTTATCGGGACTCATTCCCTATCTCCGCCAGTTCTCGGCAGACTTGCCCGCTAGTTGATTCGCGCCACTCCATGGGCCCGGCTAGCGTCGAGCAACGATCGAACTTGCCACCGACCTCGATGGCTGCTGTTCGCCCCCGAGTGCAGGACCGTCAGACGCGCACAAACCGCCATCGCAGTGGAAGGGGTTGGGGAACTGGCGTTTGTAGCTTCGAACGAGCCCAAGCCGCGTCGCGAGAGGTCAAGTCTGGACTGGTGAGGAGCACCATCAGTCCAGCAACCCGCAACGCAAGAGCAGCTTCTGTGCGGTTGAACGAGAGCTTGAAGCCGTGAGCGAGCGAGTTACGGAGGTCAAAGCCTTCGGGCGTGAGCACAATCCGTAGCGCGCGGTCCCAGTCGGGATCCAGGCCGTTCTTCAGGAGGGCGTTGAGGTAAAGATCTAGAGCGGGGAAGCGCCCGGCGCTACTGCCGGACTCGACGCGGTAGAGCGGCTCGTCGAGCAGTAGGAGCATGCCGCGGGAAGCGGCTTCAGCCAGCGGGGTCGCGAGAGCACCGGCGTCGCTGAAATTGCCACTGAGGAAGACCGCGAGTGCATGTGCAAAGGCTCGTGTGAGTTGCTCGTCAGCGCCGTACTGCAGGAGATGCGCCGCGATGCCTTCCTCATCTAGGTTCGGAAAGCGCGCTGCGATGTGTTCGAGGGCAGATGCCAGCAACGTCCCTCGTACGAGCGCGTTGTACTCCTCAAGCCGACGCTGACGACGGAGCACGGCTTCATCGGTCCTGTGCGTCTTCTGCGGCAGGCCGTGGCCACCGAACTCGACCTGTGTGACGAGGGCAAGCAAGCCCGAGCCCTGCTCTCTTGCTAGCTTCTCGTTCGCTATTCGAGAACCAGTAGGCGCCGCGGATCGCAACCAGGTTTCCAAAGCATCGGTCCAGTGCCGAGCCTGACGGTAGGGCCGGAGCGTGTGCGCTACGGTCCATTTCGGGATCGTCAGGGGCAGGTCGTGCCGGTGCCAGGGCACCGTCGATTGATCGACGCGCTGCAGGGAGATCACGGCTCGATCCCGCTCGGTAATCAAGCCATACCCCGATGCGAGCTTCGCCGCTTCGTTGAGCATCCAGATTTCGCGGAACCCGGACTCGACCAACGCGCCCGACATGTAGCTGTTCACGTGAAGGCGTTGCGCGTCGCGTCTGCCTTCGTCGTCTTCGGCGAAACGAAGCGCAGATCTGGCTAGTGCGTCAGTATTGAGGCCACCGCCGTTGAACAGCTTCCACGCTCGGTCGAGGAGCTTCTCAACCCGCCGACGGAGCGCATCCACCGTCGCAGATCTCGGAGGAACTGTAAGCACGTCGAGCGCTCTCAACGTCAGTCCGGCCAGATCGGTGTCGTCAAGATTGCGCTCCGCGAACTCAAGAAGTCGCCGGCGTGCGGATTCTTCCTGGGGAGCAAGCTTCAAATTACGGGCGATCGTATTGGCCCGCGCGGTGCCGACGACCCACTGCAAGGTCTCGTCTTCCTCAAGCGCGAGATACGCGTCCGCAACATCCCGGCCTGCATCTAAACCAGTCCGTCTGCGAACTGTCCACAGCAGGTCCGCGAAGTGGGCAACGAGCGCGGGCTGCTCCACCGCGTCTCCAACTGCCTCCCAGAGGTCTGTCGTCACTGGCAGGGTGTTTCGGAGCGGGCGCATCCATGCTGCCTCAGTGGCTGCATACGGCTCTAGAGTGATTTTCCCGGGGTCAGTCTCATCCTCACTCAGCTCGTAGCTCAGTGCGCGCGAAATCGCGTGGTCACGGGCTCGCTCTCGATCATCTTCTGCAGCCCGCTCCCAGCGGAAAGCAATTGCCATGAGGTCAGGGGTTGTGGACGACTCGACGCGGACCGCTTCGTCGAGCGCTGGGGCGACAGCGGCGCCGTCGGTGGGGTCGAAGACGTAGGCGCTCTCAATGTCATCGGACACCGAATCGCTGTCGCTACCAGTCATTGCTGAAGTATCCTCCAGTTCATAGTGCCGAAGGGCTCGACGCGCTGCAGCGCGGACCTTCGCCTCGTTGACGGGTTCCTGACGGAGCGGCGAGGACCAGCGGGTAGGTCATTTTGGGAGTTGCGACTGGGCGAAGTACGCGGCCGCCCGGCGGAGGATCTCGTTCTCCTGCTCGAGCAGCCGGATCCGTTTTTGCGCGTCCCGCAGCTCCGCCTGCTCCACCGCTTTCACCGACGGCACCACTGCAACACTGATGCCATCATCGCGGTCCGCGAGCCGCAGCCAGCGGGCCAGGCAGGACTCGGACACGCCGAAGTCCTTCGCGACCTGCCGCACCGTCATCTCGCCCTTCCGGGCGACCGCGATCACATCACGGCGGAACTCTTCCGGATACGCCTTCACCATGGCACACCTCCTTCCAGCAGGAGCCAACGCCCCTACCTCTCAGGGGTCAACCAAACCTGCAGCAGTCCCAGGCATGGTGACTCCGTGTCGATTGCGGCGGCTCGTGTTGCCACGCTCGTGAGGGCATGGCAAAATCCGGACTGGATCGACCATCCGCAAACTCAACAGAGTGTCACCCGGGCTGTCATCCCGGGCCCCGATTTTCAGCGGAGAGCTTCGGCTCGTCCGCTGATTCTTGTGCCCACAAACTAGTCCATGTTCGACAGCCATGCAACCGCAGATGCAACGTGAAACCCCAGATCAGCGTGCTGTTACGGACTAACTCGGCACTGCTCACGTTTGATTTTCGGTGACCGCGACGGTGGCCAGACGGCCGGTGAAACTCGAAGGACTGCCGACTAGCCACCGGCAGTCAGTGTCTGATCGAGACCAGCTAGCCTTCCGCCCGCTCGGCAAGAAGTTCCTCCATGTACCGAGACAGGATCTCCACCTGCTCCTCAAGTCGGTAGATGCGCTCTTCGGCACTGACCGGAAGCTCGACGTCAGGCTCTTGCGCTGTTCGGGCACGCTCAATGTCGTCACGGAACCGCGCCGTAACGTCGCTCTCAGAGGCTCCCATGCGCTCACGGTACTGGCTTTGGGTGCGAACCGCTCGCACCGTCAGCCCTCAGAAGCTGAGGCTGTGTTCGTACAGCCACATCGCTATGGCATCGATGTCGTGTGCGTCCGTCGCCACGGCCTCGACGTAGTCAGCCATGTCGCTCTGTGAGATGCCGGCGAGTTGCTGGTCGTTCATGTCAAGGAACACCACGGTGCTGATCCACGCGCAACGCTTGTTGCCGTCGAAAAAAGCATGGGCCTTCACCAGCCCGTGGAGCAGGGCGGCCGCCTGTTGCCAGAGGGTTTCGAAGACGAGATAGTCTCCGAAACCGCTCTGGGGACGGGCGACCGCCCCTTCCAGCTTGCCGCGGTCGAGCAGCACAGCATTTACCTCAGCATCGTGAAGCGCAATGACTTCGTCGACTGTGAGGAAGACCGTCAACGCTCCGCGAGGATAGCCAGGCCTTCGCGCCAGCTCGCCCTCGCTCGTGCCCCCGCAGTCATCGCCTCCACCGAAGGGGCGGCGCGTCCGAGAAGCCGACGCTTGGGCCGCTCCTGCCCGGTGAGCGCACACCTCGTGTAGTAGTCACGGATGCGGTCGCGTGACACGACGCGCCGACTCCGCTCCTCCTCGGCCAGGCCCTCACGCGTCGCCTTCCATGGCGAGTGCGAGTGAGTGAGGTCGACAAGCTTCGTGAAAGAATGCTGCCCGTAGTAGTCGAGGACGGAGTCGATGATCGACCGCTGGTCCTCGTCGAGGCTCACGCCGTCGAACTTTGGAACCACGCGGTACCGCTGCTCCGCGTACACGGACATCACGACCGGCCCACGTGGCCAGGCTTCAATCTCGTCTCGGAACAGGGGCTTCCCCGTCCACGCGAGCGCCCAAGCCTGCGAGAAGTACACGAGCTTCTGCAGCTTCATGGTGTCGTAGGAGGGGAGCTGGAGGGCGTCGCGAATGTAGCTAGCGACGTTCAGTGCGGTAGTCATGACACTCCTCTCTCTCCTAGGGAGTCAACCTAGGCTCAACACTACCCATTCCTGACCAATGGTCACTCCCGCGTTCGGGTGCCCCGCGACATCAGCACTGCGGTCGGTCGCCCAAATCGAGCAGATATTTCGGGTACACGGCGGCCAATTGCGCCACTGATCAGGGAAAATGCCACCCGGGACGCTAGGCTCAGACCGTTGTGAAGTTGACGAGAGCCTAGCGTCCCGGGTCGAAGAGGTCAACTGAAACTTCGCGTATTGGAAGGGGATTCTCGGGCACGGCTAGCTCGGTGCTGACCAGGCTGCAACCAAATTTTGCGCCCCGATGCCAGTAAACATGCGGTGTTCGCGCTCTCAGGACCCGGATGCAACAACCAAGCAACAACCAAATCAGACGGCAGAGTCAGCCGGTCTTGCCCAGAAGGGCACGTAGGACATCGCCTTGGCGCCAACTGAAGGGTCGAACGCGGCGATGTAGCCAGTGTCGATGGCGTCTTTGATGAGTCGAGAGACGTTCGCCTTGCCGGTCTCCGGGATCCTGAAGCGCTGCCGCAGGGACGCGTTCGTCATGCGGCGCCGACGGACGTACTGCAAGCAAGCGTGGAAGTACACCGCCCGGACCCGCTCGTCCTTGGTCAGTTCGGCGAAGCTTCGGTGAGTGAAGAGGATCACCCGCATGAAGCCGTCGTCAACTTCGATCAGCGGAGCGGGCAAGTCAGTCTCCTCTACGAGAGCAGCGATCTGATCCCATCCGCTCCCGCGCTCTTCGCACATGCCCATCCGGCGCATGAGTGACGCGAGTGCTTCGTTGCGAGACTGAGGTGCCGCATCGATCAACCTGGACGGATCCATCAGCGGTCGCCCAGGGTTGGTCACCTCAATCCGGTCCTGGTAGACCTCGACGACCGGCCCCGTGCCCCTCACACTGAAGTCCTGGTGGATGAGCGCGTTCGCAACCAGCTCTCTCACGGCCTTGTCCGGCAAGACCGGGACGACTTTGCGCACGCCACCTTCAAATGACTCTCTAGCGGGAGTGCGCTCGTTGAGGAAGTTGATGAGTCCCTTGAATCCACTCGCGTAGCCCTTCAAACCCTCCTGCTCCCTCGCAGGCGTGGACTTGTCAATACCTTCGTAGACGATCACCCGAGGGGCTTTGCGAGCCACCGTGGGGAAGAGATCGAGCCGCGACGCGAACAGCACAGCGCCAAGGTTTGTGATCCGCCAGCCGCTACCCGGAGCCCGAAGGACGAGCTTCTCGTCCAGTAGAGCCTGCAGGACAGCTGCCGAGGAGTCGGGCACCGGCGCGTGCATGAGATCGAAGTACGACGCATAGTCGAGCAGACGAAGCACCTCATCGTCGGAAAGCCGCTCGCGCGCAACGGCGTACTCGAACGGCTTGCGATCGAACGCAGCCCACAGCCTCCGCTCGTGGTCAGGAAGGGACTTGAGGTGCTTCACGTAAGAACGGGAGCGGACGTAAGCCTCGCCCTGGAAGCGCACCGGCTGGTGAGAAGCAGCTGCGACCGTGAGGACGACGATGCGCTCGGTTTCGTACTCAAGCTCAGTGAACTCGAAAAAGACCTCCGGATCGAGCAAGCGGCGCAGCCACGGTTCGAGATCTTCGTTTCCCTTGCCCTTCATAGCGGGATCGAAGGTCGTTCCGACGACACGGTGGTCAACGTCGTTCACGCCCCAGACGAGGAAGCCGTGGTCCTTCTCCACCAGCGTCGCTGAGTTGGCTAGCGCCGACACGTACTCGCCGATCTTCACCGGGTTCGCGAACGCCTCTTTGAACTCCGCTACTTCGGTCTCCGTTGGTGCCGCGCGAAGTTCGTCGACGACATCGCGAAGCTGGCCCAAAGAGAAAAGGGTGCTCAACTCGCGCTGCTTCCTATTCGATCCGTTGACTGCATGAACCCTCTGTCGGCGCTCCTGAACCGCGTGAGCACTGGCGCTTGCGACAGTCTTGCTGCGAATGCGACACCCGCGGTGATCACTCGCAACAGACGACCCGTTACTGCGGCATGTCCACGAACCGCGAGAACATCCCGTGGAACGCCACCGTGATCGTGTCCGTCGGCCCGTTGCGGTGCTTCGCCACGATGAGGTCCGCCTCACCCTGCCGCGGGTTGTCCTTCTCGTACGCCGACTCGCGGTGCAGCAGGATCACCATGTCGGCGTCCTGCTCGATGGAGCCCGACTCACGGAGGTCCGAGATCATCGGCTTCTTGTCGGCACGCTGCTCGGGGCCACGGTTCAGCTGCGACAGCGCGATGACCGGCACCTGCAGTTCCTTCGCCATGAGCTTGAGCGCACGCGAGAACTCGGAGACCTCCTGCTGGCGGCTCTCGACCTTCTTGCCCGAGGTCATCAGCTGCAGGTAGTCGATGACGACGAGCTTGAGGTTGTGCTGCTGCTTGAGTCGCCGGCACTTGGCGCGGATCTCGACGAGCGTCATGTTGGGGGAGTCGTCGATGAAGAACGGGGCGTCGTTGATGCGGCCGCGGGTCTGCGCGATCGTCGTCCAGTCGCGGGAGTCGACGGTGCCCTTGCGCATGTTCTGCAGGGGGACGCTGGACTCGGCGGACAGCAGGCGCATCGCGATCTCGGCGCGACCCATCTCGAGCGAGAAGAACGCAGCGGTCTGGTCGTGCTTGAGCGCGGCGGCGCGGCACAGGTCGAGCGCGAGGGTCGACTTGCCGAGCGCCGGTCGGGCGGCGACGATGATGAGCTGTCCGGGGTGGAAGCCGTTCGTCAGTCCGTCGAGCCCGCTGAACCCGGTCGGCACGCCGGTCATCTGGCCGTCGCGTCCCTTGGCCGCCTCGATCTCGTCGATGGCCGCACCGATCGCGTCGGTCAGCGGGACGTAGTCCTCGGTCTGCACGCCGCCGGCGACGTTGTACACCTCGGCCTGTGCGCTGTTGACGAGGTCGGTGACCTCACCCTCCGACGCGTAGCCCATCTGCACGATGCGGGTGCCGGCGTCGACGAGACGCCGGAGGACGGCCTTCTCGGCCACGATCGCGGCGTAGTAGCCGGCGTTCGCGGCGGTCGGCACCATGCTCGTGACGCTGTGCAGGTACTCGGCGCCGCCGGCACGCGACAGCAGACCGGTCTTGGTCAGCTCGTCGGTGACGGCGATGACGTCGGTCGGCTCGCCGTGCGAGTACAGCGACAGGATCGCGTCGAAGATGACCTCGTGCTTCGGGATGTAGAAGTCCACGCCACGGGCGGTCTCGATGACGTCGGCGACGGCGTCCTTGGACAGCAGCATCCCGCCGATCGTCGACTGCTCGGCGAGCATGTCGTGCGGCGGCGTCCGTTCGGCTCCGCGGTCGGCCATGTCCCGCGGGGACGGATCGAGATGCGCGATCGACACACGGACTCCCTCTTTGTCGTTGACGACGCGGGCCCTGACCCGCACCGCGATCCTGCCTCGGACGACCGACATCCCCCGACGGCTCCTGGTCGCTCCGTCACGCTACGGGTACGAAGTTATCCCCAGCAAACGGCCCTGTGGATAACTCTGTGGAGAGCCTCGGGAACACGCCGAGCCTCGGGGTGGGGAACTGGGGACAACGGTGTGGACAACTGGGCACCAGAACACACGTTCGACCGTCTGACCTGGGGTTTCGAGTTCCACACCATGTGTGGAGAAGTGGGGTTCAAGTGCACGTTGAAGGTTGCCGAAACGAGCCCTACCTGTGTGGAGAACGACTTGACAAGCGCCCCGATCGGGGGACCGATTCTCGGCCTGCTCCCAGCAAGCCCGGACGGGCGGGATCCGTAACCAGACAAGCCGGAGACGGAGCGCGGACACCAGGCCGGCCAGAGACAGTCCGCAGCAACCAGATCAGCCAGAGACAGTCCGCAGCAACCAGACCGGCCGGACAGGACGCGCAGCAACCAGACCAGCCAGAGACAGTCCGCAGCAACCAGACCGGCCGGACAGGACGCGCAGCAACCAGACCAGCCACAGGCGGCCCGCAGCCCGCAGGAACGACGAAGGGCGGGCCTCCCGGAGGAGACCCGCCCTGCGACGGTGGTGCGGTGCCTACTTGGCGGCGACGACCTGCAGCGAGATCACTGCGGTGATGTCCTCGCGCAGACGCACGGTGGCCTCGTGGTCACCGACGGTCTTGATGGTCGCGGGGACCTCGACCTTGCGCTTGTCGAGCGAGCCGACGCCCTGCGCCTGCACGGCGTCAGCGACGTCCGCGGGACGCACGGAGCCGAACAGACGACCGTCCTTGCCGGCCTTGACGGTCAGCTTGATGGTCGCGTTCTCGAGCTTCATCTTGAGGTCCTGTGCCTCTTCGATGGTGGCGAGCTCGCGAGCGGCACGGGCCGCGCGGATCGACTCGACCTGCTTCTCGCCGCCCTTGGACCACGCGACAGCGAAGCCCTGGGGGACGAGGTAGTTGCGGGCGTAGCCGTTCTTGACGTCGACGACGTCACCGGCGGAACCGAGGCCGGAGACCTCGTGGGTGAGGATGAGCTTCGACATGTGAACTCCTCCGATCAGCGGCCGGAGCCGGCGTAGGGGAGGAGCGCCATCTCACGGGCGTTCTTCACGGCACGGGCGATGAGGCGCTGCTCCTGGACGGAGACGCCGGTGATGCGACGGGCGCGGATCTTTCCACGCTCCGAGATGAACTTGCGAAGGGTCGCGACGTCCTTGTAGTCGATGACGCCGACCTTGATGGACTTCGCGGGAGCGGCGTTCTTGCCGCCCTTACCGCGAGGCTTCCGGCGGTCGCCGGTGCTCTTTCCAGCCATTGTTGTTCCTTAGAGAAGAAGAAGTTGTGTGTCCGGGGACAGGAGGATCAGAACGGGGTCTCGTCGTCGAACGAGCCACCGGGCGTGCTCCACACGTCGTTCGACTGTGCGTTGCCGCCCTGCTGGCCACCCTGCGGCGACCAGGGCGCGTCGGACTGACCGCCGCCGTTGCCGCCGTTGCCGCCGTTCCAGCTGCCACCGCCGGCGCCCTGGCCACCGCCGGAGGCGTTGCCGCCACCGACCTGGCCACGGCCGCCACCAGACCCACCCGCAGCGCGGGTGATCTGTGCGGTCGCGTAGCGGAGCGACGGGCCGATCTCGTCGACCTCGAGCTCGATGCTCGTGC
Organism: Curtobacterium sp. UCD-KPL2560; assembly: GCF_001705035.1. Lineage (GTDB taxonomy): Bacteria > Actinomycetota > Actinomycetes > Actinomycetales > Microbacteriaceae > Curtobacterium. Next base: position 44,466 of record NZ_MCIG01000008.1, on the reverse strand, counting down.
GCTGCTGACCCTCACGGTCCTGGTAGGAGCGCTGACGGAGACGACCCTGCGCGATGACGCGCGAGCCCTTCGTCAGCGATCCCGCCACGTGCTCGGCGAACTCGCGCCACACACTCGCACGGAGGAACAGCGCGTCGCCGTCCTTCCACTCGTTCGCCTGACGGTCGAACGTGCGAGGGGTCGACGCGATGGTGAAGTTCGCCACGGCGAGCCCGTTCTGCGTGTAGCGCAGCTCCGGGTCCGCGGTGAGGTTGCCCACCACCGTGATGACGGTTTCGCCGGCCACGGGCTACTCGGCGCTCGCGGTCGCGGTGGCCGTGGCGTTGGCGGCCTTGCGGGCGGCACGGGCTTCGTCGCGCTGCTTCTGCGCGGCGACCTGGGCCATGCCCTCTTCGGCGCGGAGGACCTTGGTGCGCAGGACGGCCTCGGAGAGACCGAGCTGACGGTCCAGCTCCTTGGCGGAGTCGGCCGAGGACGTGAAGTTGACGACGGCGTAGATGCCCTCGGACTTCTTCGCGATCTCGTAGGCCAGGCGACGACGGCCCCAGACGTCCACGTTGTCGACGGTGCCACCGTCGTTGCGGATGACCGCGAGGAACTTGTCCAGGCTGGGAGCGACGGTGCGCTCATCGATCTCGGGGTCGAGGATCGCCATCAGTTCGTACTGGTGCATGCGGAACCCACCTCCTTTGGTCTCGAACGGCTCCGGGCGGTTCCCGGAACAGGAGGGTTGATGCGTGTGTCCGGGTGCGCGGGTGCGCGCGGACAACCCCCCAAGCCTAGCTCACGGCCTGGAGGCCCGCCACCGGCTGTGCAGATCGGCTCGCGTCGGGCAGGCGGCCGGGTGCTCCGACCGTCGGGTCGCGTCGGTCAGTCGGTCGCGTCCGTCAGGCGGTCGGTCAGTCGGTCGCGTCGCGGGAGGCCCACCAGGCGCGCAGGCGCGCCTCGGCGTCCTCGGGGTCGAGGGGGCCCTCGTCCATCCGGACCTCGAGCAGGTGCCGGTAGGCCTCGCCCACGGCCCGTCCCGGCGGGATGTCGAGGATCCGCATGATGTCGTCGCCGGTGAGGTCCGGTCGGATCGACTCGAGTTCCTCCTGCTCGGCGAGGGCCGTGATGCGTGCCTCGAGGTCGTCGTACGCGAACCCGAGCCGGTCGGCCTTGCGCCGGTTCCGGGTCGTGACGTCGGAGCGGGTGAGCTCGTGCAGACGCTCGAGCAGGGGACCGGCGTCGCGGACGTAGCGGCGGACGGCCGAGTCGGTCCACGCGCCCTCGGTGTAGCCGAAGAACCGCAGGTGCAGCTCGATCAGGCGTGCGACCGCGGCGATGGTGTCGTTGTCGAACCGCAGCGCGCGGAGTCGCTTCTTCGCGAGCTTCGCGCCGACCAGGTCGTGGTGGTGGAAGCTCACTGCCCCGCCGGGCTCGAGCTTGCGGGTCGCGGGCTTGCCGATGTCGTGCAGGAGCGCCGCGAGCCGCAGCACGGTGTCGGGTGCCTCGCCGGCGTGCCGCTCGGCCTCGTACCCGATCGCCTGGGTCAGGACCGTGAGCGAGTGCTCGTAGACGTCCTTGTGGTGGTGGTGCTCGTCGATCTCCAGGCGCATCGCGGGCAGCTCGGGCAGGAAGCGCTCGGCGAGGCCGGTGTCCACGAGCAGACGGATGCCGGGCACCGGGTCGCCCGTGGCGAGGAGCTTGACGAACTCGTCGCGCACGCGCTCGGCGGAGACGATCTCGATCGAGGCGGCGAGCTCGACCATCGCGTCGCGGACGTCGTCCGACACCGTGAAGCCGAGCTGCGACGTGAAGCGGGCGGCGCGCATCATCCGCAGGGGATCGTCGCGGAACGAGACCTCGGCGGCCTGGGGCGTGTGAAGGCGCTCGGCGAGCAGGTCCTCGACGCCGCCGTGCACGTCGACGAGCTCACGCTGGGGGAGTCGCAGCGCCATCGCGTTGACGGTGAAGTCCCGGCGGAGCAGGTCGTCCTCGATCGTCTCGCCGAACGCGACCTCGGGCTTGCGGGTCTCTCCGTCGTACACGTCGCTGCGGTACGTCGTGATCTCGACCTGCTCACCACGGACCCGGGCGGCGATCGTCCCGAACTGCCGGCCGACGTCCCAGGTGGCGCTCGCGATCGGCTCGACGATCCGCAGGACGTCGTCCGGACGGGCATCGGTCGTGAAGTCGAGGTCGGTCACGGGGCGGCCGAGGAAGGCGTCACGGACGGGCCCGCCGACGAGTGCCAGTTCGTACCCGGCGTCGGCGAAGGTCCGAGCGAGGAGGGCGACGGGCTCGGTGGCGGCGAGTGCGTCGAGTCGCTCGACGGCCTGGGCAACGGAGTGCATGACGGACCTCATCCTCCCAGATGCTCGTGCAGGAGTTCTGCACGTGTCCGAGTGCCCACGGGATCGTCACCACGCGCCCTCGTACACTCGTGCACGGCCGGAACCGACCCTCGGGCCCCTCCGTATGCACATGCTCCGCTCCACCCTCGCCGCCGCAGCGACGGCCCTCGTCGCCATCGGCCTCGTCGTCACGCCCGCCGTGACCGACGGCGCCGACGCCGCGACCGGCTCCTCCCCGACCACCCGGACCACGCACACGGTCGCCGCCGACACCGGCAGGACGACCGTCTCGGTCGCGCCCGGGAACCGCGGCATCGTGCAGCGCGACCAGGACCTCGAGCTCACGGTGATCGTCACGAACGGCACCGACGACGAGGTGCCCGCGGGCACCGCCGAGCTCGACATCTACCGCCAGGTGAGCAGCCGCGGCGAGCTCGCCGACTGGCTCGAAGACACCAGCACAAGCGGTTACTTCGGCGCCCCGATGGGCTCCGTGGACGTCCCGGCCGTCCCGGCACACCGCTCGGTGTCGCAGACGGTCCGGATCGTCCCGGGCAACGTCGGGCTCGGCGGGTACTCCTCGTTCGGTGCCCGCCGCATCGCCGCCGAGTACTCCGCGGGCGACACCTCGGCCGTCGCCCGTTCCGCGATCACCTGGTACCCGGACTTCGACCGCACGCCGGTCGGGGTCTCCGTCGCGATGCCGGTCACCCTGCCCGCGACCACCGACGGCACGATCAGCGCGAACGACCTCGCCGCGGCCACCTCGGTCGACGGCACCCTGTCGCAGCAGCTCGACGCCGCCCAGGACCACAACGTCGCGCTCGCGGTCGACCCCAGGATCATCGCGTCGATCCGACTGCTCGGCGAGAGCGCCCCGTCCACGGCACGGACCTGGCTGCAGCGACTCGAGGGCATGCGCAACGAGACCTTCGCGCTGTCCTACGCGGACGCGGACGTCACCGGGCTGCGCCAGGCCGGAGCCGACGGCGTCCCCGGCGTACTGTCCCTCGACCAGCAGGTCCGGCCCGAGGACTTCCCCGGCGCCGCGACCGCCACGCCCACACCGACCGACGTCCCCACCGGCGACACCGCGACCGCGGACCCGGGAGCGGGGACCGACGCGACCGCACCGGCCGACGGCGACGCCGCGACCGACTCCCAGCCGGGGGCCGACGCCACCGACGACCCGGACGGCAGCGACCAGACGCCGACGCTCCCCACCACCCGGACGCTGCTCGACTTCCCGTGGTCGATGTCCGGCGTCTCCTGGCCGGTCGAGGGCACGGTGGCCGACGGGGACCTGCCCGCCCTCGCCGCCGCCGGCACCACGAGCACGATCGTGGCGAGCGGCAACACCTCCGCGGGCGCCGACGCGACCGTGGCCGCGTCCGAACGGATCGGCGACCAGCACGTCCTCGTGGCCGACCAGTCCGCCTCCGCGCTCCTCCGCACGGCCGCGGACGCCGACGACCAGGCCACGTGGGACACCGCCATGGCCGGTCTCACGGCGACGCTGGCGGCCTCGGCACGGTCCGGCTCCGCGACGAACCCGGTGCTCCTGACCCTCGGGCGCACGTGGCCGACCGACACCCAGCGGCTCGGTCAGGCGCTCGACGCCCTCGAGAGCACCGCCTGGGTGTCGCCGTCCGACCTGTCGAAGACGGCCGCCGCGACGCCCGGTTCCCTCACGCTCAGCGCAGGAGGTGACGACGACGCGCGGCTCGACCGCCTCCGTCGGCTGGTCGAGGGCGAGCGCAGCCTGTCCGCGTTCTCCACGGCCCTCGACACCCCCACCGACGTCACGGCCCCGGCCCGGCTCGAGCTCCTCGCGCTCGCCTCGAACGCCTGGCGCGCCGACCCGGACGCCCTCGCCACCGCGGTCGACCGCCAGGTCGGTCGCTGGGTCAAGACGACCTCGTCGGTCAGCATCCCGAACTCCAGCTCGCTGACGCTCCTCGGCGACCGGACATCGCTGCCGGTGTCGATCCGGAACAGCTCCGCGTACCCGGTCACCGTGAAGCTCCGGGTCCAGCCGTCGAGCTCGGCTCTCCGGATCGTGCGGAACGACATCGAGGTCCAGGTGCAGCCGCAGTCCTCGACCCGCGCGACGATCCCGGTGCGGTCGGTGGCGAACGGCACGGTCACCCTCACCATGACGGTGGTCAGCCCGACCGGCACGACGCTCTCGCAGCCGTCCACGGTCGAGCTCAACGTGCAGGCCCAGTGGGAGACCGTCATCACCGCCCTCGCGGGCATCGGTCTCGTCGCGGTCTTCGGCTTCGGCATCGTCCGGAGCATCCGCAAGCGCGTCCGGCGCCGCAACGGCGAGCTCGACGACGAGGACGAGGACGACCCGAACCGGCTCCTCGCCGAGCAGCCGCCGGCGCCGGGTTCGGCGGCCGCACGGCAGGCAGCCGCAGCCGGCGCAGCGGGCGCAGCGGATGCAGCGGGCGCGGCCACGGCCGGCCCTGGACCGCACCACGCGGCGGGGGCGGGCCGGACCGCGCTAGCCGAGCCGCGCCTCCCGGCCGGTGCCCAGGGCGGTGGCGACGGCAGCGACGAGCACGACGGCAGCGACGACCGCGACCAGCGCCGCGACGGTGCTCGCGACGACCGCGACGCACCGATCACCGACCCCCAGGAGCCGACCATCAGCACCCAGCAGCAGCCCGCCGTCGACGCCGAACCCGCTGCCGAGCGCAACCTCGGCCGGGCCAGCGCGATGCTCGCGGCCGGCACCATGCTGTCGCGGGTCCTCGGGTTCGCGAAGACCTTCGTGCTCGCCTTCGCCATCGGCAACACCGGGTCGGACGCCGCGAACGCGTTCGCCGTGTCGAACCAGCTGCCGAACAACATCTACGCGCTCATCGCGGGCGGCCTGCTCTCGGCGGTCCTCATCCCGCAGATCGTGCGCTCGATGAAGCAGCACACCGACGGCGGCACGGCGTACGTGAACAAGATCGTCACCCTCGGCGCGACCGTCTTCGTTGCGATCACCGTCATCGCGACCCTGCTCGCACCGTTCCTCGTGTGGGTCTACAGCCAGCAGTCGTCGGGTGCGGGCAAGGGCTTCACGCCCGCCCAGACCGACCTCGCCGTGGCGTTCGCCTTCTGGTGCCTGCCGCAGATCCTCTTCTACGCGATGTACTCGCTGCTCGGAGAGGTGCTCAACGCCAAGCAGGTGTTCGGCCCGTTCACGTGGGCGCCGCTGCTCAACAACGTGATCGCCATCGCCGGGCTCGTCGTGTTCATCGCCCTGTTCGGCGGCCGCGGCGTCAACGCAGCGACCGAGGACTGGACGCCGCTGAAGATCGCCGTCCTCGCGGGCAGCGCCTCGCTCGGCGTCTTCGCGCAGGCCGCGTTCCTGCCGTTCTTCTGGCGTCGGGCCGGGCTGTCCTTCAAGCCGGACTTCCGCTGGCGCGGCGTCGGCCTGAAGTCGACCGGGACCGCAGCGGGCTGGCTGTTCGCGATGATCCTCGCCACCCAGGTCGCGGGCATCGTGCAGTCCCGTGTCGCATCGCTCGCCCAGGGCGCCGGCAACGCGACCCTGAGCACGTCCTGGCTGCTGTTCATGCTCCCGCACTCGATCGTCGCCGTGTCGATCGCCACCGCGTACTTCACGCGCATGAGCCACGACGCGGAGCGCGGTGACCTGGACGCGGTCCGGCGCAACCTGTCGCTCTCGCTGCGCATCGTCGGGCTGTTCACGGTGTTCGCGAGCGTCGCGCTCGTGGTGCTCGCGCTGCCGTTCGCCCGCATCTGGGAGAACGAGTTCGCCAACGCGCAGGCGATGGCCCTCGTGCTCGTCGCCTACATGCCCGGACTCGTGCTGTTCAGCATGCTCTTCATCATCCAGCGGGTGTTCTGGGCGTTCCACGACCACCGCACGCCGTTCCTCATGCAGCTCGTGCAGTCCGGCCTGTTCGTCATCGGGGCGCTGTCGGTCGCGATGCTGCCCGGCTCGGCGATCGGTGTCGGCATCGCGGTCTGCACGACGGTCGCCGGGTCGACGCAGACGATCGTCGCGCTCGTCGTCGTCCGCCGACGGCTGCAGGGCATCGAGGGCGCGATCGTGACCCGGTCGCACGTGCAGTTCGTCATCGCCGCGCTCATCGCCGGCGTGGTCGGTCTCCTGGTCGTGAACTTCTTCGGGGCGTTCTCGCCCGACGGGTTCGCGATGGCCGACGTCACCGGCGCGCTGATCACCCTCGCGCTGAGCGGCACCGTGATGGCGGCGGTGTACTTCGGGGCCCTGGTGGTCGCGAAGAACGGGGAGATCCAGAACGCGGTGGCGATCCTCCGGTCGAAGCTCGGGCGCTGAGCGCCGGGGCGGCGGGCGCCGTCGCTCGATGCGCCGCGGGCGCCGTCGCTCGTTCCGGGTCGACGCGCTGCCGCCGCCGGTCGGTCCGCGTCGACACGGTGCCGCCGCCGGTCGGTCCGCGTCGACGCGCTGCGGGTGCCGGGCCGATCCCGGCGCGCACGGGCTGGCCGGAATGCCGCGCCGGTACCATGTGTTGACCCGGTCAGTACGCAACGGAAGGGCAACACGGCATGCGCCAGCTCATCATCATCGGTTCCGGTCCGGCCGGGTTCACCGCCGGCATCTACGCCGCGCGGGCGGAGCTCAAGCCCCTCATCGTCGCGTCCAGCGTCGAGACCGGCGGCGAGCTCACGAAGACCACCGAGGTCGAGAACTTCCCCGGCTTCCCCGAGGGCGTCCAGGGCCCCGACCTCATGATCAAGATGCAGGAACAGGCCGAGAAGTTCGGTGCCGAGGTCCTGTACGACGACGCCACCTCGGTCGACCTGACCGGCGAGGTCAAGAAGGTCACGGTCGGCTCCGGCGAGACGTACGAGGCCCTCGCGGTCATCTACGCGACCGGCTCGGCCTACCGCCACCTCGGTCTCCCCGACGAGGAGCGCCTGTCCGGTCACGGCGTCTCGTGGTGCGCCACGTGCGACGGCTTCTTCTTCCGCCAGAAGAACATCGCGGTCGTCGGCGGCGGTGACTCCGCGATGGAGGAGGCCACGTTCCTCACCCGCTTCGCCGACAAGGTGACGGTCATCCACCGCAAGGACTCGCTGCGTGCGTCGAAGATCATGCAGGACCGCGCGATGAACGACCCGAAGATCGAGTTCGCGTGGAACAAGGAGGTCACCGGCATCACGGGTGACACCGCGGTCGAGGGCGTCACGCTCAAGGACACCGTCACGGGCGAGGAGTCCGAGCTCGCACTCGACGGCCTGTTCATCGCGATCGGCAACGACCCGCGCACGCACCTCATCCACGGCCAGATCGACCTCGCCCCCGAGGGCACCATCGCCGTGCAGGGCCGGTCCTCGAAGACCAACCTGCCGGGTGTCTTCGCCGCCGGTGACGTCATCGACCCGACGTACCGCCAGGCGATCACGGCCGCCGGTTCGGGCACGGTCGCGGCGCTCGACGCCGAGAAGTACCTCGCCGAGCTCGACGACGCGCTGACCGACCAGGCCGAGGGGCGCACACCCACCGAGCCCGCGATGGTCGACGTCACGTCCCTGTAGCCACCACCGGGAGCCGCACGGGGAATGCTCCCCGGGGCGACACCGTTCCAGCACGTACCGACTGCACAGAAAGGACAACCATGTCCAACGCCAAGGCCGTCACCGACGCCACCTTCTCCGACGAGGTCCTCAAGTCGGACAAGACGATCCTCGTCGACTTCTGGGCAGAGTGGTGCGGCCCGTGTCGCGCCGTCTCGCCGATCCTCGACCAGATCGCCGCGGAGCACGCCGACAAGATCGAGATCGTCAAGCTCAACGTCGACGACAACCCGCAGTCCGCGATGAACTACCAGATCACCTCCATCCCGGCGATGAAGGTCTTCAAGGGCGGCGAGGTCGTCAAGACCGTCATCGGCGCCAAGCCGAAGCCGGCGCTCGAGGCCGACCTCGCCGAGTTCCTGGCGTAGGCAGTCCAGCACCGACGGCCCCGTCCTCCTCAGGGAGGGCGGGGCCGTCCGCGTACCCGGGCCGTCCCTGGGACGCCCGGGGCCAGAACCTCAGGATCGGCCCCCGTCTCCCACCGGGGTTCCGGCAGACGATGTCGTAGTGTGGCGGGAATGTCCCACTGAACGGAGCACGCGATGACCAACGGCAACAGCCTGGACCCCTGGTACGACTCCTACGCCCAGCGCACCGCAGGGCTGAGCGCCTCCGAGGTCCGAGCCCTGTTCGCCGTCGCCTCCCGCCCCGAGGTGGTCTCGCTCGCCGGTGGCATGCCGTACGTCTCCGCGCTGCCCCGCGAGCTCGTCACGGGCTCGATCGACCGTGTCATGAACGAGGACGCGGCGATGGCGCTGCAGTACGGCGGGGGGCAGGGCCTGCGCTCCCTCCGCGAGCACATCGTCGACGTGATGAGCCTCGAGGGCATCCGTGCGAGCGCCGAGGACGTCGTGGTCACCACGGGGTCGCAGCACGCGCTCGACCTCGTCACGCGGCTGTTCATCGACCCGGGCGACGTCGTGCTCGCCGAGTCCCCGTCCTACGTCGGCGCGATCGGGGTGTTCCGCTCGTACCAGGCCGAGACGGTGCACGTCACGACCGACGAACTCGGTCTGGTGCCCGAGGCCCTGCGCGAGGCGATCGCGAACCTCCGGACCCAGGGCAAGCGGATCAAGTTCCTCTACACGATCCCGAACTTCCACAACCCGGCCGGCGTCACGATGAGCCGGGAGCGCCGCATCGAGGTCCTGGACATCTGCCGCTCGAACGGCATCCTCGTGCTCGAGGACAACCCGTACGGCCTCCTCTGGTTCGACGAACCGGCGCCGCAGGCCATCCGCTCGATCGACGAGGAGGGCGTGGTCTACCTGGGCTCGTTCTCGAAGACCCTCGCGCCCGGGTTCCGCGTCGGTTGGGCCCTCGCACCGCACGCGATCCGCGAGAAGCTCGTCCTCGCCAACGAGTCCGCGGTGCTCGCCCCGAACTCGTTCGGCCAGTACGTCGTGAACGCCTACCTCGACGCCGCGGACTGGAAGGGCCAGGTCGACACCTTCCGCGGCCTCTACGCGGAGCGCAGGGACGCCATGATGTCCGCGCTGGGGGAGTTCCTGCCCGACCTCTCGTGGACGAAGCCGAACGGTGGCTTCTTCGTCTGGCTGTCCCTGCCGGACTCGCTCGACTCCAAGGGCATGCTCCCGCGCGCGGTCAAGGAGCTCGTGGCCTACACCCCCGGCACGGCCTTCTACGCCGACGGCCGCGGCGGCAGCAACATCCGCCTGTCGTTCTGCTACCCGACGCCCGAGCAGATCCGGGTCGGCGTCAAGCGACTGGCGACGGTCATCAACGACGAGCTCGACGTCCTCGAGACGTTCGGCCCGGCGACCCGTCCGTTCCGGGCCGTCCCGTCGTCCGACTCGGTCTCGGCACCGCCGCCGAACATCTCCTGATCAGCACTTTTCCTCACACCGCAGCAGAAGGATCCAGCATGGCCGACCTCACCCGTCGTCACGTCGTCGTCGTCGCCGGGGGGATCTCGCACGAGCGGGACATCTCGTTGCGATCCGGTCGTCGTGTCGCCGACTCCCTGAGCGGCTACGGCTGGCAGGTCGACCTGCGCGACGCTGACGCGTCGCTGCTCCCGGCGCTCCGCGACGACCGCCCAGACGTCGTGTGGCCGGCACTGCACGGCGCCTCCGGTGAGGACGGTGCCCTGCGGGGCATCCTGGAGGCGCTGGACATCCCGTTCGTCGGCTCACGGTCGACGTCGGCACGGCTGGCATGGGACAAGCCAACCGCCTCCGCGTTGGTCGCGCGGGCGGGCGTCCGGACCCCGCGCTCGATCACCCTGTCGCACGACGTGTTCCGCGAGCTCGGCGCGGTGGGTGTCCTCGAGGCGATCGGGACGGATCACCCGGTTCCCCTGGCCGTCAAGCCGGCGCGTGGCGGCAGTGCGCAGGGCGTCACGCTCGTCGAGGACGTCCACGACCTCCCGCGCGCGATGGTCACGGCGTACACCTACTGCGACGACGTGGTCATCGAGCAGCTCATCCGCGGCACCGAGGTCGCCGTCGGGATCATCGACACCGGTGACGGTCCCGTGGCCCTGTCCGCCGTGGAGATCGTTCCGAAGGACGGTGTCTACGGCTTCGAGGCCCGGTACAACGCCGGGCTGACGACCTTCTACACGCCGGCACGACTCCCGGAGGCGGCGTCGTCCGCGGCTGCGGAGGCTGCGGTCGCCGCACATGAGGCGCTCGGCCTCAGGCACGTCTCCCGCGTCGACCTCATCGTCGACGGTGCGGGGACGCCGTGGTTCCTCGAGGCCAACGTCCTGCCGGGCCTGACCGAGACGTCGCTCGTGCCCCAGGCCCTGAGCGCATCGGGGTTCGATCTCGGGTGGACCTACGCCGAGCTCGCCGAGCGGGCCATCCGCGACCACGGCGCCTGAGCGCGGAGTTGGAACGGCAATGTTCCACGTGGAACATCGACGTCGATGGGGTTGTGCGAGCAGCGGTGGGGGGTTGCTGACGTGAGCACCGTCCGGAGCAGCCGCATCGTGCCGACGATCGTCGCTGCGAGCACGGCGGCCACTGCTGCTGTCCTCGTCTGGGGGGAGTGGGTGCATTGGTCCGCCGACCGCCGGGAAGCGCACTTGCCCGTCGGCCCCACACTCGCCGCGCCTCCGGACCCGGCAGGCCCGCGGATCGCCGTCCTCGTCCTGGGCTTCGGCAACCTCGGCCAACAACCGAACCTCGTGAACCGCTGGCGTGCACGCTTGGCCGTCCGGACCGCGCGCGACGTCGAGCGCCGCGGGGGATCGGCGACCATCGTCTGCAGTGGCGGACCGGTCCGCGGACCGATCAGCGAGGCGCGACACCTCCGGAGTGCTGTCCGACAGTCGGGATGGGACGGGCCGGTCAGCATCGAGGAGTCGAGCCGAGCGACCTGGCAGAACATCGAGAACACGCGAACCCTGCTCGAGGACTTCGACGGTATCGCGATCTGCTCGAACGGGCTCCACGCCGAGAAGGCCCGCGTGTACCTCGCCCGCCAGGACGAGCACCTCGCCCGTCGACTCGTGCGCACGAAGTGCTACCGCCTCGGGGAGATGACCTTCGTCAAGCCGGTGTTCGCCGCGTTCGGGCTGCGGAAGCTGCGGGCGCTCCGCTCCTGAGCGCCTCCGCCACTGGGTCCAGGGAGTGCAGCTGCCGGGCGGGCGCCGCGCCGTCGTGCTGCGGTCGGCGCGAGACGGCCACGCGCTCTCCACCCGGCGTCAGCGAGTTCGCAGCTCGTCAACCCGGCTGCACCAGTTCGCCACGTGGCCTCCTCAAGCTGCCGAGGGAGCGGCAATCCGGGCGGAGCGTGACGCCGGACCAGAGGGTTCCACGTGGAACGGTGCGTGCGCCCCGCACGCCGCCCCTTCTCATCACGATCAATCGCGCCCGACCTCGGCCGATACCGGCGCCTGAGGTCTGCCTGGCCTTGGTCGCCGCACCAGTCCCGCGTCCTGGAGCGCTCCCCACTGGGCCTCACAGGCCCTCTCGCAGTCGCCTGGTCCATCGACCCGCCCGCAGGTGCGATCGCCCCGGAGATGCGCGTACAGCGGTTTCGGGTCGCCGTCTACCGACTGTCAGATCGACTCCGTCGCACTGCCGTACGCCGGAAGGATCCAGACGGTCCCACTCCGCGCCGCCCCTGCAGACCAGGCTCCCCGTGGAACTGCGGATCTCAGCGCCCCGGGGCGACTCGCCGATGTTCCACGTGGAACACCGGGCCTCCGGAGCGAGGCTCGACGATGTTTCACGTGGAACATCGGCCCCTGCAAGGTCGACGACGCGACGGATCAGCCCGTGACGTCGCCCAGGCCGAGCTCGCCGAGGATCCGGTTCAGGTCGTCGCCGTTCGCGAAGTCGATCGTCACCGAGCTCTTGCGCGCGCCGACGGCGATCTTCACCCGCGTGTTCAGCCGGTCGCCGAGTCGCTCGGCGACGTCGTTGAAGTGGGCCTGCTTCTTCGACGGCTCGGCCTTGGGCTTCGCCGGCGTCTTCGTGCTGAGCTGTTGCGCGATGGCCTCAGCCGCACGAACCGAAAGGTCCTCGTTCACGATCTTCTCGGCGAGGTACTCCATCGCCTCGGCGTCCGGAGCAGCGAGGATCGCGCGAGCGTGCCCCGCGGACAGCACACCGGCCGCCACTCGACGCTGCACGGGGGAGGGGAGGCGGAGCAGGCGGATCGTGTTGGTGATCTGCGGACGTGAACGGCCGATGCGCTGCCCGAGCTCCTCCTGGGTGATGCCGAAGTCCGCGAGCAGCTGCTGGTAAGCCGATGCCTCCTCCAGCGGGTTCAACTGCGCACGGTGCAGGTTCTCCAGGAGGGCGTCGCGGAGCATCGCGTCATCTGGGGTGTCCTTGACGATCGCGGGGATGGTCGTCAGGCCGAGTTCCTTCGTCGCACGGAGGCGGCGCTCGCCCATGATGAGCTCGTACTGGGGCTCGGTACCGGTCGCACCCGCGATGGGGCGCACCACGATCGGCTGCAGGAGTCCGATCTCGCGGATCGAGTGCACGAGCTCCTGGAGCTCCTCCTCGCGGAACTCCTTGCGCGGCTGCTGCGCGTTCGGCACGACGTCGAGCGGATTGAGGTTCGCCAGGCGTGCACCGGGCACCGCGAGCAGGTCCTCTGCGGTCTGCCCCGAAGCACTGGGCGCCGAAGCCGGCGTGCCTCCCGTGGGGAAGAACACGTCGACGGGACGGTCCTGCTGGTCACTCGCGGTCGGGATGAGTGCGCCGATGCCTCGTCCGAGGCCGGTTCGCTTGGGTGCCATCAGTCCTGCGCTCCTCGTGCTGCGATCTCGGCGGCCGCCTCGAGGTACGAGAGCGACCCGGACGAGTTGACGTCGTACGACACGACGCTCTGGCCGTAGCTCGGAGCCTCGCTGACCCGGACGGACCGGGGGATCATCGCCTGCAACACCTGGTCGCCGAAGTGCTCTCGGACGTCCGCAGCGACCTGGTTCGACAGGTTCGTGCGCCCGTCGAACATGGTGAGCAGGATGGTCGAGACCCGCAGGTTCGGGTTCAGGTGCCGCTCGATGAGTTCGATGTTCCGCAGGAGCTGGCTCAGGCCCTCGAGCGCGTAGTACTCGGTCTGGATCGGGATGAGCACTTCCTGCGCCGCGACGAACGCGTTGATCGTCAGGAGTCCCAGCGAGGGCGGGCAGTCGATGAAGACGTAGTGGTACGGCTCGTCCAGCGAGCTGAGGTACTGGTCCAGTGCCGTGCGGAGTCGCTGCTCGCGGGCCACGAGGGAGACGAGTTCGATCTCCGCGCCAGCGAGGTGGATGGTGGCCGGCACGCACCAGAGCGTGTCCGACTCGGGGGAGCGTTGCACGGTGTCCGCGATCGGCGCCTCGTCGACGATGACGTCGTAGATGCTCGCGACCTCGGCCTGGTGGTCCACTCCGAGCGCCGTCGACGCGTTGCCCTGCGGGTCGAGGTCGATCACCAGCACGCGCGCCCCACCGTGCGCGAGCGCCGCCGCGAGGTTGACGGTCGTCGTGGTCTTCCCGACGCCGCCCTTCTGGTTCGACACCGTGAAGATCCGCGTCTTCGGCGGCAGCGGGAACTGCTGCGTCGCGATCGCTCGGCGCCGACGGTTGAGATCGGCGATCTCGCGCGCGAGGGGTGTCGACGCGTCGTAGTCAGTCGATGAACTCAACGAAGACCTCTTCCCCGGTTCGATGTTTCACGTGGAACGTGCCGGCGATCACCGGTCGAACCGGCCGAGCTGCAGCGTCAGTCAACTGTAGCCCGGAAGACTCGCGTGGTCTCCTCGACCACACCGTCCCCGAGCTCGAGAACCTCGACGTCGGCGAGCCGCTTCCGGAGGATGACCTTGCGGGCCTTCTCGATCTCCTCGTCGACCCGGGCGCCCTTCATCAGGATGAGCTGCCCTCCGGAACGAACGAGCGGCACCGTCAACGGGATGAGCTTCGACAGGGCACTCACCGCGCGCGCGGTCACCTGGTCGACGACGATCTCGTCGGCGACGTCCTCAGCCCGGCCGCGGACGACCTCGACGTTGTCGAGCCCCAGGCGCGTGGCCTCGCTCGTCAGCCACTCGCAACGCCGTTCCATCGGCTCGATGAGCGTGAACGACACATCGGGCCGAGCGATCGCGAGCACGAGACCCGGCAACCCGGCACCCGAACCGACGTCGGCGACCCGGCCACGCGCCTCCAGGAGCGGTGCCAGCAGTGCAGAGTTGAGGATGTGTCGTGTCCACAGCCGAGGCAGCTCGAGCGGGCCGATGAGGCCCAGCTCCTCGCCACGACGCGCGAGCTCGTGTGTGAAGGAGCGTGCGAGCTCGATCCGATCGCCGAACAGGTCGACCGCCGCGGCGGGCTCCTGTTCCAGGACCGGGGCCGGTGCCTCGTCCGTCATCGGGTGACGACCGTGTGGCGGTCCCGACCCTCACCCTCGGACTCCGAGTGCAGGCCCTTCTCGGCCACGAGGTCGTGCACGAGCTTGCGCTCGTAGGACGACATCGGGGGAAGGGCAGCCGACGGCGCACCGGCCTCGATGCGCTCGGCGGCGGTGTCGACCAGGCGCTGCAGCTCGGACGCACGGGCATCGCGCGAGCCACCGATGTCGAGGATGAGACGGCTGAACTCGCCGGTCTCGGCCTGCACGGTGATGCGCGTCAGCTCCTGGAGCGCCGACACGGTGTCCGGCTTCGCGAGCACATGGAGGGCACCGCCCTCGTCGGAGACCGACAGGTAGACGCGTCCGGCGCGCTCCTCGATCTCGATGTCGCCGTCGAGGTCGCAGATGTCGAGGAGCTCCTCGATGTAGTCCGCCGCGATGTCCGCTTCGTCACGGACGTCCCCGTCACGGACGTCCCCGTCACGGACGTCCCCGTCACGTACGTCCCCGTCACGTACGTCCCCGTCGCGGACGCCCCCGTCCGTGCTCGCGGCCTGCTCGCCGTCGGTGTGCTCGTCCACCACGTCGGCGGCGGCGATGTCCTGCTCGGTCACTTACTTCTTCCCAGTCTTCTTGGAACGGTTCTTGCCCACGGGCTGCTGCCGCTGCGTGTTCACCCGGACGGCCTCTGCCTCGACGGCACCTGCGCCGACACCGGCCTCGGCGAGGACCGGGGTCCCACGACGCTGGGCCTTCTTCGCCAGGCGCGCCTCGCGCGCCAGAGCCGCCTCGGAGCCCGGGGTCGGCATGCTGCGGATCACGAAGAACTGCTGGGCCATGGTCCAGACGTTCGAGGCGAGCCAGTAGAACATGACGCCGAGCGGGAAGCTCAGACCCGAGATCACGAAGACCAGCGGGAGGATGTACAGCATCATCTTCTGCTGGCGGTACATCGGCGACGCCTTGGTCTCCGGCGACATGTTCTTGGCGACGAGCTGCAGCTGCGTGATGAACTGCGAGACGGTCATCACGACGATCATGAAGCCCGCGATGACCCGCACCTCCCACCCGGAGGCGTTCGTGAAGGTCTCGTGCAGGGGGGCGCCGAACAGGGCGGCGTTGCCGAAGTCCTGCGCCAGTGTGTTCGTGAGCAGGCCGATGCCCGTCTTGTTGATCTGCGCCTCGTGCAGCACCGAGTACAGCGAGAAGAAGATCGGCATCTGGATGAGCAGCGGCAGGCAGGAGCTCAGCGGGTTCGTCCCGGTCTCCTTGTAGAGCGCCATGGTCTCGCGGCTCATGGCCTCACGCGAGAACTGGTCCTTCTTGCCCTTGTACTTGTCCTGGATCTTCTTCAGCTGCGGGGCGACCTCGAGCATCCGGCGCTGCGACTTGATCTGCCGCACGAAGATCGGGATGAGTGCCGCGCGCACCACGAAGGTCAGGAAGATGATCGACAGCACCCAGGTGATGCCCGCCGAGGGGTCCATCCCGATGCTCTCGAAGATCCAGTGGAAGGCCACGAGGATCGCCGAGACCACCCACTTGAGGGGCCAGAGGATGGTGTTCAGGATTCCCATCGGGAGTTCACGCCTTTCGAGTGCGCTGGGTGAGCAGGACCGGGCGGTGGGCACCGACCGGACGGGATCCCTGCTGCGGGGTCGGCGCGAGCACGAACCCGAACCGGTTGACGAGGTAGGGACGACGTCGCTCACGCACGTCGTCGATGCCGCCGGCGGCCCAGGGGTTGCACCGTGCGATGCGCCACGCGCCCATCGCCGATCCGCGGACGACGCCGTACTGCTGGATGGCCTCGAGCGCGTACCGGGAGCACGAGGGGTGGTAGCGGCAGACGTTGCCGTACAGCGGGGAGACCACCGCGCGGTACACGCGGAGCACGACGACGCACGCGTTGCGCGGGAGCAACGCGAGGACCCAGCCGAGCCGGGTCAACAGGGTGCGGTTCATGCTGCTGCCTTCTCCACCCCGCGCGCGAAGGAGCGCGAGACGTCTTCGAGCAGGGTAGGCCATGTGGCACCCGCTGCGGCTGGCAGTGCCCTGATGACCACGTCGTGCCCGGTCGGCACCTCGGTCAGCAGCTCGTGCGCGATCGCCTTGAACCGTCGACGGAGCAGGTTCCGCGTGACCGCGTTCCCGACGGTCTTCGCGACGATGAACCCGAAGCGGGTCGGGGCATCGACCGCGACTGCGCCACCGGGAGTACGCCTGACCACGGATACGACGACGTGCGCCGTGGCGCTCCTGCGACCACGACGCACGACGGACCGGTAGTCGGAACCGCTGACGATGCGGTTGGCGCGGGCCAACACGATCGCTACCGGGTCCGGGACCGGATCAGGCGCTCCAGCCCGATCAGGCGGAGAGCTCGGTGCGGCCCTTGCCGCGACGTGCGGCGAGGATCGCGCGGCCGGCACGGGTGCGCATGCGGGCGCGGAAGCCGTGCTTCTTGGCGCGACGACGGTTGTTCGGCTGGAAGGTGCGCTTGCTCATGATGATCTCCACACGGCTGCGCTGGAGGGATGGGCTCAGCGCGAGCCGTCACGTATGTATGTAGAGCCGTCCGACGTGGCCGGACGACGCGATGGGCGCGACCAAGAGGCCGCAGTCAACTGGATAACGGTACGTGACGGCGGCGGTCAGGTCAAACGCAGCTCCGGACGCGCACGCACGGTGCCGGGCGTGACCCCGTCCTCCACATTGGGGAAAACCTTCGTTCGGTACGACCACCCCTGACCCTTTACAGTGGTGTGATCGATCGGCCCGTTCCCCGGAGCCACGGGGGAGTACCCCCCAGAGCGCCGGCGCGGTCGACGTGGACAGGACTGTGGACAACCCTGTGGACCACCGCTCGCGGGGCCCGCACCGCTGGACCCCGGACGACACGTCCCGTACCCGGACCGACGACGGTGCCGCCCGGGCCCGGACCGGGTCCCGCGGGGCACACCGGCTCAGCCGGCCCGGCACAGACCAGCACGCAAGAACCGCCGGGACCGCGGCCCGCACGACGAAGACCCACCACCGGACACGACCACCACCGGCCGAGCACGGCCGACCACGACAGCGAACCTGGAGACGAGCGCGACATGACGATGCCGGCCGATCCCGTCGAGGACCTCTGGTCCTCCGTCCTGGGCCTCCTGTCGGAGGACGACCGCATCACGCCGCAGCTGCACGGCTTCCTCAACCTGGTCGAACCGAAGGGCGTCCTCGCCGGCACCCTCTACCTCGAGGTCCCGAACGACCTGACCCGCGGCATGCTCGAACAGCGGATCCGGATCCCGATCACCGAGGCGGTCTCCCGGGTCGGCGACGACTCGGTCGCGAACTTCGCGATCACGGTCAACCCCGACATGGCCTCCGAGCCGCGGGTCGACCCGGTCGTCTCGTCGCACGTGCCCGAGTACGCCGAGCCCGTGCAGCAGCCCGTCGAGCAGAGCGCGGCACCGCGGCAGTACATCGAGGCGCCGTTCGTCCCGAGCCAGATCGACGCACCGGGCACGAGCGGGCGCCCGGAGTCCCGGCTCAACCCGAAGTACAACTTCGACAACTTCGTCATCGGGTCCTCGAACCGGTTCGCCCACGCCGCAGCCGTCGCGGTCGCCGAGGCCCCGGCCAAGGCCTACAACCCGCTCTTCATCTACGGCGACTCCGGGCTCGGCAAGACGCACCTGCTCCACGCGATCGGCCACTACGCCGAGAGCCTCTACCCGGGGATCCGCGTCCGGTACGTGTCGAGCGAGGAGTTCACCAACGACTTCATCAACTCGATCGCGAACAACCGCGCGAACCAGTTCCAGCAGCGGTACCGCGACATCGACATCCTGCTGATCGACGACATCCAGTTCCTGCAGGGGAAGGACTCCACGCAGGAGGCCTTCTTCCACACGTTCAACACGCTGCACGACCACAACAAGCAGGTCGTCATCACGTCGGACGTCGCGCCGAAGCACCTCACCGGCTTCGAGGACCGGATGCGCTCCCGCTTCGAGTGGGGCCTGATCACCGACGTGCAGGCACCCGACCTCGAGACCCGCATCGCGATCCTCCGCAAGAAGGCGCAGTCCGACCACCTGCAGGTGCCGGACGACATCCTCGAGTTCATGGCCTCGAAGGTGTCGAGCAACATCCGGGAGCTCGAGGGGACGCTCATCCGCGTCACGGCGTTCGCGAGCCTCAACCGGACGGCCGTCGACATGGCCCTGGTGCAGACGGTGCTCAAGGACCTGATCACCCTCGACGACGACAACGTGATCGCGCCGACGGACATCATCAACCACACCGCGGAGTACTTCAAGCTCTCCGTCGACGACCTCTACGGGTCCTCCCGGTCGCAGGCGATCGCCACCGCTCGGCAGATCGCGATGTACCTGTGCCGCGAGATGACGAGCCTGTCCCTGCCGAAGATCGGGCAGCTGTTCGGCAACCGCGACCACACCACGGTCATGTACGCGAACAAGAAGATCACCGAGCTGATGAAGGAGCGGCGGTCGATCTACAACCAGGTCACCGAGCTGACGAGCCGCATCAAGCAGGACCGCCGGTACCGCTGAGCCCGGCTCCACCACCAGGTCACCGAGACCGCACCCATCTCCGGCAGCCGCACCGAGCAGGACCGCGAGCCGCATCAAGCAGGACCGCCGCTCCCGCTGATCCGCGCGACGCGGTCCATCCGCTGCCCCCGGGACGTCCGACGCGCCCCCCGCCGACCCTGCGGGCTCGGTTCCGTCGTCGCGCCCCCAACCCGGCCTGGAGGCACGGATCACCTCCCCGGATCGGCCCGTCTCAGCGCCCATCCACCATCTGAGACGGTTCCATGGGCCGAGATTCCCACAGTGTGGAAAGCCTGTGGATAACTGTGGAGGACACGCGGTCCGGTTGTACACAGATCCACACCCACCTGTGGAGACTGGGGATGGAAGTGGATAGATGACTTTTGCTCATCCAGAAGCCGTCAACATCCCACTCACAACTCACACGTGTGTAGTTCCCTGTGGAGAACTGGGATGCACAGAGTTGTCCACAGTGTGCACAGGCGTTAAGACCATTACTCCTTGTCATCTAGATCACTCCAGGGGCCAACCTTGTGGAGGGCCGAACGACAAGAAATCCGGCGCTCCCTCCGCTGTGCCACAATGGGGCGGCCGGACAGTCAACCGATCGACAGGGGTCCCAGCTGTGAAGTTCGAGGTCAACCGGGACGTCTTCTCCGAAGCCGTCTCCTTCGCGGTGAAGCTCCTCCCACAGCGCACGACCCTCCCGATCCTCTCCGGCGTCCTGATCCACGCAGAGGGCGACCGGCTGACGCTCTCGTCGTTCGACTACGAAGTCTCGGCGCAGACGTCGATCACGGCCCAGGTCGACGAGTCCGGCACGGTGCTCGTCTCCGGCCGGCTCCTGAACGACATCGCGAGCCGCCTGCCGAGCGCCCCGGTCACCTTCACGACCGAGGAGTCCCGGATCTCGGTCGCCTGCGGCCCGGCGCACTTCACGCTGCTGTCGATGCCGGTCGAGGAGTACCCGACCCTCCCCGAGATCGGCGAGCAGACCGGTGTCATCCCGGGCGACGCCTTCTCGGAGGCCGTGTCCCAGGTCGCCGTCGCCGCGAGCCGCGACGACGTCACCCCGGTGATCACGGGCGTGCAGCTCGAGGTCGGCGACAACGACCTGTCGCTCACCGCGACCGACCGCTACCGCGTCGCGATCCGCACGATCGCGTGGGACTCCGGCCGCGTCGGCTCCGAGCCCCTGCACGCACTCGTCCCTGCCCGCACCCTGCAGGAGGTCGGCCGCACCTTCGGCTCGGCGTCCACGGTGTCGGTGTCGATCAGCGGCAGCTCGGACCGCGAGCTCATCGCGTTCCACGCCGACGACAAGACGGTGACGTCGCTGCTCATCAAGGGCAACTACCCGCCGGTCCGCCGGCTCTTCCCCGAGACGGTCCAGGACCACGCGGTGATCAACACCGCGGAACTGGTCGAGGCCGTCCGACGGGTCTCCCTCGTCCTGGAGCGCGAAGCCGCCCTCCGGTTCTCCTTCTCGGTCGACGGGCTCACGCTCGAGGCGATCGGTTCCGAACAAGCGCAGGCGTCAGAGTCGATCAGTGCGTTGCTGACCGGTGAGGAAACGGTGGTCTCGCTGAAGCCCGCCTTCCTCCTGGACGGGTTGAACGCGGTGCACTCCGAGTTCGTCCGGATCTCCTTCACCAAGACGGAGAACCCCAACAAGCCGGGCCCGGTGCTCATCACCGGCCAGACCTCCCAGGAGGCCCCGGCGACGGACGGATACCGGTACCTGCTGCAGCCCAATCTCCTGCTGCGGTAAGCGCAACAGCCGAACACTGCGCTGACGCGCCAACCGTGCATCAGCGCGACGACGAACAGAAGAGGAAATCATGCACATCGGTCTTGTCGGCCTCGGTCGCATGGGCAACAACATGCGTGCCCGTCTCCGCAACGCAGGCATCGAGGTCACCGGGTACGACGCGAACCCCGCCGTCTCCGACGTCGCCGACCTCGGCGCACTCGCCGCCGCACTGCCCGAGGGCAAGAAGCTCGTCTGGGTCATGGTCCCGCACGGCAAGATCACGGACGACGTGATCTCCGACCTGGCCGAGGTCCTCGGCGAGGGCGACCTGGTCATCGACGGCGGCAACTCGAAGTGGCTCGACGACGAGGTGCACGCCAAGCAGCTCGACGCCAAGGGCATCCGCTACATGGACGCCGGCGTCTCGGGCGGCGTCTGGGGCAAGGACAACGGCTACGGCCTCATGGTCGGCGGTGCCGCCGAGGACGTCGAGTTCGCGATGCCGGTCTTCGACGCGCTGCGTCCCGAGGGCCCCCGCGAGGAGGGCTTCTCGCACGCCGGCGGCGTCGGCGCGGGCCACTACGCGAAGATGGTCCACAACGGCATCGAGTACGCGATCATGCAGGCGTACGGCGAGGGCTACGAGCTCCTCGAGGCGAAGGACATCGTCCACGACGTGCCCGCGGTCTTCGCCGGGTGGCAGCGCGGGACGGTCGTCCGTTCCTGGCTGCTCGACCTGCTCGTCCTCGCGATCAACGAGGACCCGAAGCTCGACGAGCTCGAGGGCTACGTCGACGACTCGGGCGAGGGTCGCTGGACCCTCGAAGAGGCGATCGAGCTCGCGGTGCCGATGCCCGCGCTCTCGGCCGCGATGTTCGCCCGCTTCGTCTCGCGTCAGGGCAGCCAGTCCCCGACGATGAAGGCCGTCGCGGCGCTCCGCAACCAGTTCGGCGGCCACGCCGTCAAGAAGGCGTAGCCCGGGTACCCACCCGGACCCTCGGCCCGCGTGCACGTCGACCACCTGCAACTCACCGACTTCCGGAACTACCGGGAGGCGGAGGTGGTCCTCGCACGCGGGCCGAACCTGTTCGTCGGGCGCAACGGGCAGGGCAAGACCAACCTCGTCGAGGCGATCGGCTACCTGTCCACCCTCGGATCGCACCGCGTCCCGACCGATGCGGCACTCGTCCGCCAGGGCTGCGACGCCGCGATCGTCCGCGCACGTCTCGCCCACGACGACCGCAGCATCCTCGCCGAGGTCCAGATCAACCGGACCGGGTCGAACCGTGCGCAGGTGAACCGGGCGGCGATCAAGCCGCGCGAGCTCCCGCGCTACTGCACGAGCGTCCTGTTCGCACCCGAGGACCTCGCGCTGGTCCGCGGCGAACCGGCCGGCCGGCGCCGCATGCTCGACGAGCTGCTCGGCCAGATCGCGCCGCGGATGCAGGGCGTCCTCGCCGACTACGACCGCACGCTCCGCCAGCGGAACACCCTGCTGAAGTCGGCGCGCGCGACCGGGTCCCGCGCTGGCTCCCTCGCGACGCTCGACGTCTGGGACGAGCGACTCGTGGCCTTCGGGGCCGAGGTCATCGCCGCGCGCGACCACCTCACCCGCCGGTTGGCGCCCTTCGTCACCGAGGCGTACGCGACCGTCGCCGGTGAACGGCACGAGGCCACGATCACGGGTGTGCTCAGCGTGCGGGGCGGCGACCCCGAGGACGCCGCGGCGACCGACCCGGTGCTCGGCACCCCGGAGGAACCGGTCTCCGTGGTGGCCGCCGCCGATGCCTTCCGGGCCGCGCTCGAGCGCCGTCGCCGCGACGAGCTCGACCGTGGCCTGACGCTCGTCGGACCCCACCGGGACGACGTGCTCTTCCAGCTGAACGGGTTACCCGCCCGTGGGTACGCGAGTCACGGGGAGTCGTGGTCGTTCGCGCTCGCGGTCAAGCTCGCCAGTGCCGCTGTCCTGCGCGCGGAGTCGACCCTCGGCGACCCGATCATCATCCTCGACGACGTGTTCGCCGAGCTCGACGAGTCCCGCCGGGAACGCCTGGCCGGGGCGGTCGCCGACTACGAGCAGGTCCTCATCACCGCCGCCGTGCACGGGGACGTGCCGGCGCAGCTCGCGGCGCACACCGTGCGGATCGAGGCCGGGACGATCGTGACCGACGAGGCGGAGGCGAGCAGCGCCTCCCGTCCGACCGCCGACCACGCGACCGGCGCGTCCGAAGCAACTGACCCGTCCGACGCGACCGACGCGACCGACCTGTCCGGCGAGACCGACCCGTCCGACGCGACCGTCACGGCCGCGGCGGCACCCGCCGCGACGACGACCGGGGCGGACGCCTGATGCCGAAGCCCTGGAAGCCCACCGAGCCGAGCCGGGTCTACCGCCACCTCCGCGCGGTGTACGGCGACCCCTCCCTCCGGACCGTCGACGCCCGTCGCCGTCGTGCCCGCGAACTCGACGCCGACTCGGTGCCGTACGGTCGCGGCCGCGAACCCCGGGGTCTCGGCGACGTCGTCGGCTCCCTCGCCGCCGAGCTCGGCTGGACGGAGCCGCTCGCGCGCTCCGAGCTGTTCGTCGACTGGCCCGCGGTGGTCGGCGAGGAGCTCGCGAAGCACTCGCGACCGATGACGATCGACGACGGTGCGCTGGTCATCCGGTGCGACTCGACCGCGTGGGCGACGCAGCTCCGGCTCATGCGCGCCACGGTCACCACGACGATCGCCGAGCGGCACCCCGAGGCCGGGGTCCAGTCCATCCGGGTTTCCGGGCCGGACGTCCCCACCTGGAAACGCGGTCCCAGGACCGTCCAGGGGCGCGGCCCGCGCGACACCTACGGCTAGGCCGACGAAATCGTCCTACCGGACGAAAAAACCCCGTCTGTGGGCCGAACACGGCCTCGGATGCGGGGGTCCCTACGGTAGACTCGGGGTGCAGTGTGCGGCCGTTCCGCGCGCAGGCAGGAGCCACTTCGAGATGACAGCAGAATCTGACGACGACCAGACGATCCCGCAGGGCGAGACCGAGCAGGCCCCGCAGCCGGAACCATCGTACGGCGCAGACCAGATTCAGGTGCTGGAAGGGCTCGAAGCGGTCCGCAAGCGCCCCGGCATGTACATCGGCTCGACCGGTCCGCGCGGGCTCCACCACCTCGTGCAGGAGATCGTCGACAACTCCGTCGACGAAGCCCTCGCCGGCTACTGCGACACCATCGACGTCACCATCCGCGAGGACGGCGGCGTCCGCGTGGTCGACAACGGCCGTGGCATCCCGGTCGACGTGCACGCGGCCGAGGGCGTCTCGACGCTCCAGGTCGTCCTGACCGTCCTGCACGCCGGCGGCAAGTTCGGCGGTGGCGGCTACGCGGTCTCCGGTGGTCTGCACGGCGTCGGCTCCTCCGTCGTGAACGCGTTGAGCTCCGAGCTCGACGTCGAGGTCCGCCGTCAGGGACACGTCTGGCGCCAGAGCTACACCGACGGCGTCCCGGTCGCCCCGGTCGCCAAGGGCGAACCCACCGACGAGACCGGCACGACGATCACGTTCTGGCCGAACGCCGACATCTTCGAGAGCGTCGAGTTCGACTACGAGACCCTGCGCACGCGCTTCCAGCAGATGGCCTTCCTCAACAAGGGCCTGCGGATCACGCTGCGCGACGAGCGGACCCCCGACGAGGGCGAGGAGTCGCGCGGCGACTCCTTCCGCTACGACCGCGGCCTGCCCGACTACGTCGAGTACCTCAACGCGCAGAAGAAGGCCGACCTCGTCCACCCGGACGTCATCGCCATCGAGGCCGAGGACACCGAGCGCAAGATCGCGCTCGAGATCGCGATGCAGTGGAACACCTCGTACCAGGAGAGCGTCCACACCTTCGCGAACACGATCAACACGCACGAGGGCGGCACCCACGAAGAGGGCTTCCGCGCCGCGCTGACCTCCCTGGTGAACAAGTACGCCAAGGACACGAAGATCCTCAAGGAGAAGGACGACAACCTCACGGGTGACGACATCCGCGAAGGGTTGACGGCCGTCATCTCCGTGAAGCTCGGCGAACCGCAGTTCGAGGGCCAGACGAAGACGAAGCTCGGCAACACCGAGGCGAAGGGCTTCGTGCAGCGCGTCGTCGGCAGCGAGCTCAGCCACTGGTTCGAGAGCAACCCGACGCAGGCGCGCGACGTCATCCGCAAGGCGATCCAGGCGTCGCAGGCCCGTCTCGCCGCCCGCAAGGCCCGCGAGACGACCCGTCGCAAGGGGCTGCTCGAGTCGGGTGGCATGCCCGGCAAGCTCAAGGACTGCCAGTCGAAGGACCCGACGCTCTCCGAGATCTTCATGGTCGAGGGCGACTCCGCCGGTGGCTCCGCCGTGCAGGGTCGCAACCCGATGACGCAGGCGATCCTGCCGCTGCGCGGCAAGATCCTCAACGTCGAGAAGGCCCGGCTCGACCGCGCTCTCGCCAACCAGGAGATCCAGTCGATGATCACGGCGTTCGGCGCCGGCATCGGCGAGGACTTCGACCCGGACAAGGCCCGGTACCACAAGATCGTGCTGATGGCCGATGCCGACGTCGACGGGCAGCACATCACGACCCTGCTCTTGACGCTGTTGTTCCGGTACATGCGCCCGCTCATCGAGCGCGGTTACGTGTACCTCGCACAGCCGCCGCTGTACCGCCTGAAGTGGTCGAACGCCGCACACGAGTACGTGTTCAGCGACCGGGAGCGCGACGCGATGATGACCGCGGGTCTCGCCTCCGGCAAGCGCATCCCGAAGGACAACGGCATCCAGCGCTACAAGGGCCTCGGCGAGATGGACTACAAGGAGCTCTGGGACACCACGATGAACCCGGACACCCGCACGCTCCTGCAGGTCACCCTCGAGGACGCCGCCGCGGTGGACAGCGTCTTCGCGACGCTGATGGGCGAGGACGTCGAGTCCCGTCGCCAGTTCATCCAGCAGAACGCCAAGGACGTCCGGTTCCTCGACATCTAGACCCGGTCTGGAGGCGCGGTGCCAGCCGCGTCGACCAGTCCCGACCACCTGTGGTCGCGCCCGGCGCGACGAACGGAACCCCTGCCTCCAGGCAGTGCAGAAAGGTGACCAGGCCACATGGCTGACGACAACGAGACGAACGACGAGCAGCCCGAGATCGTGCACGGCGACTCCGGCGACATCGTCGTCTCCGGAGACCGCATCTCGCAGGTCGACCTGCAGCTCGAGATGCAGCGCTCCTACCTGGACTACGCGATGTCGGTCATCGTCGGCCGCGCCCTGCCGGAGGTCCGGGACGGGCTGAAGCCGGTGCACCGTCGCGTCATCTACGCGATGTTCGACGGCGGCTACCGCCCGGACCGCGCGTTCTCGAAGTGCTCGCGCGTCGTCGGCGACGTCATGGGGCAGTTCCACCCGCACGGCGACAGCGCGATCTACGACGCACTCGTCCGCCTGGTGCAGCCGTGGTCGCTCCGGTACCCGCTCGCGCTCGGCCAGGGCAACTTCGGTTCGCCCGGCAACGACGGCGCCGCAGCCCCCCGGTACACCGAGACCAAGATGGCGCCGCTCGCCATGGAGATGGTCCGGGACATCGACGAGGACACCGTCGACTTCCAGGACAACTACGACGGCCGCACGCAGGAGCCCGCGATCCTGCCGGCCCGCTTCCCGAATCTGCTCGTGAACGGCTCCGTCGGCATCGCGGTCGGCATGGCGACGAACATCCCGCCGCACAACCTGCGCGAGGTCGCGGCCGGTGCGCAGTGGGCGCTCGAGCACCCGGACGCGACGCGTGAAGAGCTCCTCGGGGCGCTCATGCAGCGGATCAAGGGCCCGGACTTCCCGACCGGTGCGCAGATCCTCGGCACCAAGGGCATCCAGGACGCGTACCGCACGGGCCGCGGGTCGATCACGATGCGTGCGGTCGTGAACGTCGAGGAGATCCAGGGCCGCACGTGCCTGGTCGTCACCGAGCTGCCGTACCAGGTCAACCCGGACAACCTCGCGATCCGCATCGCCGAGGGCGTCAAGGACGGCAAGCTCGCCGGCATCGCGGACATCCGCGACGAGACCTCCGGCCGCACCGGCCAGCGCCTGGTCATCGTGCTGAAGCGCGACGCCGTGGCGAAGGTCGTGCTGAACAACCTGTACAAGCACACGCAGCTGCAGGAGAACTTCGGCGCGAACATGCTCGCGATCGTCGACGGCGTGCCGCGCACGCTCGCGCTCGACGGCTTCATCTCGGCGTGGGTCGACCACCAGATCGACGTCATCGTCCGCCGCACGCAGTACCGGCTGCGCGAGGCCGAGAAGCGCGCGCACATCCTGCGCGGCTACCTCGCGGCACTCGACGCCCTCGACGAGGTCATCGCGCTCATCCGTCGCTCGCCCGACGTGGAAGAAGCGCGCACGGGCCTCATGGACCTGCTCAGCGTCGACGAGATCCAGGCGCGCGCGATCCTCGAGCTGCAGCTCCGTCGCCTGGCCGCCCTCGAGCGGCAGAAGATCCACGACGAGGCCGACGAGCTCGAGCGCAAGATCGCCGACTTCCAGGACATCCTGGGCTCGGAGACCCGGCAGCGCAGCATCATCAGCGACGAGCTCGCCGAGATCGTCGACCGCTTCGGCGACGACCGCCGCAGCGAGATCCTGCTCGGCTACGACGGCGACATGTCCATCGAGGACCTCATCCCCGAGGAGGAGATGGTCGTCACCATCACCCGCGGCGGGTACGTCAAGCGCACGCGCAGCGACAACTACCGCTCGCAGCACCGCGGTGGCCGTGGCGTCAAGGGTGCCCAGCTCCGGGCCGACGACATCGTCGAGCACTTCTTCGTCACGACGACGCACCACTGGCTGCTGTTCCTCACCGACCAGGGCCGGGTCTACCGCGCCAAGGCGTACGAGCTCCAGGAAGCCAGCCGCGACGCCAAGGGCCAGCACGTCGCGAACCTCCTCGCGATGCAGCCCGACGAGCAGATCCAGCAGGTGCTCGACATCCGCGACTACGAGGCCGCGCAGTACCTCGTGCTCGCCACCGAGCAGGGTCTCGTCAAGAAGACCGCGCTCACCGAGTACGACACGAACCGCACCGGTGGCATCATCGCGATCAACCTGCGCGAGGGCGACAAGCTCCGCCAGGCGTTGCTCGTCGACGAGACCGACGACCTGCTCCTCGTCTCGAAGCACGGCATGTCGCTGCGCTTCACCGCGACGAACGACAGCCTCCGTCCGATGGGGCGCTCGACCTCCGGCGTGAAGGGCATGTCGTTCCGCGGGGACGACTCGCTGCTCGCGGCGCGGGTCGTGTCCGACGACGGGTACGTCTGGGTGATGACCGAGGGCGGCTACGCCAAGCGGACCTCGGTCGACCAGTACCGGGTGCAGGGCCGTGGTGGTCTCGGCATCAAGGTCGCCAAGTTGGCGGCCGACCGGGGCGACCTCGTGGGAGCGCTCATCGTGGGCGCCGACGACGAGGTGCTCGTCGTGCTGCAATCGGGCAAGGTGGTAAGGTCTGCCGTGT
The DNA here is from genome assembly GCF_001705035.1 of Curtobacterium sp. UCD-KPL2560. Lineage (GTDB taxonomy): Bacteria > Actinomycetota > Actinomycetes > Actinomycetales > Microbacteriaceae > Curtobacterium. Next base: position 15,882 of record NZ_MCIG01000008.1, on the reverse strand, counting down.
CCGAGGTGCCCGCCAAGGGTCGCGACACGATGGGTGTGGTCTTCGCGAGGTTCGCGGAGAACGACCGGATCATCGCGGTGGCCCGGAACAGTGAGCGGAACCTGGACGACCAGGACGACGCCGAGATCGAGCCCGCAGGCCCGGTGGAGACGGTCAGCCCTGACGAAGCGGCCCCCGAACCGACCGAGCCCGTGGCCGGAGAGGACCAGTCAACCAATGAGTAGTGTTGCCGAGAAGCTCCAGAAGAAGGCGAAGCGGCCCGTCGGCACCCGTCAGGTGCGACTGCGGCTCGTGTACCTCGACTTCTGGTCGATGGTCAAGCTGTCCTTCCTGATCGCCCTGGCCGGCTCGATCGTGATCGTCGTGGCGACCGCCCTGGTGTGGATCATCCTCAACCAGACCGGTGTCTTCACGCAGATCGACGCCCTGCTCAAGGACGTGACCGGGCAGAGCGGGTACTCGATCATGGACCAGTTCTCACTGGGCCAGGTCCTCGGGTTCTCGGTCGTGGTCGGCATCCTCAACGTCGTCGTGGGCACCGTGCTCGGCGCGATCGTGAGCGTGCTCTACAACCTCAGTGTGCGGATCACCGGCGGCTTGCTCGTCGGGTTCACGAACAACTGACACACCCGGGCTGGGTGGGTCGATCCACTCGATTTCGTTCTGCGGGATCGGTGCGGTAGGCTTTCATCCGGTCTGAGGGGCTATAGCTCAGGCGGTTAGAGCGCTTCGCTGATAACGAAGAGGTCCAAGGTTCAAGTCCTTGTAGCCCCACCACGTACGACATCCGGTCGGTACCTCGGTACCGTACGGGGCCTTAGCTCAGTTGGTAGAGCGCCTGCTTTGCAAGCAGGATGTCGGGAGTTCGATTCTCCCAGGCTCCACTCCGAACAGCCCCTGGTCGCCGCTGGCGTCGCAGGGGCTTCGTCGTTCCCGGGTTTTCGTGCGTGTGCGTGTGCGTGTGCGCGTGCGCGGCGTTCGGGGGTGCGCGCCGAGGTGCCGGAATTCCGGCATCTCGCCGGCGCTGGGCGCGGGGAGTTCCGACACCTCGACGTGCTGGGCGCGGCGAGTCGTGTCGCCTCGGTGTGGCGCACACGCCGGCCTGCGGCCGGGCACAACGCGACGATCTACGACGTGACGGAACGGCGGGGCCGTCGCGTGAGCAGGGTGCGCACCGGACGGGAGGCGCGGGGCGGGCTGGCAGCGCGCCTCCAGTCCGCGCTGCCGACCAGCAGTACCGACGCACGCCGCTTGCCGACGGGCGCACGCCGCTTGCCGGCGGGTGCACGCCGCTTGCCGGCGGGTGCACGCCGCTTGCCGGCGGGTGCACGCCGCTTGCCGACGGGCGCACGCCGCTCGCCGACGGGCGCACGCCGCTCGCCCATGGGCACGCSGCTTGCCCATGGGCGCGCCGGTCGCCCAGGGTCGCACGCCGCTCGCGCACCCCACCGGCGAGCGGGCGGGACGCGCCGCGTGGAGGACGGCGGGAGGGCGGTGTTCGTCGCCGTGGGCCGCCGAGTGTGACTGATCGTGCGCGCTCAACGGGGCCCAGCGCCGTCGACCTCCCGTGCCAGGGACGACGAAGGGCCCCGGCGCAGTGCCGGGGCCCTTCGAACGAACCGGGAGGTCAGGCGGACTTCTTCTCCGCCGAGTCAGCGTCGTCGGCGACCCACAGGTCGTCGTCGGCGCGGAGCGTCTGGTACGCCGCGTAGGCAGCACCGGCGACGGCGACGACACCGACCACGATGAGGGCGACCCCACCGAAGCCGAGGCCCTTCTTCTGGTGACCGGGCGTGTACTTCGCCGCGGCCTTCTTCGCCTTGGCGCCCTTCTTCTGGGCGTCCTTCACGATCTTCTTGACGCGCGGGTCCTTCGCGAGGTCCTTGACGCTCAGGACCGAGCCAGCGGTGGCGACGAGCCCCGGGACGACCTCGGTCTGGAAGCGGTGCGAGGCGTTCTGCGCGGCCGAGGTGGCTGCGTGGACGCTCGTGGCGACAGCGGGACGGATCCCGTTGTCGATCGCGTTCTGCACGCGGGGTGCGATGTCCTTGCGAGCTGCGTCTGCGGCGTGCGAGCGAGCCTCGGCGAGGATCGCGTTCGCGTGCTCCAGGACCTTGCGCTGCTCGCCGAGGAGCGAGGCGGTCTTGCCCTTGAGCTTCTTGATCTGCTTCCGACGCTTGCGCGGGATCTCGATCGTCGTCATCTGGTACCTCCATCGGAACGGCGTGACCCCATCCTGCCACCGGGGCGGCTGACAGGTCACGGAGCCTCAGCTGTGCAATCCGTGTCTGCACCGGGAGTACATGCGAGAATCGGAACATGTCTCTGCACACCGCTGTCGCAACGATCCACACGAACAAGGGCGACGTCCGCGTCAACCTGTTCGGCAACCACGCTCCGAAGACCGTCAAGAACTTCGTCGACCTCGCGACCGGCAAGCAGGAGTGGACCCACCCGGGCACGGGCAAGGTCTCGACCGACAAGCTCTACGACGGCGTGATCTTCCACCGCATCATCAAGGACTTCATGATCCAGGGCGGCGACCCGCTCGGTCAGGGCATCGGTGGCCCGGGCTACCGCTTCGACGACGAGATCTCCCCCGAGCTCACCTTCCAGAAGCCGTACATCTTCGCCATGGCGAACGCCGGCATCCAGGGCGGCCGGGGCACGAACGGTTCGCAGTTCTTCATCACCACGGTCGCCACCCCCTGGCTCCAGGGCAAGCACACCATCTTCGGTGAGGTCGCGGACGACGAGTCGCGCGCGGTCGTCGACGCGATCGAGGCCGTCCCGACCGACGGTCGCGACAAGCCGCTCGAGGACGTCGTCATCCAGAGCATCGACGTCGAGGACGTCTGAGTCCAGGTGACGGACCACGCTGCGAACCCGGGCAACTTCTGCTACCGACACCCGGACCGGCAGAGCTTCATCCTCTGCCAGCGCTGCGGACGGACGATCTGCACCGAGTGCCAGACGCCGGCTGCCGTCGGGGTGCACTGCCCGGAGTGCGTCCGTGAACAGCGGGCACAGTTCGCGGCGAACCGGAAGGCATCCGGAGCGCCGAGCGGCCTGACCGTCGCTCGGCGCCGGTTCGCCATGCTCGACCAGAAGGGCACGTTCGTGCTCGTGGTCGTCTCGGTGGCGATCTGGCTGCTCGACCAGGTGACCGGCCGGTACCTGACGGCACTCCTGGCCTACAACTCGCTGCTGCTGCCCACCCAGCCGTGGCGGATCGTCACGTCGCTGTTCGTGCACTCGGGCTTCTTCCACATCGCCTTCAACATGTGGGCGCTGTGGGTGTTCGGGCGCATGCTCGAGAACCTGCTCGGGACGTGGCGCTTCCTGGCGCTGTACTTCATCTCCGGGATCTTCGGCACCCTGGCGGTCACCGTCCTGGCGCCCGGCACCGGTGTGCTCGGTGCCTCGGGGGCGATCTTCGGGCTCTTCGCGGCGTTCTTCGTCATCCAGCGGAGCCTGGGGATCAACGCCGTGCAGCTCCTGGTGATCATCGGCCTCAACCTCGTGATCGGGTTCCTGCCCGGGACGAACATCTCGTGGCAGGCGCACGTCGGCGGCATCGTGGGCGGCTTCCTCACCGGCCTGGTGTTCGCCCAGACGCGGAACATCCGCCGTCGGCCGTTGCAGATCGCCCTGCTCGTGGCCGAAGCCGTCGCGGCGATCGCCCTGATCTACGTCGGGTACGCCGTCACGATCGGCTGATCGCGGCCTGCTTCGTCGAACGCCCCACCGCAGTGCGCGGTGGGGCGTTCGTCGTTCCCGCGCCCTCGAAGCGGATGTGACGGCCAGTGGCGCGGATGTGACGGGCCCGCGGAGCGCAGGACGTCGTCGTTCTCCACACCTCTGCACGGAGTTCTCCACAGCTGGGGACAACTCGGTGAGTTACACGCGTGTGATTATCCCCACTGTGGATGCACATGTGGATAACTCCGGGACGAGGGTGTGGATGACGCTGGGGAAAGTGTGGAGAACTGGGGAGAACTCCGCCCGTGGTGTGGAGAGCGGCGCCGACGGCCGGCCGAGCTTGTGGACAGACCGGAGTGCGTTCACGCAACCGAGCACCACGCTGCTCCGGGCAGCTTCGACCCCGGGTACACGACGACGCCCGCCGCACCGAGGGGTGCGACGGGCGTCGGAACAGCGGAGGTGGCTAGCGCCAGCGTGTGGTCATGAGGAAGCCGACGAACATGATGCCGAATCCGATGAGGATGTTCCACGACCCGAGCGACGGCACGGGCAGCGTCGTGTTCGAGATGTAGAAGACGATGACCCACGCCAGCCCGACCAGCATGAAGCCGAACATGACGGGCTTGAACCACACGGGGTTCGGCTGGTCGCCGGCCGTGTCGACCGAGTCGGCTCGGGTCCTCCGGGCGGGCTTGGTGCGGTCCTTGTCCTTGGCCATGGCCGGTATCCTACCGTGACCGCGTGTGCGGCACGGCCCCCAGGAGCCGCACACACCCCCACAGGTACGGTGATGCGACCATGACCAAGATCCTCGTCGTCGACAACTACGACAGCTTCGTCTACACGCTGAACGGGTACGTGCAGCAGCTCGGAGCCGAGACCGACGTCGTCCGCAACGACGCCTTCCCCGAGTCCGAGATCGCCGAGCGGCTCGCCGACTACGACGGCGTGCTGCTCTCCCCCGGCCCGGGGACGCCCGCCGACGCCGGGGTCTCCATCCCGACGGTGCGCGCCGCGATCCAGGCCGAGACGCCGCTGCTCGGGGTGTGCCTCGGCCACCAGGCCATCGCGGAGGCCCTCGGCGCGACCGTCACGCACGCCGAGGAACTCATGCACGGGAAGACCTCGCAGGTCGACCACGACGACAGCGTCCTGTTCACCGGCGTCCCGCACCCCTTCACCGCGACGCGCTACCACTCGCTGGCGATCGTCGACGGCACGGTGCCGGACGAGCTCACCGTCACCGCGCGGACCGGTGGCGGCGTCATCATGGGTGTCCAGCACCGCGACCACCCCGTGTACGGCGTGCAGTTCCACCCGGAGTCCGTCCTCACCGAGGGCGGGTACCGGATGGTCGGCAACTGGCTCGAGACGACCGGCCTGACCGGTGCGGCCGAGCGGGCCGCGGCGCTGAACCCGCTCATCGCCGCACAGCGCGGCTGAATCGACCGCGCGGACTGCCCGCCGCCGGCGGGGCGGCCGCGGGTGGCGGGCTCTGGAGCCAGCCATGTGGCCCGCCGAGCAGTCCGACGGACGTGGGGCGTGCCTCCAGACCGGTGCGAGGCGTCCCCGCGGGTCGCGACCGTCCCGTCGCTGGGGGATGCGCTGAACGCAACCCGACGCGACGCGTCGCGTCCGAACCGGCGAGGGAGTCGCCGGTCGCCCCCAGGCCGTGCCGATCGGGCGCTTGAGGGCCGCCCGCGTCGGCGGTTGCTACTGGCCGGGGGACGGCGGCGTGCCGCCCTGCTGCTGGCCACCGTTCGCCGGCGACGACGGCTGCTGCGTGGGCTTGTCCGAGGCGGCGCAGTAGACCAGCGTGACCGAGCTGCCCTGTGCGATGTCACCCTCCGGTGCGCTCTGCTGCACGACGAGGCCGCCGGTGCAGGAGTTCGAGGCCACGGGGACCACGGTCAGGCCGAGCGAGACGAGGGTCTGGTTCGCGGTCCCGAAGGGCTGCTGCGTGACGTTCGGCAGGCGGACCTTGCCGTTCGAGACCCGCAGGTTCACGACCGAGCCCTTGGTGAGCTGCGTCGTCGCTGCTGGGTCGGAGTCGATGACGGTGCCCTCGGGGATGTCGTTCGAGTAGTCGGAGTTGATCGCACCGACCTGGAAGCCGGCCGCCTTCAGTGCCTGTTGTGCGGCGTCCTGGGTCTGCCCCGCCAGGTCGGGGACCGCCACCTGCTCGGGGCCGAGCGACACGATGACCCGGATGCTCTGCTTGCGCGCGACGTTCGTGCCGGAACCGGGCTCGGTGCGGATGACGGAGTCCTTCGGGACGTCGTCGGAGTTCTCACCGACCTCGACCGGGCTGAGGTCGCGCTGTTCGAGCGCGGACTTCGCCGAGTCCCACGTGCCGCCGACGACGTTCGGGACGGAGACCGAGGACGACACCGGCGCCTTGCCGGGCTGCAGGTTCGCGACGAAGAAGCCGACGCCGGCGATCACGGCGATGGTCAGGATGATGCCCACCCAGATCCACGCCACCGGCGGGCGGTTCTGGGTCCGCTGCGGGCGGTGCTCGGCGGTGTCGTCGTCGAGCTCGCGGAACGCGACCGCGGGGTTCGACGTCGTGCGCGGGTTGACCCCGAACAGCATCGTCGATGCGTCGTGCGCGGCGTTCTGCTGGAGCTTGCGGGTCGACACCGGCACCTTGCCCGCTGCGGCCTGCTGCAGGTCGGAGCGGAACTCGGCGGCGTTCTGGAAGCGTCGGGTGCGGTCCTTCACGAGCGCGTGCAGCGTCACGGCGTCGAGGGCAGGCGACACCGCGTGGGCGATCGTCGACGGGGCCACCGGCTGCTCGCTCACGTGCTGGTAGGCGACCGCGACGGGCGAGTCACCGATGAACGGTGCGCGGCCGGTGAGGAGCTCGAAGAGCACGACGCCCGTGGAGTAGATGTCGGTGCGCGCGTCGACCGTCTCGCCGCGGGCCTGCTCCGGCGAGAAGTACGAGGCGGTCCCGAGGATCGACGTCGTCTGCGCGACGGTCGCCGAGGTGTCGGTGATGGCCCGGGCGATGCCGAAGTCCATGACCTTGACCTGGCCGTTGTGGGCGACCATCACGTTCGCGGGCTTGATGTCGCGGTGGACGACCCCGGCGCGGTGCGAGTACTCGAGCGCGGTGAGGATGCCCTCGGTGATGCGCACGGCCTCGGACGGGTCGAGCGGGCCCTCGGCGACGATGTCCGAGAGCGCACGGCCCTCGACGTACTCCATGACGATGTAGGGCACCTGCACCTCGGCGCCCGAGGTCTCGGTGACGGTCTCCTCGCCGGCGTCGTAGACGCGGACGATGGTGGGGTGCGCCATGCGCGCAGCCGCCTGGGCTTCCTGGCGGAAGCGGATGCGGAACGCAGGGTCGTTGGCGAGGCTCGGCTTGAGCAGCTTCACCGCGACCTTGCGTCCGAGTCTGGTGTCGGTGCCCACGTGCACCGTCGCCATCCCACCGCGACCGATGACGTCGCCGATCTCGTAGCGGTTGGCGAGGAGCGCGATCCCCGCGGTCACACCTTCAGGCACGTACTCCTCCGAATGTCCGTCCGGGACAGTGTACGGCAGCGTTCACTGGCAGCCGGCTGACGGCGGAGGCTCCCGACCAACCGTTACGCAACGGTGTCGGAAGCCCCCGTCCGGGTGACGCTCAGCCGGTCTTCGAGGTACCCGTACCGGTGCCCGTTCCCGCCCCGTTCGCCGGGGGCGTGGAGGTCGGCGAGGGGCTCGACGTCCAGGTGGCCGTGGCGGGGTCCGAGTCCTCGGAGGGCGCGAGCGAGCCGCACGTCACGTTGTAGCTGAACGACACCGGGGTGCCGGCGGCGTCGGCCTGGATCGTCACCGCGGTCGAGCTGGTGTCACCCGAGGTCGCACCGGAGGCGTCCTTCCCACCGGTGACCTTCCACGAGTACTTCGACACCGAGTAGCCGTCCGGGCAGGTGGCGGCCGACCAGCTGAAGGTGACCGACCCCGTGCTCGACACCGACGACGCGTTCGGGGTGTTCGGCTTGTTGGCCGTCGGCGGGGTCGTGTACTGCGTGACCGTGATGGTCGTGCCGTCCATGACGCTGCCCGTGGGGGTCAGGTCGGCGACGGTGTTCGCCTGTGCAGCGGTCGGTGCGGGGCTGCCGTCCTGCACGTCCACCTCGAAGCCGAGCTCCTGGAGGGCGTTGCGGACGTCGTCGGTGGCACGGCCGACGTACTGGCTCTTGTCGATGAACTGCCGGGCCGGCTGCGACGGGGTCGGGGACGGCGTGTTGCTCGGCCGCGCCGAGGCGCTGGGCGACTGGGACGCCGGGGCCTTCCCTCCGTCGCCGTCCCCGCCGCCGTTGAGCGCGAACGCGACGACCGCGCCGATGATCGCCAGGAGGGCGACCCCACCGACGACCCACCAGATCCATGCACGCTTCTTCGGCTCGTCCTCGTCGGGCGAGGCGGGCGATCCCGGCGTGGTCGGCGGACCGGCGAGGGCGCCGGCCTGGGTGCCGATGAGCGCGGTCGCCTGCTCGTCGCCGCGGTCCGCCGGGGGGTTGAACGCGACGGTGCCGGCACCGCCGACGGCGGGGACCGCGACGGTGGCGGCCGCGACGTCGCCACGGCGGAGCGCCTGGGCGGCACGCGCCAGGTTGGCCGCGGTCGCGGGACGGTCGGCGGGCTTCTTCGCGATGCAGGACAGCACGAGTGCGGCCACGGGCTCCGGCACGTCGGACGGCAGCGCGGGGGGTTGCTCGTTGATGTGCGCCATCGCGATCGCGACCTGCGACTCACCCGTGAACGGGCGCCGGCCGGCGAGGGCCTCGTACGCGACGATGCCGAGCGAGTAGACGTCGGTGGACGGCGAGGCCGGGTGACCGCTCGCCTGCTCGGGTGACAGGTACTGGACCGTGCCCATCACCTGCCCGGTCGCCGTGAGCGGCACCTGGTCGGCGATGCGCGCGATCCCGAAGTCGGTGATCTTGACGCGGCCGTCCGGGGTGATGAGCAGGTTGCCCGGCTTGATGTCGCGGTGCACGAGGCCCACGGCGTGCGCGGCCTGCAGTGCGTTCGCGGTCTGCGCGACGATGTCGAGCACCTTGTCGACCGGGAGCGTGTGCTCGCGTTCGATCATGGTCGACAGGGCCTCGCCGGGGACGAGCTCCATCACGAGGTAGGCGCTGCCGTCCTCCTCGCCGTAGTCGAAGACGTTGGCGATGCCCTCGTGGTTGACGAGCGCGGCGTGCCGGGCCTCGGCGCGGAAGCGCTCGAGGAAGCCCGGGTCGCCGAGGTACTCGTCCTTGAGGATCTTGAGTGCGACGGTCCGTCCGATGACGAGGTCGGTGGCCTGCCAGACCTCGCCCATGCCGCCGATCGCGACACGGGAGGAGAGCTGGTACCGCCCACCGAAGGTGAGTCCGCTGGTGGGTCTCATTTGTTCAGCACCGCCTCCATGACTTTCTTCGCGACCGGGGCCGCGACCGTGTTGCCGACGCCGGACTGTCCGCGTCCGCCACCGTTCCCGACGACGACCGCGACGGCCACCTCCGGGTCCTTGGCCGGGGCGAACCCCGTGAACCAGAGCGTGTACGGATCGCCCGTACCGCCTTCCGCCGTGCCGGTCTTGCCGGCGACGTCGACACCGTCGATCTTGGCATTGGTACCGGTGCCGTCGTTGACGACGCTCTGCATCGCCTCGGTCAGGTCGGCCGCCTCGGAGCCGGACAGCGGGTCGCTGTACTGGCGCGGCGAGAACGACTCGACGGTCTTCAGGTCGCTCGTGGTGATCGAGTCGACGAGCGACGGCTGCATGACCTTGCCACCGTTGGCGATGCCGGCCGACACCATCGCGATCTGCAGCGGCGACACGCGCACGCTGGCCTGGCCGAAGGCGCTCAGCATGAGCTGGGCGGTCGAGTCGACGTCGGGGTACTGGCTCGCCGTGGCGCGCATCGGCACCTCGATGGCGTCGCCGAACCCGTACTCGTCGGCGACGGACTTGATCTCGTCGTACCCGAGCTTCTGGCCGAGCTCCGCGAACGGGATGTTGCACGAGTACTGGATCGCCGTGCGCAGCTTCACCGTCTCGCCACCGCCGCAGGACCCGCCCTCGGCGTTGTTGATGAACGTGTTCGTGCCGGGGAGCTGGAGCCGGGCCGGGTTCGGGAACTCGGAGTCGAGGTCGTACTTGCCGTCCTTGAGCGCGGCCGACGCGACGACGAGCTTGAAGACCGATCCCGGCGTGTAGAGGTCGCCGCCGATGGCGCGGTTCTGCAACGGGGTGGGCTTCTGCGCGAGGAGGGCGTCGTACTCGGCCTTGACCTTCGCGGTGTCGTGCGAGGTGAGCGCGTTCGGGTCGTACTCGGGCTTGGACACCATCGCGAGGATCTTGCCGGTCTTCGGTTGGATCGCGACGACGGCGCCGGAGTTCGACCCGAGGGCGTCGTACGCGGCCTGCTGCACGTCGGGGTCGATCGTCAGGTTGACGTTGTCGCCCTGGATGTCCTGCCCGGTGAGGATCGCGTTGAGGTTCTGGAAGAACGAGGCGTCGGAGTTGCCCGACAGGACCGAGTTCTCGGCGCCCTCGATGCCGGTGTTGCCCTGGCCGATCGTGAAGTACCCGGTGACGGCCGAGTAGAGCGCGCCGTTCGTGTAGGAGCGCTGGTACTGGTACTGGTCGTCCACCGGGGTCGACTCGGCGATCGGGCTGCCGTTGACGAGGATCGCGCCCCGCTTGGTGGAGTAGCTGTCCAGGATGGTCCGGGAGTTGCGCGAGTCGGCGCGCAGGGAGTCGGACGCGAAGAACTGGATCGAGGTCGTCGACACGAACAGTGCGACGAACATGAGCACGATGACGGTCGAGACACCGCGGAGCTGTCGGTTCACCGGCTGTGCTCCTTCCTGGTCGCGGCCTTCGTGCGCGGAGCCTTCCCGCGCGCGGCCGGGATCGCGCCCTGCTGGACGCGCTGTTCTGCGGGGATCGCGTCGGTCAGTCGCAGCAGCATCGCCGCGATGATCCAGTTGGCGATCAGGGAGGACCCACCGGCCGCCATGAAGGGCGTGGTCAGACCGGTCACCGGGATGATGCGGGTGATGCCGCCGACGACGACGAACACCTGCAGGGCGATCGTGAAGCCGAAGCCGACCCCGAGGAGCTTGCCGAAGTCGTCCTGGGCCATGAAGGCCACCCGCAGGCCGCGGGAGGCCAGCACGATGAACAGTGCCAGGATCGCGAAGACACCGATGAGCCCGAGTTCCTCACCGAGGGACGCGACGATGTAGTCGGCGTTCGCCACCGGGGTGATGTACGGCCGGCCCTGCCCGAGGCCGGTCCCGGTGATGCCGCCGTTCGCGAACCCGAACAGGCCCTGCACGAGCTGGTAGCTGCCCTGCGTCTGCCGCGAGAAGATCGCCTGGTCGAACGGGTCGAGCCACTGCTCGAACCGGCCGCGCACGTACACGAGGGCGGCCTGGGCGACGATCGCACCACCGATGAACAGCGTCAGGCCGATCGCGACCCAGCTGAGCCGTCCCGTCGCGACGTAGATCATCACGAGGAACAGGCCGAAGTACAGCAGCGCCGTGCCGAGGTCGCGCTGGAAGACGAGGACGGCCATCGCGGCGCCCCACATCACCAGGATCGGGCCGAGGTCACGCGCTCGCGGGAACGTCATGCCGAGGAACTTCTTGCCGACGATCGACAGCGAGTCGCGGGCGGTGACGAGGTACCCGGCGAAGAACAGCGCCATGGTGATCTTCGCGAGCTCACCCGGCTGGAACGAGAACGGGCCGATCCGGATCCAGACGCGTGCGCCGCCGATGTTCTCGCCGATCCCCGGCAGCATCGGCATGAGGAGCAGGAAGATCGTCAGCGCCATGAAGATGTAGCGGTAGCGCTGCAGGAACCGGTGGTTGCGGACCACCACGACGGTGATCGTCGCGAGCACCATCGCGAGCATCGTCCAGACGATCTGCTTCACGCCGATCGCGTCCCAGCCGGTCAGGCCGTTGTGGACGTCGATGCGGTAGATCTCGGCGATCCCGATGCCGTTGAGCACGAGGGCGACCGGCAGGATGAACGGGTCGGCGTTCTTCGCGACGACCCGGAGCACGCAGTGCATGACGAGCGCGAGCCCGAGGATCCCGCCCCCGACCCACAGCACGCCCGTGTCGAACAGGCGGCCCTTGGTGCCGAGCTGGACGAGCACCATCGCCCCGGCGCAGATGCCGCAAGCGATGACGAGCAGCACGAGCTCGAGGTTGCGGGCGCGCGCGGGTTCGCGGAGCTTGATCGTGATCGCCTGGGTGAAGGACTGTGCGGTGGCGGTGCTCATCACAGCGCCTCCGCCCCGGGCGAGGGCGTTCCCGCTGCCGCCGCTGCCGCCGGTGCTGCCGGCGCCTCGGTCGGGGAGTCGGACGGGGTGGGCGTCGGCGAGGACGACGGGGACCCGTCGCCACCGGTCCCGGCCTGGTCCTGTCCGGTCTCCGCGGCCTTGCGCAGGCGGTCGACGATGTCCCGAGCGTCGGACAACGACGTCGCGTTGATCGTCGAGCGGACGTTCTCGCGGGTGTACTCCGGCAGCGACGCGGTGCTGATGTCGGTGTCCTCGTACACGTCGGACAGCGCGATCGGACCGATCGACTGCTGGACGCCCTTGTAGATCGCGACGGTGCCGCGGTCGGTGCCCACGTAGTAGTGGTCCTGCGTGATCCGCCAGCCCAGGAACACGGCGCCGACGAGCAGCCCGACCGCCGCGACGAGCGCGATCGTCCAACCGATCCGTCGGCGCACCCGGCGACGACGGTCCTCGGCGATGAGCTCGGCGAAGTACTGGTCCGACTCTGGCTCGAAGTGCGAGTCCTCGGGCGCGGCGCTGACCTTGAGGGGGTGCAGCAGGATCGTGGGGAGGCGGATCGGCTTGCGGCCGGTCGACGCCTCGAAGGTCAGGGGTGCTGCGGCGGACCCGACCGTGGTGGCGGCCTCGTCGTCGTCGACCACGTCGCCGTCGGTCACGTCCATCACGACGACGGTGACGTTGTCGGGGGCGCCGTGGTCGAGCGTCTCCTTGACCAGGCGCTGGGTGACCTGGTTGGCGTCCATCGTCGACGCCAGGGCGTGTCGGATGCGCTCCTCGGCGAGGTACGAGGACAGGCCGTCGGAGCACAGGAGCCAGCGGTCGCCGGCCTGGATGTCCATGACGGCGGTGTCGACCTCGGGTGCCGCGTCGACGTCGCCGAGCACCCGCATGAGCACCGAGCGGCGCGGGTGGACCGCTGCTTCCTCCGGTGTGATGCGACCGCTGTCGACGAGCCGCTGCACGAACGTGTGGTCGGAGGTGATCTGCTGCAGCTCACCGTCGCGCATCCGGTAGATGCGCGAGTCGCCGATGTGGGCGATGGCGATCTGCTCGCCGACCCGGATGAGCGCGGACACCGTGGTGCCCATGCCGGTGAGTTCCTGGTGCTCGAAGACCGTCTCGGTGATGAGCTGGTTCGCGGCGATGAGGGCCGACTGCAGGGCGAACTCGGCGTCGTGCGCGGAGGGGAACTCGCGGTCCACCTCGCGGATCCGACGGATGGCGATCGCGGAGGCGACGTCGCCGCCCGCGTGGCCGCCCATGCCGTCGGCGACGGCGAAGAGGTGGGTGCCGGCGTAGCCGGAGTCCTGGTTGTTGGCGCGGATGCGCCCCACGTGGGACACAGCGGCGCTCAGCGTGCGAGCGGTCATGTCCGGGTTACCGCCGCAGCTCGAACGTCGTCGTCCCGATCGTGATCGGTGTCCGCTCCGCGATGGTCACGGGGGTGGTCACCTTCTGACCGTCGACGAAGGTGCCGTTCGTGGACTCGAGGTCGGTGAGGACCCACCCCGACGCCCGGAGTTCCAGGCGGGCGTGGTGGGTGGACGTGTAGTCGTCGCGGATCACGACGTTGGACTCGCTCGAGCGGCCGATGGTGATCGGTCCGCCGCCGAGCGGCATCTCGAGGCCCTCACGTGCGCCCTCGGTGATGACGAGCCGCGTCGGGACGCCGCTCGCGGTCTGCTGCGGCGTCGGTCCGGAGGACTGCCCGATCAGCTCGGTGAACGCACCACCCGACGCGGCCGCCGGAGCAGCCGCAGCGGGGACCACGGGGGTCGTCGGGCCGGACGGTGCGGCCTTCGGATCGGTGGGGATCGTGCGCACGCGCTGGCCGAAGAGGTCGCTCCGCAGGGCGAAGACGATCACGAACACGAACAGCCACAGCACCGCGAGGAACGCGAAGCGCAGGACGAGCAGGGTCAGCCCTGTGGTCATCGAGCACCTCCGTCGCTCTCGGGGATCACCCGGAACACCATACGGGTACGACCGATCTCGATCGTCGAGTCCGGCTCCACGATGGCCTGCTGGAAGCGCTGACCGTCGAGTTTCGAGCCGTTCGTCGACCCCAGGTCGTTGGCCTGGGCGTGCTTGCCGTCCCAGATCACCTCGACGTGCTTGCGGCTCGTGCCGGTGTCGGCGACGGTGATGTCGGCGTCCGTCCCGCGGCCGATCACGGTGCGTCCGCGCTGCAGCCGGTGACGCTGGGAGCCGATGTCGAGGACCGCGACCCACGCGACGTCGCGCTGCACGGTGCTCGAGTCGACCTGCAGGATCCCGGTCGAGAGCGTGCCGTCCTGCTGCAACCGGATCGTCACCGGGCCCGAGAACGAGTAGTTCTGCGCCACGGCGTGCTGCTGCACCATCGAGGTCAGCTCGTCGATCAGCGGTCGTCCCACGTCGTTCATGCGCGTGAAGTCCGGCGGTGCGAGCCGGACGGTGAACTCGTTCGGCACGAGGATGCGCTCCCGCGACACCACGGCGGCCTTGGTGTCGAGCTCGCGGCGCAGGGCGCTCGAGATCTCCACGGGCTGCACGCCGGAGCGGAAGGTCTTCGCGAACGCACCGTTGACGGCGCGCTCCAACCCTCGCTCGAAGCTGTCCAAGAGGCCCATGTGTCTCCAGTGTCGTCGGTCACGGACCACTGCATGGTAGTGGGTGGCACCCGGGCCCGTCTGACAGTGGTCACGGGGCCCCTCGGCGCCGTGCTAATGTTGCCGGGCTGGCGCGAGTGGCGGAATTGGTAGACGCGCACGGTTCAGGTCCGTGTGCTGGAAACGGCGTGGGGGTTCAAGTCCCCCCTCGCGCACCAGGTGAGGAACGGCCCCCGGAGGAATCCGGGGGCCGTTCCGCGTTTCCGGGAGTCTGCTGCCCCGGGACGTCCGCTGCCCCGGGACGTCCGCCGCCCCCGGGGGGTCTCCTGGCCCGGCCCGTCAGCCCGCGAAGGCAGCGAGGGCGTCGTCGAGCATCCGGTGCCCCTGCTCCTCGAAGCCGGCGTCACCCACCTCGTGTGCCCACACCGCGGTGCCGACGGCCTCGCGGAGCTGGATCCAGCGCCACGCGTCCGGGGTCCGGGGATCGCCCCCGTACCCGTCGATGAAGGCGGTCTCGAGCGCCGGGTCGTGCTGCCAGTGCAGGACGGCGAGCCGTGTGAGGTCCGTCGCGGCCGGACGGAACGCGAAGCGTCCGAGGTCGATCGCGCGGAGGCGGCCGTCATCGACCACCCAGTTGCGGGGCTGCCAGTCGCCGTGCGTCGGCACGACGGTCACCGGGGTCGGACGGAACCGGGCGAGCACGGCGCGGACGGCCTCGACCCGCTCGGCCGGGATCCGGTGCCGCCGGTCGAGCTGAGCCGTGGTCTTCGCCTGCTCCTGCTCGGCGTAGGTCGGGTCGGTCCGCGCCGTCTGGTCGTGGAGGCGTCGGAGCAGGGCGCCCGCCTGCCGGTGCACCGCGGGGTCGTGTTCGTCCGGGGTGCCGAGCGCGAGACGGCCCGGGACCCGGTCGAGCACGAGGACCCGGGTGTCCTCGTCCGCCGCGACCAGGGCTCCGGCGTCGCCGCGCGCGACGAGCACGTCGGTCCACCCGCGGTGCGCCGTGAGCTCGCGGGGGAAGTGGGTGTTCTGCGGCCCGCACGCCTTGACGACGAGGTCGCGTCCGCCCGACCGCACGTGGAGCACGACGGTGTCGAGCAGCCCCCAGGAGTGGTCGGCGACGAGTTCGCCGTCCGGCTCGCACCGCCGGACTTCACGCGCATGAACGACGTGGGACGACCGCTGATCGACGAGCTGACCTCGATGGTGCAGCAGCACGCCGTGGCGCAGAACTACTCGTTCTCCGCCGTGGCGCAGAACTACTCGTTCTC